>JAMCWQ010000006.1 GCA_023480825.1 Chloroflexota bacterium | reverse complement strand
TCCCCCCTGATAAGGGGGGCTAGGGGGGGTCGGTATGTTACTAAAGGGGGGCTAGGGGGGTTGGGGCTTTCCACAGGCATATACCCCCCTTTGATCCGCCCAAGCCCCACGATCAGCAGATACGTGAAGAAGACGGTGCCGGCGGCAAAGACGGCGGACATGACGTTCAAGCGGTACGCCAAATCGCCGAAGGGTAGGTAGCTGAACAGCTTTCCCAGCAGAACGTACGTGGGGTAACCGGTCGGGTGCGGTATGCCGAGGCCCTGCACCGCTACAGCCAGGTTGCCCGAATCCTGTCCCCCACTCTGCCAGGTTATGGAGGGCGGCATGGTGGCGAGGTAGAGCGCGAAGGCGGCCGCGGCTGCCAGGACCGGCGGCACAAGGCGGAACGAGAGGCCAATTCGGGCAGAGCGGGACGGTTTGAGAGCCGGGTTCAGCATTGTTTTGTTGCACCAGCTAGATAGGAATTGGCCGGCCAAAAGACGAAAAGGGATGGCCGCGTGCAGGTCGGACCTACCCGTGCGCTTCCCCGCCCTAACCCTCCCCGCACGCGGGGAGGGAACAACCCGTCTCACGTGCAGCGTGAATTGTGGGGCCAGTCCAACAAGCCGCATTTCGGTGCCTATTGCCGCCTCGCATAGCCGGCCGGGACATCAGGCAAAAGATGGCCTACACCTTTATGACCTTCTTTGCCATTCTGCCTCTACCACCGGCCTCTGGCTACTGCGCACTGGCAACTGGCTACTCGCCCCCCCATACGCCCTGCTACACACTGAATAGCACTTCTATAACATCTCCGTTCTGGACTATGTAGCCTTTGCCTTCCAGGCGGAGCACGCCATGGTGCCTTGCCTCCGCGAAGCTGCCGCAGCGTACGAGGTCGTCGTAGCTCGTTACTTCCGCCCGGATGAATCCCCGCTCCATATCGGAGTGGATCACACCGGCCGCCACTTGGATTGGCGAGCCTTTGCGGACCGTCCACGCTCGCGATTCCTTCTCGCCGGCGGTGAAGAACGAAAGGAGGTTCACGAGACTGTAGGACTCGCGGATGACCTTGTCCAACCCGGATTCCGGCACTCCCAGAGCCTCGCGGAACTCCTCGGCCTCGCGCTCGTCGAGTTGGGACATCTCCATCTCCAGCTTGCCCGCCAGGGCCACAACGCGGGTGTTCTGCCACGGCACTTTGGACGCTACCTGAGAGACCATGTCTTCAGCTTCTGCAACCTGCTCCTCATCGATGTTGAGCACGATCAGCATCGGCTTGGCGGTGAGGAACTGGAAGCCACGCAGGAGCTTTTCTTCCTCTTCATTCAAACCCAGGTGTCTGATGGGCACCCCTTGTTGGAGCTGGGGCTTGATCCTTTCCAAGACAGCAAGCTCCTGCTCCGATGCTTCCCGCTCCGACCTAGCCGTCTTCTTTATGGAATCGGCGAGGCGGTCGATGCGCTTCTGCACCACCAGCAGGTCGGTGAGGGCCAGCTCCATATCGACCAGCTCTATGTCCCGCAACGGATCGAGGGAGCCCTCCGGATGGGGCACGCTTTCATTGCGAAAAGCCCGCACGACATGCAGTAGGGCGTCGGCGGTGGCGATGTAGTTCAGGAACTGCTTGCTCCACGGCTCATTCTGCGAAGCGCCCCTGGCCACGCCGGCAATATCAACGTACTCGATATCGGCGGGCACCTCCCGCCGCGATTTGAACATCTCGGCCACTTGTCCAGCCGCGGGTCAGGGGACCTTGACGATAGCGACGTTCGGCTCGAGGGCGGCCGTGGAATAGGTGGCAACCTCGGCGTGACCGCGCGTGAGGGCGTTGAAGACCGTTGTCTTGCCGCTATTTGCCAAACCGATGATCGCCAGTTTCATTCAAAAACCTCCGGGGCCAATTATAAACGAGGCCAAAGAGGGAGGCAAACAAGGTGTATCCTGTAGAGGCTCGGAGGCCACCGGGCTCGGTCAAATCTAATCCGGCACTGCTGGGTCACTCTTGAGTTCGGCGATGACACCCACAGAGGGATAGCGCTAGCATTGTCACTGTGCCAAGTCTCAAACCTCCGGACCGTTCGGCACAGTGAACTCTTGGTTTCATTATCTGTGTTGCGGCGGTGCGCTTGGCGTCAATACAGCCTGCCTTACCAGCCTATCTGTCATTCTGGGTGGCCAGATCTCACGCGATTGACCTGGCCACCCTTCGTTGCCTCAGTGAGTGTCTGCTTTCATCAGCTACATGGCAGCTTCTCTACCGAGAACACCAGCTTGTCGAAGTTGGTGTCGAAGCCCCAGTCGTTGCAGTGATAGATCAAGAGATTGCCTTTCTCCTCCAGCAGCATGCCGCAGCCATAGGATCGAGTGTAGAGCTGTGGGTGTCCCTTCCAGTTATGGGGGTCGACATGAATATTGGAAATCCTGAGAAAGCCCTTGTTAGAGGTGCATTTGCAGATGATCTCTTCTGGAGTGCCCGGCTCCCAAATCACGATGGCGCCCCTGGGGGCATACTCTCCCCACACTTCGACACCACCCTTAGCAGGGTTGATACCCAGGTCAACCCCCTGCCAATGCGGGGAATTCTGGCTGATTAGGGTAAGCCTCACGGCTTGCACTTTAGCGATGGGCAGGACATCCCATACTATGACGTCAGGCCGGCCCCGCTCGGCCCAGTCTTTCGAATAGAACCTTTGCTGCTTTAGCATGTCGTCACTCTTCATGCGCTATACCTCACTCACCGCATTCATCATTGCGCCGCTGGATTGCAGCGACCTGTTGAGCTACGGGCGGGGACGCCCATAGTGAATCGCCCGATGCTCGTCACGAGGTAGCAGCCTCAGGTTCACTGGATTGTGCGGATCAGGTCCGCCGCGGCCGTTGTTATGATGCCACTCATAGCCTGCTGGGTTCCGCCCCTCCCGCATCCTCGCCACATCCTCTTGAGACCAGAGCCCTGGGTCCCGCTCGACCTCAAGCCTGTTCATTCTCCCTCTGACAGTAGTCCACGAGGGATACTTCCCGGCCCTCGTTAAGCGGGTGACCTCGGGTAGGGCGTGCTCTGCCTCTCTGGCGACAAGCCTCGTGCCCCTTACCGCCATTCCTCCCCCGCTACAGAAGGGGGTCGCAGCGCAGAAGGCATCCGCACCGAGGGCGAGCAGGTTTTCGCCTAGATTATCCTCTTTCCCGAAGATGTTGTCAGCACCTATCCGGTAGATATCGTAGGCAATGAAGCCGAAGTCGAGGATAGTGTCCAAGAACTCGCCGGAGGGATCCGTGTTGTTCACCGGGTTGTTCAGAGCATAGGGGTAGGGATTTAGGGTCCCGGGTAACGTGGCCACACCACCGGCCGGGTCCTTTGTGACGAACCGACCGGTTGTGGGGTCATAATACCTGGCTCTTAGGAAGTAGAGGCCGGTGTCCTCCAGCTGCTCACCCGCAAAGCGGAAAGGATTCTCCCGGCTGCCACTGGTGGACCTGACCCCTCCAAAGGCATAGTAGCTATAAGAACCCACCACGCTCCCCGTCGGACCGGTCAGGTCCCTGATGCTTCCCAACCCGTCCGAGTGGTAATAGGAGGTAGTTCCAGCGCCTCCGGCCCACGCCAGGTCAACTCCATAGCGGTAAGCGTTGATGGTGTCGCTGATTATCACGGGGACCGGCAGGGCCACGTCCCAAGTGTAGTTGGTCACCACTCCCCGGTCCGTCGCCCTCTTTCTCAGCCCGTCCCCGTAGTACTGGTAGCTGTGGACGCCTCCTCCGCCTCCACTCACTTCCGTCAATTGGTTGGCGTAGTCGTAGCTGTAGCTGAATGTGTTGGCGCCTATGGTCTTGGTCTTCAGGTTGCCATTGTCGTCCCAGGTGTAAGTCGTGCTCCCCGCAGACTCTAGCCTATCGGCATCATCGTAAGAGTAGTTGGTGGTTCCTGAGGTGGAGGTCATCACCGTGCGGTTACCCACCGGGTCGTACTGAAACTCTTCGGAGGTGCTGTCCGGGTAGGCAACACCTGTGAGCCGGTACAGGTCATCGTAGGTGTGGGCGGTTGTGCCTTCCGTGTCGGTCATGACCAGCCGGTTGCCAACGTTGTCCAGCTCGTAACTAAAGGAGTTGATGGTAGCGCCGCCCGGTCCCGTGGCCGCTATGCCAATTAAGCGGTTGGCGTCATCATAGGTGTAGGTGGTGTCCGTGTTGTTCGGGTAGTGGAACCCGCCTAGGCGGCCGGCGTCATCCCACGTATAGGTCATCACCCGGGAAGCCCAGTCTGAGAGCTGCGTCAGTAGCCCCCGGGAGTTGTACTCGTACTCCACGGTCTTGGTGGTATCCGGGTAGGTCATGGAGGTCCTCTGCCCGGCATCGTCGTAAGTGTACTGGACCGTTAGACCGCCCGGCCTCTTAACCTTTAAGAGCTGGGAAAGGGCGTTGTAGGTATACGTCGTGCTGCCATACTGGTCAGTCATCTTTGTGGGGTTGCCGAGCGAATCGTAGGTGTACTGAACGGTGGAATCGGGGTAGGTGATAAGGGTGAGGTTGTTATCGGCGTCGTAATCAAAATGGGTAACATGGCCATTAGCATCGGTGATCACGGTGGTGTTGCCGATGGCATCGTAGCCGTATCTGGTGACGTTATCGAGAGGATCGGTCAACGCAATAAGCCTATCAGTCAGATCGTACTCGTAGCTTGTGGTATGGGTTAGGGCATCGGTGACGCTCATGAGATTATCGTGAGAATCGTAATCATAAGTGGTGACGTTGCCCAGCGCATCGGTCGTGGTCTTGAGATTGTTCTTCTCGTCGTACGTGAACCGCGTGGCGTTCCCGTTGGTATCTGTGACCACCGTACGGTTACCCACATCGTCATACTCGGCGTAGCTGGCGTGCCCAAGGGCATCGGTTACGGAGGTCAGCCTGTTTTGGTCGTCGTAACCGAAGGAGACGGTATGGCTTAAGGGATCCGTAGCCTCTATAAGCCGGCCCACCTGGTCGTATTCCCTGGTTTGGACCTTACCGTCGGGATCCGTAATGGAGATCAGATTGCCGTAATCGTCATAGCCAAAGCTGGTTGTGCGGCTCAGAGGGTCGGTGACACTTATCTGGTTGCCGTGCTCGTCATAGTCGAATGTTGTCACCTTCCCCATGGCGTCAGTTACCGATGTTAGATTCCCCTGCTCGTCGTAACCATAGCTCTCGCCCTTCGAGTAGGCGCTGGCCGTGCTTCCCGGTTCGATCGTTATTCCGTCGAACCACACCGTGCCGCTGGCTGTACTGTTGTAGCCGAGCACCGCCTTAACGGTCACTTTTACGGTAGTACTACCCGTGGTAAACGAGGCGGATTTCCCTGACCAGTCGTTATCTCCGGTGATATTGGCAAAAACACCGGTTCGATCGGCAACGACGACACCCGAGGAATCCACCTCCGAGACCACCACTTTCCCATGCGGGCCCGTGCCTGTTAAGCCTTGCGACTTGACATCGTAGCTAATCACGTAGGTCGTGCTGGGGGAGACGTCGACCGTCTGCTTGATCACGCCTTCCACGGGCGTGGCCGAGCTTAGCTTGGCAGAGGCAAGTCCATAGCGAAGATTCGGTATCGAGGTCTCTTTGCTTAGACCGGGGGAGCCGGCCACGGTCCAGTTGTTAAGGCTACTGCCGGTCCAGTTCTCGAAATTGTCATTGGCAAGGAGGTTCTGGGAATTCTCCAGAGTCCACCACTTGGCGATCATATTGTTGTTGGAGTCGTAAGTAAAGTTGCGTGTGTAGCCCAGGGGATCGTAGATGCCCGTAAGATTGCCATTGGCATCATAGGACATCTTGCCCACTTCCCCATTGAGGTTGGTCACCTGGACTCGATTGTCGTTGTCATCGTAAACGTAGGACTGAGACCGGCCGAGCTGATTGGTCTCCGTGATGGTCCGATAGTTCTCATCGTAGTAGTATCTGGATACACCGCCACGCGCGTCGGTGATCACTGTCGTGCGATTTACCGGATCGTACAGCGAACTGTAGGAGAAGCTTGTCTCGTTCTGTTTGGCGTCCCTCTGAGATATCACTCGGCCAAGATCGTCATACGTATTGTCGGCCTGGGTGTGACCATTAGCATCGATAATCGTGAGCAAATGGTGGGCGTCGTCGTAAGTTAGGGTAGTGACCTTGCCTGCCATATCGATGACGGAAGTAAGGTCACCATCCGTATAGCTGTACTGGATTGTGCGGTTCAATGGATCGGCGATCTGAGAAATGAAGCCATCGGTGTTGTACTCAAACGTCAAGGTCCGGTTGTTGGCCCCTGTTACCTCGGTTAGCGACGCTAGCTCTTCCCCATCGTAGGTAAAGCTCAGCTCATTGCTGTTCTTATCAACGATCGAGGTGAGTCTGCCACCGGCATCGAAATCCAGGACGGTCTGATCCTCGAGCTTAGACGTGAAAGTGCTGTCTTCGTTCTTGGTTAGAGTGTTGCGGGAGCCCGGGGGGGACGAGTAGGTTCCGTCAGGATTGCGTTGGAACACGAAGACGCGCCCGTCACCATCCTTTAGCATTACTGAGTCGTCAGTTAGTTCCTTGAGTGAAGCACTGTAGTTCAGCATCCAGCCGCGCCCAAAGGGGCCAAGGGTACTAGTGTCCAGCGAGTTGTAGCTGCGCTCGATTACCATCGGTTGCCCGCCGGGGCCGGGAATGGACAGGTCCTCGCAGCCATAGAAGAAATTGCCTGTGGTGGTGTTGACAGGCTCGTTGAACATGGCATTCAGGCATTCTGGGCATCCAAGGAGCTTCCCGTTTTGCCAGCCGTACCAGGCGCGGGGATCGGGTGGGAGCCCCTCGGACATGATGGCCTTTATTCGCATCGGTCCTTTGGAATCATGAAGAGAAGAGCCGGCATCGGCCATGTCCCCGGTCATGTCCGTCCAGGTCTGCCCGCCGTCCGTTGACTTGAACAGGTTCTGGTTACCGTTGATATCATCGCCGCTGTCGGCACCGGCCCAGAGCGCGCCATCGCTGGCCCTCCTAATTGCACAAATAGCCTCGTCTCCGCTCGCAGTGAGGATGGTGCTGTGCGTAGAGGTGATGTTGTCCTGCGAATCAATAGTTATCGCTTCAACGCCATTCCCCAGCGCTCCGGGGAAACCGCGCGCCAGCCAGAGCTTGGTAGAATCGCCCGTCACCTCGATGGCCAATCTCTGCTGGTCCATGCGGTTGTAGTCATTGCCGGTCGTGGGGACCGTTTGACTCCAGGTGGTGCCCCCATCGGTAGTTCGTTCGACGCCGCTCGCACAGACTGCGTACGCCGCCCGAGGACTCTTGGGATCAGCGAATACTCCGATAATAGCCGTGGACGTTATGAACACGCGGGTCCAGCTTAGCCCACCGTTTTCTGACTTGTAGATATCGTCATTTGCCCAGGATTGAAAGCAGGCGTTGGTGGATGCCCACATGTAGTTGCCGTTAGCAGGAGAGACACTAATGCTCATTACGTGGTCGATGTAGTAAGAGTGTTTATCAGGGGTGAAAATCTTATAGAAATGAGCCCCTTCGTCGCCGCTGACATATATACCAGAATAGTCCTGGCCACCTGCTTCCACATGGTGTCCCGCGACGGCGATGAATAGCGCATCTCCAACCACAGCCACCTGGTTTACGGATCCAAGGTCATTGGGGTGGGCACCATCCTTCCCATAGAGCCAGGTCCAGTTCGATCCGTCCGTGGACTTGTATAGCGCACCGGCATAGAAGAAGTTCTCCTGTGGCAACACCACGGCATAATATGTCCCCTTGTGCGAGCGAACTATCTGCTTGACGCTCCAGCCGATATCGGCCAGTTTCGTCCATTGCCCCGCACTGCTCTCCTGCGCCACCTTACCGCTGGTACCAAGCCAGTTGTTGGTTCCAAGGTACCCGCCGATTAGGGGAGTAGCAATCGCCTCGGTAGTAGTGAAGGCTGTCACAGTGTCTGGCCCAGGAGTCTTCATTTCCTCGAGACCAATCTGGTGAGGTGCGAGGGAATTAGGAGCAGCCAGCGCATAGCTGACAGGAGTCGCCTTGCGGAGTGGCTCGCCTGCGGACGAACTAGGCGGAAGCGCACTACTTGAAGCGGAGGGTTGCGGCACGGGCGCAGCCGTGAAAACCGTCGAGGGGAAAAGGCTAGTGACCAAGGAGATGACGAGGAGTATGCTAACACAGCGTTGGACACCCGAGAGACTGATGCGACGTAGCATGGTTGTACCTCCCAGAGTACTTCGGTGTACTTGCCGGCCTGTGGCTACTCGATATTCAGTTGACGGCGGGTGAGTCTTAGCGAGGATTACAGGTTCCGCCCAAACCGATATGTATCTTAGCATACCTGTCAAGAGGTCACTTATGGGAACGAGACTACTCCTGTTTCTACTGATCTGCTGGCCAATTTGCTAGCAGCATATACGGTGCAGGCGCTGGAGAACCCGGACGGCGCTTCTCCGCCGAAAGCAATTTCTCGCCATAGCGTTGACCTTTGCCTTGCACCACTGGCAAGCTCCGCACGCAGCCCGTGTTGGTTCTGCTGTAGTCCGGTGACGTTGGGGAGAGACTTTCCGAAGGAGGGGGTATTACGCCACTCTCCAGGTCTGCAGCGAGACGGGGAAAAGGTAGGCCCACAGGCTTCGTGCACGTGTCTAAAGACTTCACGTAGTGAATTAGGACGTAGTATAATCGCCGGCGACTATGCAGAGATTACATATACTCGTGACGAATGACGACGGCATCGATAGCGCGGGACTGCTGGCATTGCGGCGGGCGCTGGCGCCAATTGGGGATGTATCAATCATTGCCCCGGAGCATAACTGGTCTGTGTGCGGCCATAGCAAGACCATGGACCGCCCGCTACGGGTGCGCGAGGTGGAGCTGGCCGATGGTTTTCCCGCTTTCACCACCGATGGCACACCATCCGATTGTGTGAGCCTTGGCGTCCTCGGCTTTCTGCCCCGGAAGCCGCACCTAGTCGTGGCGGGGATAAACATGGGGGCGAACCTCGGCGAAGACATCACCTACTCCGGCACGGTGGCGGCGGCCATGGAATCCCTGATCTCCGGGTTGCCGGCCATCGCCGTCTCGCTGACGCGCGGGGAGGGTTGGGGCTTCGGCCCGGCGGCGAATTTCGCCGCCCATCTGCTTCGCCAGGTTGAGCACTTTGGAATAGGCGGGGACGTTATACTCAATGTCAATGTGCCCAACGTGCCTATCGGGCAGATCACCGGCGTCGAGGTAACCCGGCTGGGCAAAAGACTATATAAGGATAAGCTGATAGAGCGCACAGACCCCTATGGGCGGAAGTATTACTGGATAGGGGGAGAAAGGCCAGGGGGAGAGGCTGCGGCGGGGACGGATATCGCGGCCATCGACCAAAACCGGATATCTGTGACTCCTATCCATCTCGATCTCACGAGCCATCGCCTGATCAGCACATTGAAGAAATGGGGACTGGACGGCTGGAATCCCCGGAAGGAATAGGAAATGGAACATGACGTTCTAGACGTGATTCGAAACCGGCTCAGCGTCCGGCATTACACAAGTGAGGAGGTCACGGACCAGCAGGTTAGCACTCTCCTGAATTCCGCCATCCTCGCTCCATCCGGTGGGAACCGGCAGCCATGGTTCTTCTACGTGGTCAGGGACTTGGCCACTCGCAAGAAGCTAGTGGACGCGGCCGGAGGGCAGGATTTCCTGGCCGAGGCGCCGGTGGTGATCGTCGTGTGTGCCGATCCGAAGCGGTCCGCAGAGCGCTATGCCCAGCGAGGAGCAACACTCTATTGCATTCAGGACACCGCGGCGGCCGTGCAGAACATTCTCCTGCAGGCCGCGAGCATGGGTTTGGGGACGTGCTGGGTGGGAGCCTTTGATGAGGAAGCTGTATCGGCCATACTCGAAATTCCCGTTCACCTGCGTCCCGTCGCCATGATCCCGGTCGGTCATGCCGCCCGCCAGCCCCGGCCCAGGCCTCGCCGGGCCCTGAGCGAGGTGGTGAAGTGGGTTACATAGCGGCTGGCCTGTTTGCCCGCAATAGTAGGCTGCTATTCGGAGCACGGGCCTCCTTCCCCGTATACGGGGAGGGCCGGGGTGGGGAGGGTTGGGGGTAAGTAATGGCTCCCCCGGCAGTTTCCCCCCTTAATCCCCCCGTACACGGGGGGAAAGAGACAAGCGCTGAAGTCGAGTGTCCGGACGTTAGCGGCACTGAAGGCTGGTGGCGAATTGCTCTGTAAGCGTATTATGAGGGACTAGCAAAGCGACGGGGGGTGAACTCATGAAAGATAGACATCGATTGACGAAGACCTGCCTGCTTATCGTCTGCGTGGTCATGTTGTTTTCGGCCATTTCCCCGGCTGCGCCGTTGGCTTCTGCCTCGGCGCCGGCGGCGACTCCCCCCACTGCGTCCGTCCCTCTGCAAGCGGGGGCGGCAGGGCATTACTTCCCGGAAACCGGCCATTACGTCCCGACGGCGTTCTACGGCTTCTGGTCAGGCCACGGGGGACTACCGGCCTTTGGCTACCCCTTGACCGAGGCATTCGAGGAGAAGAGCCCCACCGATGGGAAGACTTACCTCACCCAATACTTCGAGCGTGCTCGCTTCGAGCACCATCCGGAGTTCGCCGGCACGCCGTACGAGGTTGAGCTTGGCCATCTGGGATCGGAGAAGCTGGGCGGACAGAGTCAGACCCGGGTCACGCCTTTTGCGAGCAGCGCTCAATCGGCCTACTTCCCGGAGACCGGACACTCCTTGGCGAACGGATTCAAGTATTTCTGGGAAAACAACGGCGGTCTAACGGTCTTTGGCTATCCCATCACACAGGAATTTCGGGAGAACGGGCTCACGGTTCAATACTTCGAGCGGGCCCGGTTCGAGTACCACCCCGAGCTCAAGGGCACGAGGTATGAGGTGCTCCTAACTCTTCTGGGGAGAGAGAAGCTGGAGGACCGGGGTTGGCCGCTGCCTGCGGTCGCCACAGCCGGCCTGTCGCCGGCGGTCGTCTCCCAGGGGCGGACCTCGACGGTTCTCGTAAGGTCTGATAAGCCGGTTTCGGCGCAAGTCAATTACGCAGGATCGAACGTCGCGGTGGCCGGGGATGGCACAAGTTGTCTCGCCCTGCTGCCGGTGGAGTCTTATGCCGGCACCGGGAGGCGGGCGGTCACGGTGGTCGTCACCGACGAATTAGGAACGGCACGGACCTTCAACCTCCAACTCACTGTGGTGGCGGCACAGTTCCCGATACAACGTTTCCCGGTGCCGGACGACAGGCAGTCGCTACTGGATCCCACGCTCGATCAGCAGGAATGGGACCTGGTCCAGCCGTTCTACGCGGAGGTGACGCCGTCCAAGCTCTGGCAAGGTCCTTTTGTGGTGCCTGTGACAGGTGCCGAGGTGAGCACCGAATTTGGCAGTCGCCGCGCCTACAACGATGGTCCGGTGAACAGCTACCACGACGCTATCGACCTGGCAATCGACGAGGGCACACCCGTTCAGTCGGATGCCGCCGGGCGCGTGGTGCTGGCCCGCCGGCTACAGGTCCGTGGCAACTGTGTAATTATCGATCACGGCCTTGGCCTCCATACGGCCTACTTCCATCTCTCCTCGATCGATGTGAAGGAAGGAGACATAGTCCAGAAGGGCCAGGTGATCGGGAAGGTGGGCAATACGGGTCTATCGACCGGGCCTCACCTGCACTGGGAGGTGAGAATCGGTACGGTAGCAGTCGACCCCATGCAGTGGGTGAATCAGCCGATTCCATAGCCTGGGGTAGGCCGGTCTCGTTGACAATCGCGGCCAATTTTGATAATCTAAGCGGACGGTATGATGTTTAAAGCAGTTGACAGCAAGGTAAGTTTTCCAGAGTTAGAGGAAAGAACCCTCGCATTCTGGGACAAGAATCACATCTTCGAACGGAGCCTCAAAGAGCGTGAGGGGGGTCCATACTTCGTGTTTTACGAAGGGCCGCCTACAGCCAACGGCCTCCCCGGCGTACACCACGTTCTCGCACGCGTCTTCAAAGACATCTTTCCCCGCTACAAGACAATGCAGGGTTACTATGTACCTCGCAAGAGTGGCTGGGACTGCCACGGCCTGCCGGTGGAGCTGGAGATAGAGAAGCAACTGGGCTTCCACGACAAGCAGGCAATTGAGGATTACGGCATCGCCAAGTTCAACGAGAAGTGCCGTCAGTCGGTGAAGGCCTATGTCGAGCAGTGGCAGCGCATGACGGACCGCATCGGCTTCTGGGTAGACATGGACAATGCCTACTGGACCATGTCTAACGACTACATCGAATCGGTGTGGTGGATCATGAGGCGGATTTGGGAGAGCGGGATGCTCTACCGTGGGCATAAGGTAGTTCCCTACTGCCCGCGCTGCGGCACGCCTCTCTCCAGCCACGAAGTGGCTCAGGGCTACGCCGAAGTAGAAGACCCCTCCATTTATGTGCGCTTCCCCCTCGAGGAGGACCCTTCGGTCGCCTTCCTGGCTTGGACCACTACTCCCTGGACCCTGCCGGGCAACGTGGCGTTAGCCATTCACCCCGACCTGGAATACGTTCTTGTGCAGCACGGGAACGAGAAACTGATCCTGGCCAAAGCGCTGCTAGACAAGGCGCTGGTTGGACAATACGAGATCCTGCGAAGCATTCCGGCGAAGGAGCTTATCGGCAAGAAGTACCAGCCGCCCTACGACTTCGTCAAGCCGGACAGGCCGGCGCACTACGTGGTCGCGGCCGACTACGTGACTGCCGAGGATGGCACCGGAATCGTGCACACGGCGCCGGCATTCGGCGAGGACGACATGATCACGGCCGGCAAGTACGATCTGCCGGTGTTGCAACCGGTAGACCTGACAGGGAGATTCACCCCGGCAGTCGGCCCCTGGGCGGGCATGTTTGTTAAGGATGCCGACCCGAGGATCATCAAGGACCTCGAGGACCGCGGCATGCTTTACCGCGTCGCCAAAATCGTCCATACCTACCCGTTCTGTTGGCGCTGCGACACGCCCTTGCTGTACTACGCCCGCGCTTCGTGGTTCATCTCGATGTCGCGCATTCGGGACAAGCTGATCAAGAACAACGAGAAGATCAACTGGTACCCTTCCCACATCAAAGAGGGGCGGTTCGGCAACTGGCTGGAAGGAATTCAAGACTGGGCCGTCTCCCGCGAGCGCTTCTGGGGCACACCTCTACCGATGTGGATTTGCCAGAGTTGCGGTGCCGAGGAGATGATCGGCAGCTTTAGTGAACTAAGCTCGCGCGCGAATACACCGCTGCCGGAGGATTTCGACCCTCACCGGCCGTTTGTGGACGAGATCGAGCTCACCTGCAAGAGCTGCGGCGGGGTGATGAAGCGTGTTGAGGAAGTCCTCGATTGCTGGTTCGACTCCGGTTCTATGCCAGTGGCCCAATGGCATTATCCATTCGAGCACGCGGACGATTTCAAGCACCGCTTCCCGGCGGACTTCATCTCGGAGGCGGTGGACCAGACAAGGGGCTGGTTCTATTCACTGCACGCCATAGCCACCCTGCTGTTCGACGAGCCAACCTTCCTCAACTGCGTCGTTCTGGGCCTCGTATTGGGGGAGAACGGCGAGCGCATGAGCAAGTCGCGCGGCAACGTCGTCGACCCCTGGTCGGTACTGGACGTCCATGGAGCGGATGCTCTGAGGTGGTACCTCTACACGGCGTCACCTCCGGGCAACGCCAGGCGGTTCTCGGTGGACCTGGTCGGAGAAGTTGTTCGCAAGTTCATGCTGACACTGTGGAACACCTATTCGTTCTTTGTGACCTACGCCAACATCGACAAGTTCGACCCGGCGCAGCGGAAGGTGGC
>JAMCWQ010000101.1 GCA_023480825.1 Chloroflexota bacterium | reverse complement strand
GCATTTGCTCAGGCGGCTTCCACGACCAGGTCAGCCTTGGCCAGGTCTTCGAGGCGGGTGCTGGACGAAATGCGGGCCATTACGGCTTCGACATCGCCGGCGGCGAGCTGTCCCTTCTCTGCCGCTTTGTTCAGGTTCTTGCGGATATTGGCCAGCCCCCGCTGCAATTGTGCCTCGTCGATTTCCACAATTGTGACGGGGAATCCGGCCTGAGCAAATGCTTGGGCGATGCCATTTCCCATGGTTCCCGCGCCGACAACACCGATGTTTTGAATCTGCATGATCGACCTCCGGTTCAAAGGACGACTACCGAGGACTGCTGGATAGAATCAAGAAGCGCCGGCGAATGGCGCTCCAGAAAAGACAACTAGCTAATGGGATTATACATCCGGGTAAGGCAATTTGTCATTCCCTGCATTGTCATTCTGCAATAGCGCCCAGGAAAGGGTAGAGGGTCAAGGGTCAAGGTAGGGCGGGCACGGTGCTTTGTAGGGCCTGATTTATCGGGCCGCCGGCCGGCTGCCGGCCATTGCTAGAGACACGGCGTGCCCTGTCCCCGCCGCGCTGGCTGCGCGCGAATTACTGATATGTCATTCCGAAAGCCCCGCCATACTGAGGGGACAGTGCATGCCACAAGAATCGGGCGGGCTGAGGAATCCGTTCCTGTTCACTGCGCTCACTCTGCCAGGGACGGATTCCTCAGTCGCTGCCCCGTGCGATCCGCGTCCATTGTCTATTATCGCCGCTCCTTCGGAATGACAACGCCCATCGCCCCGGACGCTCTCAGCCCAAAATCTCCCTCAGTCTCTGGGCCAGCAGGACCTTGGGAATGACTACCGGCTTCTTCACGATGTCGCCGATGATTTTGGCCTGCGCCCTGGTGTAGGAGATTCCGTTTAGCGCCACCGCGTCCACTTTGTGGTAGGCGAAGAAATGCCCGGCTCGCTCGATGTCCCGGGGATCGCCGGAGGGCGAGGCGTACGTCACCTGAACCAGCCGCTCGGAGGTCTGCCAGCGATTCACGGCTTGCTGTTCGAGCGTGGGCAGAGCCACAAGGACGCCGAGACTGCCGGAGGGAAGCAGCTTATTGACGTTTTCCATCAATAGCGACAGCGGGAGAACGAGAGGAACATCGGCATGAAGCCCGCGGAATTCCGTGGTGGAGAGAAGGGCGACGGCCTGTGTCCCGAGGTCAACGGCCTCATCTATAGCCTCTTGGACTAGTGGTGTGAGCTGCCGGGTATTGATCACGGCAAAGGTCCCGTCGAACACCCGTGTGACTACCGTATCCTGGTCGTCGTCTGCGGCGGCAAGATGGTCTATCTGCTGTTGGCTAATACCATCCAGCGCCCCGCGCTCCAATAACTCGAAATCCGGGCCGAGCAACTCGCGCAAGGCGGGAACGATATCCGGCCTCGGCGTTTGACCGGTGCTAACAGCTCCGACGATACGGGACATTTCGCGACCTCCCCGCACTGCTGGATGCCGGCCAGCTTTGTTCCCCCACCCCGGCCCTCCCCGTACACGGGGAGGGAGTCTGTTTCCCCCCGTGTACGGGGGGACTAAGGGGGGACTCAGTGCGTCCTACGGCACCGCGTCCATGGCCTACGCATTAGCACGAGGCATGCCATGCCTCTCCCTCTAGACATTGGCGAAAAGGTCTGTGCTGAAGTAGCGCATGCCGCTATCGGGGATGAAGGTGATGACCTGGGCCCCACTTGGAAGGGATTCCGCCACTTGCAGCGCGGCCCAGACGTTGGCCCCGGCCGAGATGCCGCCTAGTACGCCCTCCTCGCACATCAGCCGGCGAGCCATGAGAATTGCCTCCTCGTCCGGCACCATGATGACCTCGTCGATCACACTGCGGTCGAGAATCGGCGGCACAAAGCCGTCGCCAATGCCCTCTATGCGATGCCTTCCGCACTCGCCCCCGGAAAGGGCGGCGCACTCCGCCGGCTCCACTGCCACAATTCGCACAGTCGGGTTGCGGCTCTTGAAGTACTGGCCCACGCCGGAGATGGTGCCGCCGGTCCCCACGCCCTGCACGATGGCATCCACTTTGCCGCCCGTTTGCTCCCACAAGTCAGGCCCCGTCCCGCGTCTATGAGCGCCCACATTGTCCGGGTTGGTGAATTGGCCCGCCGCCCACAGCTTGGGATCGGCCGCCACCATTTCCTTGACCTTCTCCACCGCCCTCTCGACGTCCGTTTCCGCACCCGGCGTGCAGGCTATTCTGGCTCCGAGGGCGCGGATAATCTTCTTGCGCTCCTCGCTCATACCCTCCGGCATCACGACGATCATCGGGTATCCCTTGACCGCCGCTGCCAACGACAAGGCGATGCCGGTGTTGCCGCTGGTGGCCTCGATTATGGTGCAACCAGGCCCCAGCTCGCCGCGCTTTTCGGCCTGCTCGATCATGTCGACTGCTATGCGGTCTTTCAGGCTGCCGCTGGGATTGCAGAACTCCAGCTTGGCCCAGATTTCGGCGGGCGATCCTTTTGTGACACGGTTCAGCCTCACCAGCGGAGTGTCGCCGGCCAGCTCCAGTATGTTGCGGACTACTCTGCCCATGCCTGCTCTCCCGCCTACTTCATGCTTGCCAGTGCATAATACCCCTCGGCAGCCTTCAGCAAGTCCTCGACATCGAGGTACTCGTCAATGATGTGAGCCAGCGTTTCCTTCCCGGGACCGAACCCGATCGTCGGTATCCCGGCCACCCCGGCGCTGTAGCTGCCGTTGGTGCAGAACCGGTAATTGTCGAAGACCGGCTCGATTCCCGCCTCCTGCAAGGCCCTGGCGGCGGACGTGACCAGCGGATGATCGCGGGGCGTCACCCAGGCGGGGCTGAATTCCTGCGCCACCATCTCCACTCCGGTGTAGGTGGTGAAATGAGTCTCGGCCAGGCAGGCTGAGGCCCGCAGCTCCGGGTCGTCGGCGGCCATCTCGTCTATAACCTTCTGAATCTCCCCCACCACCAATTCTCCGCTCTCGCCGGGCAGGAGCCGTCGGTCGTAGGAGGCCCGGCAGCCATCGGGCACGACGGACGTCCCCGGGTAGGGACTGGAGATGAGCTCCGTTAGCTCCAACACCGATGATCCGAGGATGTCGTCCTTCGTAGGGGGAATCTCGTCGATGGCCAGCACAAGCTTGGCCATCTTCTTCGCCGCATTTAAGCCCAGATGGGGCGTGGAGGTGTGGGCCGGGACGCCGAAGGTGTTGACTAGCAACCTGGCGCGGCCCCGCTGGGCGGTTACCAAGTGTAGATCGCTCGCCTCCCCGATGATCACCCACTCGGGTCCGGCAGCGCCGACCACGTGTTTGAAGCCCTGTCCCTCGACGGTCTCCTCCTGAACCGTCCCGGAGACGAACACATCGCGGTTGAGGGCGCCATCCTGGGCGGCGAAGGCGGCCGCGCAGACCATCGCAGCAACCGCGCACTTCATGTCGGAGGTCCCTCGGCCGTACATCCTGCCTCCGGCAATCTCCGCGCCGAAGGGGTCATGCGCCCATTCGCCGGTGATGCCGATGGTGTCGATATGGCCGTCGAAGAGCACCGGCCCCTTACCGGTGGCGCCCGAGCCTTTGAGATGGCCGGTGACGTTCCCCCAGCGATCGATCCATGAGTCTTTATAGCCGAGTTGCGCCATCTTGGCCTTGATTGCCTCAGCCACCGCCCCTTCGCTGCCCTGCTCGCTCGGTAGCCGTACCAGTGTTTGCGAGAAATCGAGGACCTCTTTCCGCCGCTCTTCGTTCAGCATGCTCTATCCTCCTATGCCGGCTGTCTCTAATTTACGGGCCAGATTGCTAACCACCGTCCGGAGCTTCTCTTCATCCAAGGAGGTCACTCTCCCTTTCTCGTAGAGCACCCGCCCGGCCACCATGGTGAACTGCACGTCGTCCTGATTGGCGGTGTAGACCAGGGCGGAGTAAGGATCATAAGTAGGGCTGTTATGCGCTTTGCCGAGACTCACGGCGATGAGATCGGCGCTCTTGCCGGCCTCCAGGGAGCCAGTAGTGCTTGTTATCCCCAAGGCGGCTGCCCCGCCGGTTGTGGCCAGCTCCACCATCTGGCGCGCCGTGAGGATCGGGAAGCCGGCTTGACTGGCCCGCTGCAGCAGCAAGCCCACCCGCATCTCGTCGAAGAGATCGAGGGTGTTGTTGCTGGCCACGCCGTCGCTGCCGAGCCCGACGGTCAACCCGGCGCTCAGGAAGGCTGGCAAAGGGGCAAGACCGTGGCCGAACTTGGCGTTGGATTTTGGACAGTGGGCGATTGCCGCGCCGCTTTGCAGCAGGATGGCGATATCGGCTTCGCTCACGTGCACGCAATGGGCCAGCAGCGGTCTCCGGTCGAGAATGCCGATGCCGTCGAGGTAGCCTACGGCGCTCACGCCGGGGGGTGTCCACTCGGCGCCCCACTGGTTTATGAAATCGGCAAAGACCCCCGTTCCGGCGGACATCAATAGATCTTCTTCGGGAGACTCGGCGATGTGTATGCACAGGGGGTAGTCGTGGCGGGCGGCATAGTCGCCAATTGTTCGGAATAGCCCAGGGCTGACGGTGAAGGGGGCATGCGGGGATATCCCCAGCCGCACCAGGTTGTTCTTTACCGATTGAAGGGCCTCCAACCGGCCTTCCAGCTTCTTCATGGCGGGCGCGATCTCGTCGTGCCGGAAGCCGAATACCTCTTGATAGAAGACCCCGCGCAAGCCAGCTTCTGACATGGCCCGGCAAGAAGCGCCTGTCTCCCCGGCGTCACCCAAAGCGGTGATTCCGGACCTGATCGCCTCGACGGCGCCCCACCTGGCGGAGGCCAGCATGTCCTCGTCCGAGAGCCCTTTCCTTAGCTTGGTAAGAGTGCTGATCCAGGGGAAGAAGGGATAGCGGTCGAGCAGCCCGCGCATGATCGTGTAATCGAGGTGAGAGTGAGCGTTGACCAGCCCGGGCATGAGGATAGACTCGCCAAAGTCGACGGTCTTCTCGGAGGGGAAGGCGGCAAGCAGCTTATCCCTGGGCCCCACTGCTTTGATGGAGTCTCCCTGCACGGCAACTGCACCGTTCCTGATCGGCTCGCTTGTGACTGGCAGCACCCATTCCGCGGCGAGAAGCATCGCACCGGACCCTCCTGACATTTATTATAGCAGCTTGGCATTGACTGGGAGGGTGCTAGTAACTAGAACGAAGGGTCAAAGGGACAAGGGGTCAAAGGGTCAAAGGGGGGAACATCTTGTGGGTCGGAATTTGTTCTGACTGCCGTCCGAGGGGCGGGGGGAAGGGCCATGGGTCAAGGCGGATTACCCTGTGGGGTTTGACTTGTCGAACCGCCGGCCGCCAGGCCGGCAAGCACCAAGCTGGTAGTCATGGCACCAACCAGGTAGGGTACGGCTTTAGCCTACATTCCCCTTGAGGGGTTAGGGGTGATGGTGAGTGCGCAGTCAAATGATGAGGTTCACCTCTTATCGCCCGATGTGTGCCAACTTAAGGCCTAGGCGAGTGCCGGATAGTGAGACTCACCCAAATACTGGACGTTGGGGCACGGTCTGCCTCAGGCGGATGCCCTCTCGATTGACTCGGGGTATACCCACACTCATCGCTCCTACATTCACTCCCTTAGTTAGAGCCTATGCCCAATTCCCCCTTACCCCCAAAGGGGGGATGTAGGCTGAAGGCCTACCCTACCGGCAGCGAGCCCATCGCTGGCCGGCTACCGGCCCTCCACTATCCTTATCTCCTCGTCCATCAGCTCATACAGTTCATATACCAGCCTCTCGATCTGGTGCCGGCGGCGTCGATCTGGCGCTGGATCACGTCCTTGTAGGACTCGGCGTAGCCGGCGGTATTGTCCATCTCCCAGCCGAGGGCCTTGAAGAAGGGGTCGATGAATTCGTGGCGCGCCTGGGCCTCGTTGTATTGGCCCGAATGGTAGGCCTGTATGTTGCGGTCGAAGCGTTGGACCAGGTCGATGATTCCCCGTGGAGCAGGCGTGCGGCACCGCCCTTCTTAGCCGGATTGAAGCTGGATCCAAGGGCGATTATTAACCTTTCCGGCCGGCAGCGCCTATTGGCATCAGGATGGCTGCCGGAAGAATGGTCTTCACTCTTCCGATCCCAGGTTATCATTCATGTCGATCCTCCACGTCTGCGTCAGTCACCTCTGGCAAATCAATCGACTCCACGCGAGAAGAATACTCGGCCGCCATGCGAGGGTGTGCCGGCGAGACTACGCTCCATGCCCACGGTATTTCGTGGGATTTGCGCACGTCATTTGACCGGGACCCGAACCAAGAGCCGCCAGCAATCGGATGGGGCAGTCATTCTGAGACCCCTCCTTGTCTGTAAGAATTCTGGCTAGAGAAGAAGGGCGAAGTTTCAGAATGGCACTCTCAACCCTACTTCAGGCGTAGATTCAATGAGCCCAGGGCCACGTTCGTGTGAATGGTCAGCACCGCCGAGGTCCCGGCCGTTGCGGCAGGGGTCCAGAAGGCTCCTTCCCTCTTGGTGAAGCCGTCGCCGATGTTCATCCCGCCGAGCACCGACTCCGGAGTGATCTTGGCGGCGGTGGCAGCCGGCACGATGACGTCGACGGACGACATGCCGGTGGATATCCGCACGTGAGCGTCACGCTGCAGCGTTCCCCCAAAGTCGAACTTATAGGCGGCCGCCCCGCCGTCGATAGTTGCCTCGGCGAAGTTGGCGTTGGCAAGGTTGGTCATCTCCATGCTGGCGGCGCCTCCTCCAACACTGAGCAGGCTCATTGCTTCGGGGTTGGGTGAGGAGAAATCAATATCAGTTTTGCCTGCCCCGTGTTTGAAGACAAACCGGTTCAGTGGCAAGCCGCCGAGATCCGCCCTGATCTCGCTGGCTCCGGTCTCCATTGTTAGGGAGTAAGCCTTCGCTTTACCCAGCGCCAGCTCGAGCGTGGGGATGCCGCTGAAGATGCCGAAAATGTTTCCGAAATTCTGGTCTTGGCTGATCCTTACCGTTCCGCCCTCCTGGAAAATCCGGCAGGGAATGGCATGTGATGGGTCGCGGTAACTGCCTGTCACCCAGGCCTCGCCTTCCCCCGGCGTGATCCTGATGCGGCATGCGCCAACGGTTATCCTTAAGTGCAGGTCGGCAGCTTCCGGGAAGGGGATGTTGATTGCGGTCACATCTGGCTCTGTCATTGCAAACCCTCTCCTTTCAAATGATCAGCAACTCTCTTTCATACCACTTCATACCACCATAGTATACGTTATAGAGAGATCTTATAAGAAGGGAGATTGACTGGCGAAAACATGCTAACATGGGTAATATGCTAGAAGACGAGACTGAAATGTCCGACTTGGAATCGACCGTGCCCCAGCGGGGGGAAATCACAAATCAAGACTTTCCGGCATCCTCTGATGGCCTCAGCGATGCCGAGGTGAAAGAGCGCGTTGCCCGGGGTGAGGTGAATGCGATCCGCCAGGTAACCAGCCGGCGCCTCGTTAACATCATTTTCTCCAACGTTTTCACGCGGCTCAACATCATCCTCGGCGCGTTGCTCATAATCATCTTAGCGGTGGGCTCGTACCGGGACGCTCTCTTCGGCTTCGCCCTCCTCGGCAATATTCTTATCGGGTCGGTGCAGGAGGTCCGGGCGAAGCGCACTCTCGATCGCCTTTCCGTGCTCACGGCGCCCAAGGCGCAGGTTGTGCGAGCCGGCAAGCGCTTCGAAATTCCCGCCGGCGAGGTCGTGCTCGGCGATGTGCTGGAGCTGGCCGCCGGGGACCAGGTGATCGCCGACGGCATCGCTCTCACCTCGGAAGGCCTGGAGGCCGACGAGTCTCTGCTGACCGGGGAGTCGGCGCCGGTGGTGAAGAAGCCCGGCGATGGGATGCTATCCGGAAGCTTCATTGTGGCCGGGAGTGGCCGGGTGCGGACCACCCAGGTCGGCAAGGACGCCTACGCTCAGAAGCTTTCCGCCGAGGCTCGCCGTTTCAAGCTGGCAAACTCCGAGCTGCGGAAAGGGATCAGCCGCATCATCCGCTGGGTTACCTGGCTGATGATACCGGTGGGTGCGATCCTATTCTTGGGCCAGTTGGAAGACAACATGCCCCTGCCGGACACTATCTCGGGAACCGTTGCAGGAGTGGTAGGCATGGTCCCCCAGGGCCTGGCCATATTGGCGGCTCTGGCCTTTGCCGCCAGCGCTGTCCTGCTGGCCAGGCGGAACGTCCTTGTGCAGGATTTGCCGGCCATCGAAGGCCTGGCGCGTGTTGATACCGTCTGTGTAGACAAGACGGGGACGCTAACAGAGGGGACAGTAGAGTTCAATCGCATCGAGCCCATCGGACCTGAAGGCGGGTTTGCCGATGTGCTGGGAGCGTTTGCCGCCAAGTCCCCGGCCTCCAATAGCACGCTTGCCGCTCTAGGCAAGGTGTTCGCCAGCCCCGGTAATTGGCCTATCGAGCAGTTCGTCCCCTTTTCCTCGGCACGGAAATGGAGTGCGATCAGCTTCTCGAATGAAGGGGCGTGGGCGCTCGGTGCTCCAGAGATTCTCCTCGCCGGCACTCCGGTGGACTCACCGCTGTGGGCGCGGGTGGAATCGCTGGCCGCTTCCGGCTGGCGTGTCCTTATGCTGGCCCGGGTGGATGGTAAGCTCGACCAAGAATCCCTCCCCGGGGAACGCGGGCCGGCGGCGCTGATACTGCTCGAGGAAAAGGTGCGGCCGGATGCCGCTGGCACACTGCGCTACTTCTATGATCAGGGAGTCACAGTCAAGGTGATATCGGGCGACAACCCGGCCACAGCCGGCGCGGTGGCCAGGCGTGCCGGGGTGAGAGACATCGGCGAGCCCGTCGATGCCCGGCAATTGCCGGAGGACCCAATGGAGCTGGCGCAGATCATGGAAGAGAGAACGGTATTCGGGCGCGTAGTGCCGGAGCAGAAACGGCGGATGGTGGAGGCTTTGCAGTCCAAGGGGCACGTCGTGGCGATGACCGGGGACGGTGTCAACGACGTTCTAGCGCTAAAGAAGGCGGACGTTGCGGTGGCCATGGGATCGGGGGCGGCGGCGAGCAAGGCAGTAGCGCAGTTGATTTTGCTCGATGGCCGGTTCGCCACGTTGCCAGACGTAGTGGCCGAGGGGCGGCGTGTGGTGGCGAATATTGAGCGGGTGGCCAATTTGTTTCTCACCAAGGTTGCCTACGTGTTCTTCCTCGCCCTGGCCATCTCCGTGGTCGATTGGCCGTTTCCCTTCCTGCCCCGCCATCTCACCGTGATCGATAGTCTCACGATTTCCACTCCGGCCTTCTTCCTGTCCTTAGCGCCCAATCCGGGGCGCTATATACCGGGGTTTGTCGGCCGGGTGCTGCGATTCACCATACCGGTCGGATTCATCGCCGGGGTATCAGCCCTCGTTGCCGACGTGCTGGCGCACCGGGTCGAGGGGACCAATATAAATGAGTCCCGCACCATGGCAGCCGTTGTGTTGATCATAATCGGGTTGCGTGTGCTCACCATCGTGGCGCGGCCGCTTACTCCCTGGCGAGTCCTGCTTGTATTGTTGATGCTTGGTGCCCTCGTCGGCGCTTTGGCCATTCCCTTCTTCAGCAGCTTCTTCGCTCTCGACTTCCCCATATCCCGGGTGGCCCTCGAGACCATCGGCATCGCCGTTGCCGGTGTCGCGGCGGTGGAAATCGTCTGGCGCTTTGGCCGCTCGCGGGGATGGTACGAACAGGGGTAAGCCGGCCCAGGGCGACCCCCCAAAAGAGGGGCAAATGGTCAACGGGCAAGGCGGGTAGCCAGTTGCCAGTAGCCAGCAGCGAGGAGAATATTGTAGGTCCCGATTTATCGGGACGCCGGCCGTTAGGCCGGCAATATCGTAGGGCGGGTCCCTTCGCAAGCTCAGGGCAGGCGTCTGGCCCGCCGTAACCAGATTATCTTCCTGGATGTTGGTGGTTAGGCCCTCATCCCCCGGCCCCTTCATACTACTGGGAGAAGGGGAACTTTGTGATTCCGAAAGCCCCGCCGCTATCCCTAAACACATCCTGGCCCTCAGTTGGGTGGGGCTGAGGAATCCGTGACTGTCTAGGATACGCTCCGGCAACCGGGTAACGGGTTCCTCAGTTGCTGTCTCGTCCTTATGCCGGATATTCTCTTCATCCGGCCGCTCCTACGGAATGACATTTTTGGCCTTGAATTGTCCTTCTCCAAGCCCTCTATCGCCTTTTCCGGCTTAGGGAGATGAGCGGCTCGAGCAGGTACTTGGACAAGGGGCCATTCCGGTAGTTCACGTTGATCGCCCAGATCAAGAGGGCATTCTTGTGGAGAAGGCCTATGCGCTCCCAAATGGAGCCGAGACTGTAGAACTCCCGCCAGGCCCAGTCATGGCCTTCTTGCAGCTTCCCCGGTGATAGCCGGCGCGGCTCGAAGAGCACCGTGTCGCCACGGTACTGGCCCCAGTCTTTCTGGAAAATGCGGCCCTCCCTGTCCAGGTCCCGGAAGATGGGTGTACCCGGATAGGGTGTTAGGATGTTGAATTGAGCGCCTTCAAGGTGGGCCTGGCGGGCAAATCGCACCGTCTGCTCGAAGACGTCCTCAGTATCGTTGTCAAACCCGAAAATGAAGGCGCCGAAGACGGCAATACCGGCGGCGTGAATGCGCCGGATGGCTTCCTCGTACTCCGCCACCACGTTGCACCGCTTGCCGACCGCCCCCAAGCTATCCGGCAGAACCGACTCAATGCCGATGAAGAGCGCGACGCAGCCGCTGGCGGCTGCCAGCCTCAACACCTCCTCATCCCGGGCGATAGTCAGGGATGCCTGGCCCACCCAGGAGAGCTTGTAGGGGATGAGAGACTTGAACAGCTCCTTAGCATGGCGGGGGTGGGGAGCGATGTTATCGTCCACAAAGAAGACAGTATGGTCGCCGAGACCGGCGATCTCGTTTCCCACCTCTTCAGTGGGCCGGAAGCGATAGCTACGGCCGAAATAGGAGGTCACAGCGCAGAACGTGCAGGCGTTCGGGCAGCCGCGAGAGGTTATCACCGTTTTGGGGAATAGATAACCCTCTTCGCGCAACAGGTCCCTGCGGGGTGTAGGGAGGCCGGCAAGGCTGATCAGTTTCTGATTATGGTAGCCGGGCTGCAGTCCTCCATTCCGCATGTCCGCCAATAGCTGCGGCCAGGTCTCTTCCGCCTCGCCGGTAACGACGGCATCGGCATGCTGGGCCGCCTCCTCCGGCAAAGCGGTGGTGTGCATGCCGCCGAGGACGACCTTGACACCCCGGGCGCGAAAGGCGTCGGCCAGCTGGTAAGCCCGGGGAGCGGTGTTGGTGGAGACCGTTATGCCCACCAGGTCGGCCGGCTCGTCGAAGTCGATGGGATGCAGGTTTTCATCGCCTAGCGATATCTCCACCTCTGGGGGGGTCACACTGGCCAGGACTGCCAGGCCGAGAGGCGGAGCCACGGAGAACATGGTGCGCGAGTGGAGAGGCTCCTCCCTGGCGGGTGCGATCAGCCGCACTTTCAATGAGCCATTCCGATGATTAGGCATCAGCCCTCCTTGTCCGGGAATTCGATTTGCGCTGCCCCATTCTTTAATACGAATGCAGCCCCGCTTTGTGACGGGCAACAGATATGTATAGGGAGCTCTTCTCCGAACCTGAGGAGAGCAGACCCTGCCACTGCACAGTCTCTAGTCCAACATCGGGGATACTTCCGTTGAGGTGATTCAACCGGCGGGCAACATAGTCGACTCAGACTGAAATGCTACGGGGACCGGGAAGGCTGGCTGCCAGCGGCCATTCCCGGCAACTATATCCAGTATAGCAGAATATTTGCATTTGTGGTTCCCTCCACACCGCATGCTGCTGCACGGTTAGCACGGCTTCCCACTTGGTTAGAATCCGGGGCGCGGCTCGTCGGCCGTCCGGCCGGGCGCGAAGTTGACGATGACAACATTGCGCGGTATAGTGGTTATTGTGGCATTGCGCCACAAGGACAAGTGAATAGTGTGGCCGCTGGGGGAGCGAGTAGCTGAGAGGCGGTATCAAGACCACCAACTCTTAGAACCTGAACTGGTTAGCACCAGCGTAGGGAAAGCGGCATTCGTGAATCTCCGGGGCCACGGCGCGTTTGCGGTGGCCTCTTCGCGTCGTGTAGTCTCCTGATCCGGGTGCCCGGCTATCCATCGCGCGCAACCTTCCATACATCGCCCCCGCCAAATCCGTCTTGACTAAGAAAGAAGGAAATCGCTATGACCCTGGAGTCGAATAACGATAGCCATCGTGTTTCCACTCAGCGATGGTTTGCGCGAAGGGGCGAGATCACCCCGGCGATGCGCCATGTGGCCGCCCAAGAAGAGCTGGACCCCGAGCTGGTCCGCACAGAGGTGGCCGGCGGGCGCCTCATTATTCCTGCTAATGTGAATCACATGGGCCTCGAGCCCGCGGGCATTGGGGCCGTGGCGCGGGTGAAGATAAACGCCAATATCGGCAATTCCACCGTGAAGAGCGATATCGAAAACGAGCTCGAAAAGCTCCGGGTCTCAATCCACTACGGTGCCGATACCGTCATGGACCTCTCCACCGGTGGTGACCTGGATGCCATTCGCACCGCAATCATCGATGCCAGCCGGGTGCCAATCGGAACCGTTCCCATCTACCAGGCTGCGGCGATGGTGGATAACCCCGAAGACCTGACCGCAGACCTACTGCTCTCGGTGATCGAGCGGCAGGCCAAGCAGGGCGTGGATTACATGACCGTGCATTGCGCTCTTCTCCGGCGCCATCTTCCTCTCATCGGCACGCGGCTGATGGGCATCGTCAGCCGGGGCGGAGGAATCCTGGCCCGCTGGATGGTCCATCATAATCAGGAGAACCCTCTCTACGAGCACTACGACGATATTCTGGAGATTGCCCGCCGCTATGACGTGTCCCTCAGCCTGGGAGACGGGTTGCGCCCCGGCTGCCTGGCCGATGCTTCCGACGATGCCCAGTTCGCCGAGCTGACGGCGATGGAAGAGCTAACCCTCCGGGCCTGGGACAAAGATGTGCAGGTGATGATCGAAGGTCCGGGGCACGTTCCCATGGACCAGATCGAGATGAACGTGCGCCGGCAGAAGGAGTTGTGCCATGGCGCTCCCTTCTACACCTTGGGACCACTGGTGACCGACATCGCTGCCGGGTACGACCACATCGCTTCGGCCATTGGCGGGGCCATGATCGCCTGGTACGGTGCGGACATGCTGTGCTACGTGACCCCGAAAGAGCATCTCGGATTGCCGGAGCAGGAAGATGTCCGGGCCGGCATAGTGGCCCACAAGCTTGCCGCCCACGCCGCCGATGTGGCCAGGGGAAGAGCGGGCGCCAGGAAGCGAGATGATGCCATGTCCCGGGCCAGAGCCGACTTCGACTGGAGCACTCAATTCTCATTGGCCCTCGATCCCGATATGGCTCGCAGCCTGTTTCAGTCCGCAGCCTCCGCTGATTGCGCCGAAGACGGGCGGGCTTGCTCCATGTGCGGCCCTAAGTTCTGCCCCATGCGAGGCCTGAAGGACATCGACTGGGCGGGCAAGAGCTTCTAATACTCTTTCACATTGAAGAATGCGCAATGCCCCCCTGACAAGGGGGTAGGGGGGGTGGGTATCTGATAAGGTGGATGCCTGTGGAACCCGTAATTCGCGCGGTGAAAGAGTATAACAGGACCTGGTTTTTCAGCAAACTTTCACCTTGTCTTCAGGCTCTCTTCATAACAGCCACGTATCATGAAAGTGGGCTCTGAGAAGCGCCATGTAGTATCGGCCGCTTCCGGGGCCCGGTTTTGACAGATTGTGTTGTCATGAGCCACGGGCAAAGGAACGCCCTGGCATCGTCCCCCCTTAATCCCCCCGTACACGGGGAAAGGACGGCCAGTTTCCCCCCGTGTACGGGGAGGGTAAGGGTGGGGACAGTTGGGGAAGTAGCGGCTCTCCTCGAATCCCGGTATGCTCACCTCGCGAGGTGAGCTCGATAAATGGGAAATCTTTGTGAGAATCGACAGTAGTTCAACGAGACATTGGCTGGAGCAGGTGTTCAAGTTCTCCACGGTCGGCCTGTTCAACACGGCTCTGGACGCCACGCTCTACTTTGTGCTCACCAGTTGGCTGGGCTTTGGCGGCTTGAGGATTCCGGCCAAGTCTCTATCCTATGGCGCGGCCACCGTCAATAGCTTCTATTGGAACCGCTCTTGGACCTTCAAATCCACTGCCAGAGCGGCTTTCACATTTCTTCCCTTTGTCCTTGCCAGCCTAGTAGCGATTGCCATCAATGCCGGCGCCATGGCTTTGTGCCTGCGGCTGTTCCA
>JAMCWQ010000087.1 GCA_023480825.1 Chloroflexota bacterium | reverse complement strand
CCTTCGATCTGGTAGCCATAGAGGGCGAAGTGAATCTTGTTGAACTCGTCGAACGCCGCCTTCAGCTTTTGGTCATCGATCTCACCGTAGGGCAAGGGGACCTCATGCTCATAGTTCTGCCCGTAGTAGCGCATGTTAATGGAGTACTGGATTTCCGGCTCCCCGCGAAATCCTTCTACTCTGAGGTCTTCCAGCGCCAGGTCCCTTATGCGCTTGAACTGCTCATTTACCAAACGGGAGTCCACAGAAGTGGACTTGAAGCCTTTGGTCCAGATTTTGTCGACCCGCTTGTCAGCCATCAGCAGCCCGATCGCTGAGAAGTTGCCGGGATGCAGCGGGATGATCACCTGAGGTATTTTCAAGCTCTTGGCTATCGCCCCGGCATGAAGCGGACCGGCACCACCGAAGGCCACCAACGCGAAACGCCTGGGATCGTGCCCCCGCTCCAGCGAAACCATCTTGATCGCATTCGCCATGTTCTCGTTGGCGATCTCCACAATCGAGGAAGCCAAATCGAGGGCGCTCATGCCCAGACTGGAGCCCATTTCCTCTAGCCTCCGGTAAGCCAACTCGGTATCGAGTGGCATCCTACCGGCGAGAAAGTAATCCGGGTCCAGGCGGCCCATTATCAGGTTGGCATCCGTTACCGTGGGCTGGATGCCCCCCTTGCCATAGCAAACGGGCCCTGGGTCCGCCCCGGCACTCTGGGGACCGACCTGTAGGAATCCTCCCGCATCGACCCAGGCGATGGAGCCACCCCCCGCTCCAATCGTCTTTATGTCAATCAGAGGCACGGCAGCGGGCAAGCCCCATTCGATCTCGAACTCGGTGGTGTACTTCTGCCTTCCATCGGTGATGATGCCGACATCGGCGCTAGTGCCTCCCATGTCTATGGTCAAAACGTTCTGCTGTCCCAGGAGCTCGGCAAAGTACTGGCTGGCGATCATCCCGCCGGCTGGACCGGACATCAGCGTTTGGACCGGGTTATCGGCGGCGGCGTGCGAGAGCATCACACCCCCGTTGGACTTCATCACCGTCCAGGCAATGTTCATCCCCTTGTCTCTAAGGCCCTCCTCTAGGCTATTAATGTAACGATGGAAGAGGGGCTTGAGATAAGCATCGGCAATGGTAGTGCTACCTCGCTCGTATTCCCTCCAGATCGGCGCCACCTCGTGGGAGATGGACAAAGGCGTGCCAGGGAGCTTCTCTTCGAGTATCTTCTTGAGCTCCACTTCATGCTCAGGATTTACGTACGAGAACAACAGGCAGGCGGCGACGGCTTCCACGGCCGAGTTCTTGATCTGCTCGCAGACTCGCTCGACCTCCATCCGGTCCAGCGGTCGCAGGGTCTCGCCTTTGGCGTTCAGCCTTTCGTTGATGCCAATACAATTCTTGCGAGCCCTGACCAGCGGCTTCGGCTTCACCCACCTCAAGTTGTAAAGCGTCTTGCGATTGATCCGCTGGATGTAGGGGGTATCCTCAAAACCTTTTGTCGTGAGGTAGGCCACATTGGCGCCTTTCCGCTCAATCAAGGCATTGGTGCCCACCGTCGTACCGTGCACGAAGCTGGATACGTCCACTGGCTGGAACCCGGCCACTCCGATCACACTTGTGATCGCGTCTACCGGCTTGCTCGGCGTCGATGGCGATTTCACCGCCATCACTTCTCCAGTCTCATCGTCAACACCGACAAGGTCGGTGAATGTTCCTCCTGTATCAACTCCGATCCGGACTGTCACAGATGATCACCTCTTTCTCCAAATGGCGCTCGTCTAGCGGAGCGCGAGTCTGCGCATCAGGAACGCACATCGGCGGCAAATTACTATACCGGTCAGTTCGAGGAATCTAGAAGGAAGGACCATCCCGGCTATCGTACCAGACAAGCATCGGGTTGCGGCGACGCCGCACATACTCACTCTCTTCGAGGATGAAGCGGGGCCTGTAGCGATTTTCGAAAAGGTAGATCTGGTAAGGGCATACTTCGGCTGAAGGACCAGCGTGCCCCGGCTGGCGGTTCGTTGGGGATGTCAGCGCCATGCCCCTGCGACTGCCCGCCAGCTCACCGCTAATGAAATGCGCTGAGACATAAGCCAGGCCCAAAGTAGTATTCAGGTGATCTGTCTGCTTTGCGCCGGTCTCCATAATCTCTCTCTGTGGCTTACGCGGGGGGATTTGCCACCCGGCTGTTCACCTTGCGGCCACACCTCTGTCTATCGGGAACTCCGCCCCGGTTGTGAATTTCGATTCACCCGAGGCCAGGTACAGGGCGCAGTAGGCAACATCATCCGGTTCGCCACAGTCCGGTTCCCGCACGGTGGTGGCATCGGCAAGAAATTTCCGCAGCATAGGGGTGTCGATCCGGCCGGGTATGATTACGTTGGCCCGGATATTGGCATCTAGATAGTCGATCGCCAGCGCCTTAGTAAAAGCAATTACCCCGCCCTTTGCGGCGGCGTACGCGCAGTGCCGGGGACGGCCGATGATGCCAGATATTGAGGAAGTGTTTATTATGGACCCACCGCCACGCTTGGCGATGTAGGGAATGGCGTACTTGCAGGGCAAGAAAGTGCCTGTCAGATTAACCGCGAGTGTTCGCTCCCATATGTCCAGCGGCGTGGCATCCGCCTCCAAGTCCTCACCGACGAAGTGATAACCAGCGCAGTTGAACAGGATATCGATACCACCAAAGGTCTCAGCCACCTGGTCCACCATGGACTTAACCTGGTCTTCCTTCGTGACGTCCGTTTGGATGAAGATGGCTTCACCGCCCGCTGATTTGATTTCAGCGGCCACCGATTCTCCCTCGCTCACCGTCCGGCTGGCCACAGCCACCTTCGCCCCTTCCCGGGCAAAAAGGATTGCGGAAGCCCTGCCAATGCCGCTTCCGCCGCCGGTTATTATCGCCACCTTATCTTTGAGCCTCATTCCCTCACCCTTTTCGAATAGTTCTGTGTAGGGGGCAGTTCGTGAACCGCCCGGAGCCTGTCCTCCGGCGGAACGACCGGCAATTCGACTAATGAGGTTCAACTAAATATTCGAGTGTCTAATGTAGGGCGGCTTGTCCCCCGCCGCAATACGATTGAGGTACCACTACCCTAACACCCCCTTAATTAGTTAAAGTTCATAAGTCGAACCCACCTGTCTATTCCTCCAGATTTCGCCACTCACATCAACTGCGCCGCAAAGCCTTTCCCGGCAACGCCTCTGTTCGATTGCCATCCTCAACGACGAATTCACCGTTCACCATCACCATCTCTATTCCTTTAGGGAAGGACAAGGGCTCGGCAAAAGTGGCGGTATCGATGACCTTATCAGGATCGAACAGCACGAGGTCAGCCGCCATCCCCTCTCGGATCATCCCCCGGTCCTGGAAGCCAAACCTCTGTGCCGGGAAGTAGGTCATCTTGCGGATGGCATCTTCTAAGGTCAGGTTCTTCAGCTCCCTGACATAATGGCCGAGATATCGAGGATACGTCCCGTAGCTACGGGGGTTGAGCTTGCTGCCCAGAAGGAGAGCATCGGTTATCACCATATGATAGGGCGAGCGCATTATCAATTGCACGTCGGCCTCGTTGTCGGCTCTCACCACGCAAGAGACATCGAAATCTTCCTGAAGCAGCAGGTCACAGATGAAATCGGTTACCGGCTTCCTCGAATCGGCAGCCGCCTGAGCAATCGTCTTGCCTTCAAGTGCCTTCCCCTGTTCGGTCCTCAGGCAGGCAAAAAAGTGGCTATCCCAGTCATAGGAGCCGGATTCGAGCTCCCGAGCAAGGCGGCTTCTGATCTCCGGGTCTTTGAGACGGGCGGCCATAGCCTCCGTGCCCCCCGCCGCCAACCACTGCGGAATCAGGGCATGAAGCACAGTCGAACCGGCGGTATAGGGATAGGAGTCAATGGTTGCATCTATGCCGTCTTCCCGGGCCCGGTCGATCTTCTCTAGGAATTCGGCCCCCCTACCCCTATTTGTTCGCGTCATTTGGTAGTGAATCAAATGTACCGGCGTTCCGGTCGCCCGAGCGGAGTGGAGAACTTCCTCCACCGCCTCCGGCATGTCGGCGCCATAGCTTCTCAAATGCGTGGCGTGCACGCCACCGTAGCGTCCTAGCACTTCGCACAAGGCGACTATCTCCTCAGTCTTGGAGAAGAAAGCGGGAACATAACTCAGGCCGGTAGAGAATCCGAAAGCGCCCTCTGATAGGCCTTGAGCCAGCAAGGTCTGCATCTCATGGATCTCGGTCGCCGAGGCGGGCCGGTCTTCCATACCCATGACCAGATAGCGCAGGTTGCCATGCGGGACCAAGTAGGCGACGTTCACCGGCGTGCGGCCGTTGAACTTGTCCAGGTACTCGGCCACGGTCGATGCGCTCCACGCCTCCGGGTGAAGCCCGTTCAACCCGGCCCACAGACGTTGCCACTCGGCGCGTTTGTCTGCCGTCATCGGGACCACAGACAAACCGTCGCCGCCAAGCAACTCTGTAGTAATACCTTGCCGGACTTTTGCCTCGTGAGCCGGATCGGCAAATATCATCACGTCGGAATGATTGTGAACGTCGATGAAGCCGGGACAGAGAACCTTGCCGGCAGCCAGCACCCGCCGGCCGGCTTCACATGGATTGAGCACCCCAATGCCGGCAATCTTGCCGCCCTGCACACCAACGTCCGCACGATACCAGGGATTGCCCGTGCCGTCGATGACCCGGCAATCCTCAAAAACGGTATCGAATCTCCTGCTGCCAGCGTTCACCCTCACCATCCTCCTGACCATTGCCTGCTAGTTGGCACCCCTGATCGCCTGGCTGATCGGTCCCAGCCAGGACCTTCGCCCTTCACCAATGAAACCGTAGTTATAGAAAGAATACTTCGATATGCCGCGGTCCAGGGTGGCCCGGATTTTTGCCAGAGCATTATCCAGAGATGTAGCGCCCTGCACCAACAGGCTCTGCCCGAGCACGATCTTGCCGGGATCGCCCACCAATGTGGTGCAAAAGTCTACGTCGGCCATCACCTTTTCTATTTCCTTGAAGTAGGCCAGTGCAATCACTTCATCGACCACTCCGGCCAACGTCTTGAGGTCCTCACCTTCAATCCAGGCGTTGGCCACCGGTTTGGAGAACGTTGCCGCCGTGACGGCCAACCGGACTCCGCTATCGCCAATGGCTTGTTTCTTTACATCACCAACGAGCGAAGTGACCGTCTCGCTGCGCAGGCGGAGGAACTGGTATAGGTCCGGCCTCGAGATCACGAGAGAACATAGCTCGTCAAGGTTATCCCTCGCCGGCTCCGGCCAATAGGTATCACTATTGAAGCGTTTCAGCAGAATGGACGAGACGTCCGCCCGCAACTTTTCGGCGTCGATTCCGTCTTCTTGTGCCCGCTTCAGGCAGCGATCGCAAAAGCAGAGGGACATCAGTAGGTCCTCGAATGGACCATGGCTTACACCTGTTAGCTCGTGATGGTGCCCGTGAGTGAAGGGAGCGAAGCCGGGTGACTCCAGGTCAATTGCCAGGAAGCACCCGCGCGACACCAGGTCATTCACCAGCGCTATGACGTATCCACGCACGTCGGGGTTGGACGGGCATACCGTGAAGGGATACCTGTCGCCGAAGGCGTTCACTTGTAGACACTCGGGATGCTGGGTGCCATGGTACGAGCCGTGAGTCGCTACCGTCCAGGCGCGGAGTCCCAGCCCATGCTTGGCACATGCTGCCGCCGTCTGCTCAAGAACATCACCTTCTGCGACGAGGCTGGATACACGCGGCTTGAGTTTGGTACCCGTGTAAAGCGATAGGTCAGGAGTGAAATAGACTGATCCAGGCTCGGGCAAGTAGACTTTCACGCTGTCGCGATGAGGCAGGAGGAACTTCCCGCTGTGGTAGCTGCAAGTCAGACTGATGGAGGTGAGCCCGAACTCCTCCTTGCAGCGCCCGACGGTCTCTTCTATTCCATCTGCCTTGATATCCCACGGGTATACCCACAGGGAGACTTCACGACTGTCCACGTCACTTCCTCCCAAACGGCAAGGCGCCTGCTGAGGTTAGGCTTCAGGGTTCCACCAGAATACGCTCCTACCCTCGGCGTCAAAGAGCTGGAAATGCTCCCAGTCCGGCTCGAGCCCGATTGTGTCCCCCTTTTTCCCGTGGAACCAGGGGCTGGTCCGGATTAGGCAGTGCGCTGAGGGCATGTCGAGATATACATACTTGTCGGAGCCAACAAACTCGACCAGCGAGATCTCACCCTTCATCCGCGCATTCTGACCGTCCACAACCTGAAAGTTCTCCGGCCGGACACCAATGGAGACGGGCGTCGATTCGCCAAGGCGCCCATGGTTTACCGCATCTACCTTTGCCCCCACCTCTGCCGGGAACGCCAACTGCATAGCAGGTGATGCGAACACCCACGTGCCATCTCGCCTCACTAGCTGCCCCTCGAAGAAATTGATGCTAGGACTTCCCAGGAATCCGGCGACGAAGGCGTTTACCGGGTGATCGTATACGTCCTGGGGCGGTCCGATTTGCTGAACGACCCCGTCCCTCAGCAGCACAATGCGGCTGCCCATCGTCATGGCCTCTATTTGATCGTGGGTGACATAGATGATCGTCGCCTGCAAGCGGTCATGCAACCTGAGCAATTCCTCCCGCATCTGAATGCGCAGCTTTGCGTCCAGGTTGGACAACGGCTCGTCCATCAGGAATACCGCCGGCTTTCGCACTATTGCCCTTCCGAGCGCCACTCGTTGCCGCTGGCCTCCAGATAGTTGCTCCGGCCTCCTCTCGAGAAAGGTGTCCAGTTGGAGAATCTTGGCTACGTCCTCAACTTGCTTGCCTATCTCTCCTTTGTGGACTCTCCCCATCTTCAGCGAAAACCCGATGTTGTCCTTTACAGTCATGTGAGGGTAGAGAGCATAGTTCTGGAAGACCATTGCCACATCCCGGTCTTTGGGCGGCGTGTAGTTGACGAGCTTGCCGTTAATGTAAATCTCGCCACGTGTGATTTCTTCGAGGCCGGCGATCATCTTCAGTAGTGTGCTCTTACCACAACCCGAGGGGCCCAGCAAGACTAGAAACTCCTGGTCCTCGATATTGAGGCTGACGTTGTCAACCGCCGTGACCTCTTTGTACTTCTTTGTTACCTCAAGAATCTCAACGTTTGCCATTTGTCACCTTGCCTCCAATTACTATCACGGCAGTCGATTTCTATTCCTTCAGCGCTCCGGCCATCGAGCCCGCGATAAACCAACGCTGGAAGAAAATGAACACAATTGCTATCGGGATCATCAGCATCACCGAACCGGCGGCAATAACACCCCAGTTGGTCACCCACTGTCCCTTCAGACTCGCCAACCCGACCGTCAACACCCTCATTTCGTCCGCTTTGGCGACCACGAGGGGCCAGATGAAGTTGGTCCACTGGGTCATGAAGACGAAGATGCCCAACACGGCCAAAGCCGGCTTGCAGTTGGGTAGTATGATGCGCAGGTAGATGTAAAACTCCGAGCAGCCATCCAAGCGGGCGGCATTCTCCAGGTCTTTCGGTAGGGACTCGATGAACTGGCGCATCATGAAGATCCCGATCGGGCTGGCCAATGGCGGCAAGATAAGGCCCCAGTAGGTATTAACCATCCCCAAGTTCTTCACGATCAAGAAGGCCGGGATCAACGTGGCAGCGAAAGGAATCATCAGAGTGGCCAATACGAAGGTGAAGAGAATCTCCTTGCCGGGAAAGTCCATCTTGGCGAAGGTATAGCCGGCAATGGAATCGAAGAATATCTTCAGTGCCGTCACCGATCCGGCAAAGGCAAAGGTATTGAAAGCCCACCTGATGTAAGATGTCTCGCCGAGGAGGAACGTGTAGTTGCCGAAATAGAAGGGGTCCGGAATCCACTTCGGCGGGTAGCTGACGAGCGATGTGCTCTCTTTGAAGGAGAGCGAGACGATGTACAAGAAAGGAAAGATCGCGATGCAGCAGCCGATGATCAGAATGAGGTAACTAACCGATATACCGGCGATTTTCCTACTCTTCGCCCCCCGCTCGGCGGCGCGTTTTGCCTCGGCCGCCGTTGCGCGAACTTCGACTTCCGTAGAGCTCATAGTGCTACGCCTTCTTTCGCATCAATCGCAGTTCCACTACGGCCAGCACGAGCGTAATGATCAGTAGGAAGAAGCTCATTGCCGCCCCATACCCGGGCTTGTCGAACTGGAAGGTGTTCTTGTAGATATACCAAACGGCGGTGGCCGTCGAGTAGTTGGGGCCGCCATCCGTTAGGATGTAAACCGAGTCGAACAACTGGAAGTTCCAGATAGTGGCCATAACGATGGCAAACAGCCAGGTCGGCCGCAGCAACGGTAGGGTCAGGTGCCAGAAGCGCCGGATGGCTCCCGCACCGTCGATCTTGGCCGCGTCGAACAACTCGGTAGGGAGAGCCAGCAAGGCCGCCAGAAACAGGACTGTCCAGTAACCCGACCCGCGCCACACCTCGAGAGAGGCGATGGTTGGAAGCGCCGTGGCGGGATTACCCAGCCAGTTGACGATTGGCAGCCCGAGCAACCGCAACATAGTATTGAAAAGACCGAAGTCGGGATGGACAACGAATATCCAAAGCAGGGCGCCGACCACGATTGGCGCTAGAGTCGGGAAGTAGATCATAGCCCTGATTGGGGTCACAAACTTCGTCGTACGCTTCAGAAGTAAAGCAAGCCCCATTCCGATTGCGAACACCGTCGGGATGGCAATCGCCATATAGTAGAGAGTGTTCAGGAGCGAGCGCCAGGCCGTCGGATCCTGCAGCACCCTAGACCAGTTTTGCAGGCCCACGAACTTGGTGGGCGTGAGAATCCCGCCCGAATTGAAGGTAAGCCAGAGCACCCAGAAGAAAGGGATGACCAGGAAGATAAAGAAGAAGAGCAGGTTGGGCGAAAGGAATAGGTATGCTACCCCGTATTTCTTGAACCTGTAGGCTCGCGCGAGCCGCTTGTGCTCGCTTTCTGAATATTGCATGTCACCACCCCGTAGCCGGTGAGTTGCCGGCTCCGGCTTTGGCCGGAGCCGGCACATCGCTAACAGCGATTAACCCTTGAGAAGCTGGTCGACCTGATCGCCAGCGGTCTTTAGAGCGTCTGCGGGTGTGGCTGTGCAACCGAATACGCCCTCCATCTGGCTGTTCAGGTCTTGGACGACCTCCCTGATCTGCGGAACCATTTGGAATCCTTGGATCTTCGGAGAAACCTCCTCCTGAATCTTGCGGTAGATGGGATCATCGTATGGCCCACCGGAGACGTACATCTTCACATCACCGCGGCAGATTGCGAACCCGTATTTTTGAGCTATGTCCGAGACCACCGGGGCGCTATCGATATAGGCTATCCACTTCCACGCCTCTTCGGGATTCTTGCTGGCCGCTGCCATGCAGTTGAAACCGAAGTTGCCGAAGGACGTCTGCTTCACCTTGCCACCCGGCTGGAGGAAGATGTCATACTTAAACGGTAGATTCGCCGTTTTGAAGTCGCCGTGCTGGCTGGCCTCCTCCATCAACATGCCCACCTTGCCGCCCTTGAACAGGTCCAGCAAGCCAGACCGGTTGTACGACCCGGCCTGCGGGGCCACCTTCTCCGTGCACCAAAGGCTCTGGAGGAAAGTGGCGGAGCCGATGCCGGCGTCGTTGTTGAAACCATTGGCCGTCAGATCGGCGTTCAGGAAATTGGCGCCATCGTCGTGGAAGTACTGCATGTACCAGAAGTCCGCCGAGTCGGCTGCCGACGTTGCCGCTCCATAACCCCAGGTACCGGCGGCCGCGTCCGTCATCTTCTTGGCCCATTGCACCATCTCATCACGGGTGGCCGGTGCACCGCTTAGACCAGCCTTCTGCATCAGGTCCAGGTTGGCATAGATGAAGAAACTGTCACTAAAAGCCGGGACACCAACCTGAACGCTCTTGTATTGGCCACCCTTCCAAGGGTTCTCGAAGAAGGCCTGCTTCTCCGAAGCCCAACTCGGATCGTCTACCCACTTCTTCAGGTCCATGAGTTGGTTGGCGTCCGCGAACTTGATGTAGTACTGATCGGGCATGTAGGAGACGTCCGGCGGGTCGCCACCGGCAAAGGCCGCCGTGTAGGTCTCATCCCAGGTTTCCCATGTGGTGATCGTGTGATCGATCTTGATGTTCGGGTTCGCCGCCTCGAAGTCCGAGATTATCTTGTCCCAGTACTCCTTTTCATGATCGCTGTGCGCTGACTTCCAGTACTTGATTGTCACCGTCCCGCCGGTCGAGGCTGCTGTGGTTGCGCTGGCAGCGGCTGTGGCCGTCTCGGTGGCAGCCGCCGTCGCCGTGGCGGTTTCGGTCGCTGCTGCGGTGGTGGCAGTAGCTGCGGCAGTGCCGGTCTCGGTGGCCGCCGGGGTGGCGGTCGCGCCACCGCAGGCGGCGAGAATGCCGCCAAGTGCGCTAAAAGAAACGCCTAGGGCCGCGCCTTTGATTAGGAACTGTCTCCGGTCGATCTTCCGATTCTTCAGTTGATCCACTAACTTATCGATCTCAGACACGTTGGGTCCCCCCTTCTCTCCAAATAGACTACCAAATAGCCAATAGAAGTCCCGCTTGGACACACGTTGTCGAAGACTCCGGCGCACCACCTCCTTCTGGACAGAATCGCTCCCGCATGACTACTCTCTCCGCAAATCATCAGGTTTATGGCACCAGCATCTAGCTAGCGGCTGGCTGCCGCCTTCCCATACTTGGGAAGCCAGTAAGTAACGTAAAGCTCGGCACACTGTACGCTGCAAAAGCTCTTCTCTTCCCCATTCACCGTCTCGGTCCATATGCGGCGGGGAATCATCTTGCCGCAGGTATCGCAGTGAACAAATGATGCGCCCAGGTAACTGGGTTCCTTTTCCTTCCATTCACCCATAGCAGACTCCATTGATAAACCAAATAGACAGGCTAGTGGTGCACGCGCGCCTCTATTTGAAGCCGCACCAATTTAAAATCGTGAGAGCCAGCACCTTCGTGGCACTGATCAATTCCTCGACTTCCACGAACTCATTGGGGCTGTGACACTCGTTTATTCTGCCCGGGCCAAAGATGGCTCCCGAGCCTCCCTTTTCACCGTACCACGCGAGGTCGGATGCCGCGCGGAATGCCGATATCTTGGGCTGGACGGCCACTTCGCCGAGCGACCTCACTAGAGTCTGAATAAGCGGGCTATCTGGCTGAGTATCGAAGGGCGGGAACGATACGTTCCGTAAATTCCAAGTGAACCGGGGTGGATGATCTTTCAGCCAGTCATCACATTTGGCGACGTCGAGAACGTACCCCTCGAAATCACGGATTATTTGGTCCCGCGTCTCGGACGGGTAGTACCATATATTATACTCGACAGAGCAATACCCTGGAACAGTGCCAGGGTTTGTTATCATGTTCAGCTTGCCATCCTTGCCTCCCCCAGGACCACCCATGATCAGCCCGGGCAACAGAGTATCGAAACCGGCCGGCAGCAAGGGATGTGATTTCTTGTTCGCCCACATGCGCTCCAGTTCTTGGATGGCCGTGATGAGCTTTATCGTCTTCTCGATGGCGTTCACGCCAGGCGCGTTTCCGCCCGCGTGAATGCAGGCGTAGCGGTTTCCGGCATGCGTCTCTAGCCCATCAACCTCAATCCGCACGTGCTCCAGTCCGGGCTCTGCGGGAAAGATCTCCAAACCGCTCGGCTCGGTGCATATCACAGCGCCCATCTTCGGCGACCGCTCTACGCACTCCCTGGTGCCAAAGCCAACGACTTCCTCGTCCGACACGGAATGAACGAGCACGTCGCCCTTGAGCCTGAAACCGGCGTCGCCGAGCAGCTTGACCGCCGCCAGCATCGAAGCCACTCCCGCCTTCATGTCTGCCGCGCCGCGCCCGTATAGCTTGCCATCCTTGATCTCTCCAGCCCAGGGGTCGACCGTCCACGCAGAAGTGCCGCCGGCGGGGACCACGTCGATATGGCCATTGAGGGCAACCGACCGGCCACCACCCGTCCCTTTGCGTGATGCGGCAATCGTGGGATGGCCAGGGAAAGTCAAGGGGGTGGCATCCCAAGCATCGATGGCAAAGCCGTTCTCTTTGAGGAAGCCACTAATGAAATCCTGGCAAGCTCGCGCTTGCGGTAGATAGTCCGGATTGTCGGGATTCTGACTCTCCGTACGATACGAGATCAGCTTGCGCAACAAATTTATGGTGTCCTGGCGGGACTTCTCCGCCTGGGAGAGGACACGTTCAATGGCATCGGGTGCTAGATAGTCCATTCCTGGCATATTGTTCCTCTCGTGTCATTCTGAGCTCCCCTAGGCGGCGGCAGGCCGCCGGACATCAGGAATGACATCTCTATGTCATGGAAAGGGCCCGTTCTGCCTGCCCTAGGACCGGACCAGAGCATCAGCAGGGCCTGAAGAATCCGCAACCCTTTCCAAATCAGGCACGGATTCTTCAGTCGCTCCTGCATCCAAACCCAAGATTCTTTCTCTCTAGCTGCTCCTTCAGAATGACAATCTTATTCTCAGAGAATATACCCTCTGGGCTTCTGAGACATCACTTTGTTGCTTTGAGGTAGCTGGTAGGCATGGTACACATGGCCGTACACCAAGTATTGCTTATCTGGCATACCCTGGCATCCGCCACCATCCCCATTAGCACTGCTGCCTTCTTCCGCTCAACCCCATACTCCTCTTCCAGCCACTCCAACATCTCCTTGAACGCCTCCCTCGCCGCTAACTCAAACGGTTTGTTCGACGCCAAAGTCATTATCGCTTCCGGCTTCTCTACCCTCGGCCAGTTGAGCGGCTTGGACCGCTTCCTTACCTCTACCGAACAGGTTATCTTCGTCGCCACCTCCGGCGGCTGGATTATCTCCCCATCACTCTGAATGGCTTTACAGTCGCCCATATACAGGAGGCCGCCCTTGACAAAGACCGGCAACACCACGGTTGCCCCTTTGCCTATCTGGATGCAGTCCATGTTGCCACCGTAATGCCCTTCCAGTATGCTCAGGTACACCTCTCGCTCCGGAGCAGTTGCTATGCAGCCGATCAGGGGACGGATGGGAACACGTAGCTTCTCATCGATAATGATGTGCCCGTCCTTGATCGGCATCCCCCAGACGCCATCCGGCTCTGCAAACCAGTCCAAGGGAGATGGGTAACTCAGACGGCTGGTAATCACGCAACCCACCGAGGTACACTCGACGTCGTGGATCTTTACCGCGATCGCATCGCCAGGCTCCGCTCCCTCCACATAGACCGGACCGGTCACCGGGTTGGAATTGTTCTCCACCCAATCGAAGGTTTCCATGTTCCAGTCCTCTGGCTTCCGGAACTTCGCAGTGAACGAGTCCTCTGTCTCTACCTCGAACATCTCTCCCGGCTGCACTCGCAACACCGGCTCAAGATCCTTGCTATAGATGTAGACCGCCTTATCCTTCGACACACTCTTCATAGCTGGCCGGCCTCCTAATCAATCAGCTTGGCTTCCACTCTAGCGGAACTTGCCACGTCCGGTAATCGGCCAGATCACCTCTACCTTGCCGTTGCGCACTCCATAGTATCGGTCGTGCAGGTTTACCGTCGTGCAAACGTGGCCAAGGATCAGGTCGATTTTGTCGCCGATGTTCAGTTCCCGGCTAGGATTGTGCAGCTTCAGGACACCGTGCTCCTCGTGCAATTCCTCCAGCTCGGCGCCGGTCATGCCCATGGGCGCCGGTATGGCACCCTCGTCATTGGAGAGGGCCTTCATACCGGCATTCGTTATCGCCCGCTCTTTGGTTGGCCGGCTGATGATTGTGGTCAGTAGGGTCAGTGCCGGTTTGAATTCCTTAAGCACCTTCATGTAGTTGGTATCCATGAAGATATAGGACCCGGCCTGCACCTCATCCACGAAGGGTAGCTCGCCCGTGATGTTGTAGGAGCCCGATCCGGCGCTGTCCGCCACGCCGACTTTCATGCCGGCCTTCTCGATGGCGTCTCTAGCCTTGCCCAAACGCGCCAGGTCCTTCTCGATGGCAGCCTTCCGCTCGCCAAAATCAGCAATATTCACCAGGTGTCCCTCGTATCCCTGCATGCCCATGAACTTCAGACCTTTGGACTTGGACACCAACTTGGCGAGCTCCACCGCCTCCTCCGGGGTCTCCACTCCACACCGGTTCAAGCCGACATTGACCTCCACCAGTACTCCCAGTTCTACTCCATAGGCCTGAGCCGCTTCCGAGAGGTCGTTGATATTCTTGGCGCTATCCACACAGCACATCACTTCCGCGTGCTTGTTTAGGCCCATCAGCTTGGCTATCTTGGACTTGTCCACTACCTGGTT
>JAMCWQ010000090.1 GCA_023480825.1 Chloroflexota bacterium | reverse complement strand
AGCTGTCTCCCCGGTCGGTGCTCTTGTAGTACCCGGACTGGTCGGTGTTGTTGGAGTCCGTGGTCATCGCCGCCAAAAGCGTGGTGCCATCGGTTCTTATCTGCACTATCCGGTAGTTTGGTAAGGTGTCCTCTTTGCTCTTCCTCAGCTCCTTCCAAGTGTAGCCGTCGTCTGAACGGCGCAGGTAGCCGTCCTCGCCCAAGCTGTAGAAGGTGCCGTCGCTAGCCTGCACTAGTTGACGGGGCTGGGAGTTGAGTTTGCCGACGTTGCCCGGCGCCCAGTACCCATCCTCCGCTCCCACGGCGGAGAAGCCGTTGTAGCCAGAGCCGGGCAAATCGAGATAGCCGCCCAGGTAGTCGACGGTGCCGCTGGAGAGCGTGAAGAGCTCGCTCGAAGAGTAGCCTCTGGTGTAGGCTCCCTGCATCGAGCCGCCGGCAGAGGCCGCCATCATGGGGGAGCTGGCAAGAGTGAGCGCCGTGGTTCTGGGCCGGGGCGGCCCACCGATGGCATAGTCGGTCAGGAGGTCGCTACTTACACTGGTGGCCGATGAAAGCGGGTCCCAGCGGGCGAGGTTCTCATTCCAGCGGAATATCTTTGCACCACCGGGCAAATGCAGGCTTGACAGCGCCGTTGACAAGGTGAAGGCCTTATCGAGCTTACCTACCGGTATCCCGCCTTGCCCGATTATCGAGCCCTCGAGGCTGAAGGCGAGATAAGTATCAAGTCCGCCCGGCAAGGGGCGGTCGGCAAACCGGGAGCCTTGCTGTACCGAAACGAAAACGCCGTTGGCGCTGGAACTGGCGGGAAAGTCCAAGTGAATTAGTCCATTCAGGGTATTTGAGGCTGGCAGCCTGCCCGGGCAAGAGCTGTACCTCGGAATTAGGGGAGGAAGGGATGGGGGAGACAGGGGTCTCAGACAAGGGCTGCGAGAGAGCGGCAGGTGCTACCGCAGTCACGGGGGGGGTACTAACCCGATAACAAGTGCGATGACGACAAGGATACTGGCAACGCGCTGGATGGCCGAGAGCCTGGTGTGACGTAGCATGGTCGTTCCTCCCAGAATGGTTGGATGTTCTGCCAGAATGCAACGACGCGATATTCAGTTGTGAGGTTGCCCAAAGATTAGCAGCGATTAGCGAAGTTTATAGTCTCGCACAAACCGAGACACATCATAACATGCGTGTCAATATAGTTACTATTAGTAAGGCACTTACTTATTCGTTATTAGTTTCCCCATAAGGAACTACTGGAGAGACTGATCGAGCAGGGACCGGAATGTGGCCGATTATTTGATCTCCTGATAAGTTCGCCACTCGAATAAGCCTGAGGGGTCCAACTCCCTCGCCCAAACATTCGCCGCCTCCATACCGCTTCCGTGCTTCTCATCTTTGGCATCGAGTACCAAATGAGCAAGATGTTTACCCATTTCCCCAAAGCCATACCGATCAAATGGCTCCACAAGAACCGGCAGGCGAATCAGGGCGATCAAGGAGAAAGTCAATTTCAGAACAGTTCTCCATGGCCATTGGGGCCACCCCTAATACCTAATAGATGAATATTCACACGGCGCTTCGCGTCCTTCCGCAGAAGGACGAATGAATTCGCACCTACAGTCTCTGACTTCCCTTGGGCGAATGGCATTGTATTTTCTGAGCGGCTTGCAGACTACTCTAGCGCTTCTTTGAGGAGCGGGGACGGGGGTCAGCCGGCTCCATCGGCTTGATGTGCTTGTCGGCGCCCGTAAAGTGGTTGATCCAGGATGCCGTGCCGCGCAATCTCCAGTCGATCGCGGGCTGCAGCGCTTCGAGCTTCCGGTCCATGTGGAAAAGCTTGGAACGGCGGTAGATACGGTACCAGGCGCACTCCATCTCGGGATAGACTTCGCAACGGCCGCCGCTGTGCGTCCCTCCGCAAGGGCCGTTGCGCAGTTGCTTGGGACAGCGCATCGGGCAAGCGAATCCGGTATAACGCAATATGCACTGCCCGCACATGCGGCAGTCGAACATTACCCCCTTGACCGCGCTCTCGAAAGCCACGAAAGCCGTGTAGAAAATACCCGTCAGACCCGCCCCCGTCTTGCCTTCATAAGCATCGAGCTTCACAACAGCGTCCCTCCCTATTTCCGGTCTCGCAAAAATCGCGCTCTTTCTATTGTATGGGAAGCATGTGAACGCGACAAGCATTGCCTGGCACGAAAAATGCGCGATAATACTGAAATAGCTTGACAAATCGGCACAGTTCTGATAAATTAATAGTCTGTGCGATTGACAAGCGTTAGATAATCTATGTCGACAAGCGAGGCACCTGAGCGGAAATTTAGATGGTCCGTTGGAAGGAGGTCTTAGCTTGTCTTTGTTCGTGTTGAGGAGCAACATTTGATGGACATTGTGAGTGAGAAGCCGACCGCAGAAACCCTCTCCCCCGGCGAGCGTGAGCCCATTCGAGCACCAAGGAAGAGTTACGCCAAGATTCCTACCGTCTTGCCCATGCCGAAGCTTATTCAGGTGCAGATCGACTCGTTCAACTGGTTCAAAGACGAAGGGTTACGCGAGCTTTTCGACGAAATATCCCCGATCCAGGACTTCACCGGCAAGATAATGGAGATGAGGTTCCTGGAGTACTACTTCGGGCAGCCCAGATACAGCGAAGAGGAGTGCCGAGAGCGGGATGCCACTTTTGCCGCGCCACTGCGCGTTAAGGTGCAATA
>JAMCWQ010000034.1 GCA_023480825.1 Chloroflexota bacterium | reverse complement strand
GTACCCAATGGCGTCGACGCAACCAAGTACCGAGTGCTGCCAGAGCAGGGTGGCTCCAAGGAGATTCTCTTCATCGGCAAAATGGACTACGCCCCAAACGTGGATGGGGCCCTGTATTTCTATCATGAGGTCTTTCCGCTCATCCGACAGGCCCTGCCGGAGGCCCGGTTGCTTGTAGTCGGCAGCAATCCAGCGCCTCTAGTGAAGGCGCTGGCCGCCGACCCGGCGGTGGAAGTCACAGGTTATGTAGAGGATGTTGTCCCTTACTATGAAAGAGCGCGCCTGTCTGTTGTCCCGTTGCGGGCTGGCAGCGGCACACGATTGAAAATTCTCGAGGCCATGGCCCTGGGGCGGCCGGTTCTGTCTACTACAGTGGGATGCGAGGGGCTTGCCGTAACACCTGAGGCCGATATCCTCATCGCAGATACAGCAAGAGGCCTGGCCGAACAGACGATTCGCCTACTCACCGATTTGGAGCTTGGTGGCCGGCTGGCCGCCAATGCACGCCTCCTTGTGGAGTCGCGCTACGACTGGCAGGTGATAGGCCGAACCCTACTGCAGGTCTATGATAGCATCGCGGCTTCCAATAATAGCCGGGGAAGAAGGCTCGTGAAAAGCCGTTGAGTGTTTGGGACTGGAGGAAAGTACTTGTTCACCACTTTCGACGTGCCGGTTAACATGGGTGACGAGAGGAGCGAGTAGTACTCTACGGCAAGCCGAAGACGAGGCGAAGGAATGTACGCTCAATTTTGCAGGTATGCACGGCTGGCTTCCGCTGAAGGCAGAGAACTGCGCAGAAACTTGAGAGAGCTACTGCAGACTCAGTGGCTGCAGCCGGAAGAGCTTCAGACCCTCCAGCTCGTGAAGCTGAAGAGAGTGCTCGAGCACGCCTACACTCACGTCGCGTTCTACCGGCGACGGTTCCAAAAGGAGGGCATTCAGCCGGGTGACATCAAGACCATGGATGATTTCCAAAGGGTCCCTATACTGACGAAGGACGATGTGCGTGGTTGTCGCGAGGAGATGATTGCAAATGACTTCCCGCGGGCATGGCTAAGGGAACAGTACACAAGCGGCTCAACGGGTACCGCAACCAAGTTCTACTACTCCGACAGACGACTACACCGGAGCTGGGCCGCTTTCAGTCGCCTCTGCAACTGGTCCGGGGTGGAAAACGGTTGCCGAACTGGGGTGATAGCGCCAGTTCCAGCCAGTCGATCCGCCTTCCCAGAGAGGGTCAAATTGTGGCTGCGCCGCGAGAAGTGGCTCAACTCCCTCGACATGGATGAAAGGAAGATGCAGGATTTCGCCAGCCTCCTATTGGACTGCCAGCCTGAACTCGTCCGCGGGCACCACTCAGCCATCTGGCTGTTTGCGCAACACCTAGAGCGACACGGCCTTTCCGGGATCCGCCCCAAGGTGGTAATCGGGGGTGCGGACAAACTCCACGATTTCGAGCGGGAACAAATTGAGAAGGCTTTTGGATGCCGCGTGGTGGACGATTACGGAGCAAGGGAAACGGGGCAAATCGCGGGCCAGTGCCCAGAAGGCTCCCTTCATGTCGTCGCGGAGCTAAACTACGTCGAGCTCATCGCCAACGGGCGGAGTGCTGTGCCTGGCGAGCTAGGGGAGGTAATTATCACCGACCTCGAGAACTACGCCATGCCTTTCATCCGCTATGCGCTCGGAGACGTTGCGAAATTCGCCGAAAAGCCCTGCCCGTGTGGGCGGGGGCTGCCGGTTTTGGCCGAGGTGATGGGGCGCACCAGCGACTTCTTCACTACACCCTCTGGTAAGTTGGTCTCCGGCCATTACTTTGGGCGGATGCTGCGAGTATGGCCGGGCATGAGGAAGTTCCGCGTGCATCAGCCAAGCGTGGACAAGATTGACGTGTTGTTCGAGTCCGATGCGGAGCCTGGCCAGGAATGGCTGGAGTCACAGAGACAGAAATTCCTGGAGCACCTCGGAGGCTCCATCGAGTTGTCGTTCACAAGGGTGGACCATATCCCATCGACGCCCGCCGGGAAATACCTGTTCACCTCCTCTGAGGTGCCGGTGAGCCTGAGCTAGAGAGGAACAGACATTGTACAGCAGTATGTATGAGCGTGTGCGACTACTCTTCCCCGAGGGGAGGGCTCAACACCAAAGGCTAGTGGAGCTCCTGCAGAGCCAGTGGCTGAGTCCTGAAGAGATACAAACCCTGCAGCTAGCCAAGATGAAACGCCTGCTAGACCACGCCTTCACCAATGTCCCGTTCTACAGGCGAAGACTCCAGGAAGCAGGAGTCCACCCGGACGACATTGTGTCTTTAGGCGATCTGGCGAGAATTCCCGTACTAACCAGAGAAGAAGTGGTCAAGAATAGGCAGTCAATGGTGGCTGTGAACTTCCCAAGGAATGAAGTGCTTGAAAGCGCAACAGGAGGCTCAACGGGCGTGCCCATGGGGTTCTATTACTCCAAGAACCGGCTGGATTGGAGCTGGGCGGCGCACAGCCGGCTGAACGCTTGGTTTGGCGTCGAAAAGGGGACCAAGGTGGCGGTCATTTCGGGAGGAGACTTCATCCTGCAGCCGACCACCATGCAAAAGGCAAGATCGTGGCTTCGTCGCGAGCGATGGCTGAGCAGCTACGACATGGGGAAGGAAAACATGCAAGCCTTCGCTGAATACGTCATGCGGTTCAGACCGGAGGTGATCCGGGGCTGCAATTCGGCTTTGTGGCTGTTCGCCTACTATCTCCGTGAGAACGGGCTAGCGCTGAATCGGCCCAGGGTGATCTTCGGAGGCCTCGACAAGCTACACGACTTTCAGCGCGATCTCATCGAGCAGACCTTCGGCTGTCCAGTCGCCGAATCCTACAGTGCCAGGGAAACAGGCCAGATAGCCGGACAGTGCTCTGCTGGATCGCTACACATCTGGGCCGAATTGCACCGCTTGGAGGTCGTAAACAACGGGCAGCCTGTAGAGCCGGGGGAGATGGGCGAAGTAGTTATCACCGCCCTTGAAGAGTACGCCATGCCTCTGATCAGGTACGCCAACGGGGACGTAGCGCGCATGGATGGTAATACCTGCAGCTGCGGCCGCGGGCTGCCGGTGTTGAGCGAACTTGTGGGAAGAAAGTGCGATTTCTTCAGCATGCCCTCGGGGATGGTAATCTCAGGGCACTACTTCGTGCATCTGCTGAAGGGCTGGCCGGGCGTTCGGAAATATCAGGTGCGGCAGCCAAGCACCGATCAGGTAGATATCTTATACGAGGCTGACGGCTCTCCAGACCAAGCATGGATCGAAGGACGAAGAAGGGAGATTCAAGCACATCTTGGCCCGGAAGTGATGTTGAGGTTCCAGCAAGTGGATCAAATCCCGCCAACACCTGCTGGCAAGCACCTATTTGTAATTTCAGAAGTACCGGTCGATTTGAGGGCTGATGTGCCGTGCTGACCGATATGAACCGAAGATTAGATGGCACTGATTGTAACTTGCTCTCCATAGTGATAATCGCCAGGAACGAGGCCAGGCGAATAGGCAAGTGCATCGAGTCGGCCTTGGCAGCTGCATCCCGGTTTCCTGAGACGGAGGTCATGCTCGTGGACTCCGCCTCCACCGATGGTACACCGGAGATCGCTGGCAAATTCGCGATCACTATCGTTCAGCTGAAGCCGGAGTGGCCTCTTACACCAGGAGCCGGTAGATACCTGGGCACTCTAGCCAGTCACAGCGAATATATCCTTTTTGTTGACGGGGACACATGGATCTACCCGGAATTCCTTCCAGACGCATTGGACTTCCTGGAGAAACATCCTACAGTTGCCGGCGTGGGGGGAACGAGAGAAGAATTCTACGTCGACGAGCAGGGGGAACTCACGGGAGAGATACACCGCCGCTACCGGGTTCGCGAGGCAACCGAAGTCCCTGGCCTTGGTGGCGATGCCCTCTACCGCCACTCTGCTCTCAATGAGGCGGGAACCTTCAATCCCTACCTGGCCTGGAACGAAGAGGCAGAGCTGGCCTTGCGTCTGCGCAAAGCCGGATACACACTGTGGCGTCTGCCGATAGCCATGACCAAGCACTACTCCTTCCCCCGTGGCACTTACCGGGAGACGATTCGCCGTTTCCACGTCGGCTTCTACCCTCGAGCAGGCCGCACTTTGCGGGCAACCTACAACAATGGCCTGGCGGGCCGGTTCATTCGCGAATTCCTGATGAACTACGTGGTAACCGGCACTTACCTTTTCGCTGGTCTGTTATCAGCATTCTCGGCCATATTCGACCGCAGATGGCTAAAAGCCTGGCTGGCCTGCTCGGGAGCGATTTTCGTCACCTATGCAATCCGCAAGAGCTCCGCCCGCTCCGCATTTGCCAACCTCCTGGCCAGAGTCATGATTGTCTACGGGCTGGTCACGGGGTTCTTCCAAGGCAGGCAAGACCCGGACCAATATCCTAGGGATGCCATCATCCTGCAGCGCCAGGGTAACGGTGCGGGAACGCATGCGGCTGTAGCTGCCGGAACCGCCGCCATCGAAGGAAAGGAAGCATCATGAGACCGGTCCTCACCTTCTTCTTTGACGCCCTGAAGCCGGAGAGCCTGAAATACATGCCCTTTCTAGATTCCTTTCCCTACAAGCGGCGAATGCGCTCGGAGCTGGGCCATTCGGTTACATGCCACCCCTCAATGTACAGCGGCGTGCACCCGAACAAGCACCTGCAATGGTTCGTCTGGAAGTACGATCCCGGTAATACGCCCTTCCGGTGGGCACGCGTCTTCAAGTACCTCGGGTTTGTGGACAACGTCGGCTCTCGGTACTTCCTTCACAAATACACGCGGCAGTACAGACCCAACAATACTTCCTGGTTTGGTGTGCCCCTGCTGGTCAACGTGCCATTGCGTTACTGGCCCTACTTCAACGTTGTCGAGGACCGCGCCTGGGATGAGCCGGGCTACCTGAAGACATATCCCACGGTATTCGACATTCTGCGCAGTCACAGCGTGCAGTTCGAGATAGTGGGTATGACCAAAGGAGCCGGGAGCGAGTTCAATCAGATCGGGAACCACCGGTTCGCAAAGATCCGTCCCTGGACCTACTTCTTCCTCGGCAGCATCGATGGCTATTCGCACAAGTATGGCCAGGACGCTCCGGAGACAATCGACCGAATGCGCCGCCTGGACCAACTTGTGGAGTCGAAGTACCGGGCATATGAGCAGTTGGTGCCCGAATTCGATGTATTCGTGTTTTCCGACCACGGGCACATCCCCGCCCCGAAACGCGTGGATATCCACGCGGTGTTTCAGCAGCACGGCGTCAAGTTGAGCCGGTTCATCCATCTGATAGAGTCCAACTATGCTCGTTTCTGGTTCCGGAACGACCGCGAAAGGGCCATCGTGGAGCGGGTCCTGTCCGGCATGCATGAGGGGCTCATTCTCCAAGATGAGCATTTCCACCGCTATCATCTCGAGATGCCCGATAATCGCTATGGCGACCTCGTCTTCTACCTCGACGCGCCATATCTCTTCTCCAAGACAATTTGGGGCTTCAGCCGCGGCCAAAAATCGATGCATGGCTACCTACCTGATCATCCCGCCTCCGATGGCTTGTTCCTTAGCCAAAGGCCCTTGGTAGCGGGCGAGCACGCCGAGTTAGTGGACATTCTACCGACGCTGCTCGCTTCATTGGGCTTGCCAATACCCGGTTATGCCGATGGGCAAGTACTATGGGAAAAGGCGGAGGCCCTCAATGGGTAGGTTCACCGCTTGGGATGATCCGCTCGTGGACCAGACTGTAGAACACCACTTGCGCGAGATCGTCACGGCCATTAGGGCACAGTTGTCCCCGGATTCCATAATTTTGCGCGGTAGTTTCGCGAGAGGCGAGGGCAGTGTGGTCACTGATGGTGATCAACTTACCTTCCTGAGCGACTATGAGTTGGTTGTGGTGTCGCCGCATGTCTCAGATCGCTCGGTGTTACGAACGGTCAGCCGCGACCTGACGGCAAGACTTGGAGTGGAGATAAGCATTTCCCGGCTGCACCCACAAGATGTCCTCGCGGGGATGGCCGCCGGGCACACTATTGCTATGTATGAAATGCAAAACGGCGGTATGGTGCTCTGGGGAGAGCCGGTTCTTGGCAGAGTGCCGGCTACGGATCCGCGCTCATTGGATCTCTGGTCAGCTCTGCGGTTGCTGCTGAACAGGATGGCCGAGTCTCTCGGCAACGAATCTGCTGCCGACGACTTGGAGACGCTGCGCTGGATCACGAAGACGGCCTTGGCCTGTGCCGAGTCTCTACTGCTGGCATGTGGCCAGTACCACTACTCATACGCCGAACGAGGCCGCCGCTTTGCAGATTTGCTACCGCACTTGGACGGACTCAGCGAAAGGGCTAGTGGCATGCGCGAACTAGTGCGGTCAGCAACGGCATTTAAGCTGCGCCCATCGCTTGACTGCTACCCTGCACCATTACATCCCATCCAGCAAGCCCTGAAACAAGCCTGTGATGCAACCCTTCGTTACTTGATTCGCGAATATCTGGGTTTCTCGTTTGACACCTATGCCGAGTTTCCCGGTCAGTACCAGCGCAACATGTTGGCTCAGAACAAGATACGAGCGCATCCGATTCCCCTACTACCTACAATTCTCTCGCAGAACTCATATTTAATCCTGCGCAGTCTGCACGACCAGCACCGCTTGCCTCTACGCCTAATTGGCATGGGGAGCTGTCCAGCCCACCATGTTGTCTACTCCGTGGTTCCTCTGGTGTTCTTAGGAGGCCGAGATAGAGAGATGACGGAAACGCGCCGGCAACTCGGAAGAGTCCTGGCTCTCAAACGATTCAAGTCCCATGGGAGTAACGAGCGGGAATACTTGCAGACATGCACAACGAGGGCTTGGCAAGATTTCTGCTACGGCCTTTGGGAGCGAAGCTGAGAGGTTGGTCGCGAGTTGGAAAGATTGAGTGTCGCCTACATCCTATCCCGATTCCCAATCTTGACCGAGACTTTCATCGCCGATGAGATCGCCGAAGCGAGGAAACAGGGTGTTGATATCCGTTTGTTCTCCCTCCTCAGGCCCAAGCCGGGCATCATGCACCAGCTATCACAACAACTGGCAAAAGACGTCGAGTACGCGCCGGGCCTATTCTCCTGGCAATTATGGGCGTCGCAGGCCCATTTCCTGGCCCATTCGCCGTCGGCCTACCTTGACATGCTGAGGAGTCTGATCCGGCAGCCGTATGCGAGGTCCGTCTCCCAATCGGCCCTCAAGAGACTCACGGTGTTCTTGAAGGCCGCGTGGGTGGCCCGCAAACTGGAGGGCAGCCGAGTCCAATTGGCGCACGCCCATTTCGCCTCGCTGCCGGGAGCGGCAGCGGCTGTGGTATCGAGGCTTCTAGGAATCCCCTTCACAGTCACGGTCCACGCCTACGACATCTACGCGTCGAACGACCTGCTAGATTTGGTTGCCCGCTCAGCCTCACGGGTGATCGCCATTTCCAACTACAACCGGCAGCAGGTCCTGGCGCTCTGTCCAGGAGCCGACGCCGATAAGATCGCCGTTGTTCACTGTGGAATCCGGCGCGACTTGTTCACCCCCTCGGCCCCCAACGCCCATGCCGGCCGGCCACTGCAGATCTTGTCAGTAGGCAGCTTGATAGGCAAGAAGGGCCATGCCTACCTAATACAGGCGTGTCAGATCCTAAAACAAAGGGGGGAGGACTTTCGTTGCACAATCGTCGGCCAAGGACCGGGAAAGGACCATTTGACACAACTAGCGGCTGACTGCGGGGTGCAAGACAGGGTTGTTCTAGCCGGCGGGCGGGAACGTCATGAGGTCCTTGAGGCATACCGGGAAAGCGACGTCTTCGTGCTCCCGTGCATTGTAGCTCCGGGGGGTGACCGGGACGGCATTCCCGTAGTGCTTATGGAGGCCATGGCGGTTGGTCTGCCAGTTATTTCGACGCCGGTCTCCGGAATTCCGGAGCTGGTGCGCCATGACGACTCGGGTTGGCTTGTTCCGGAACAAAATGCCGAAGCGCTTGCCGATGCCATATCTCATTTGGCTGGGGATGCCGAGCTGCGCAAACGCCTCGTGAGCAACGGTAGCCTCCTTGTCGAGCGGGAGTTCGATATCCGGGAGAACGTCGGCCGGCTAGCTGGAATATTCGTGGATGTAGCGAACCATCGCGTGTGACATGCAGCGTCAGAAAACCAGCCTCTCGTTTCAGATGAGGAGGTTCTTGTTTATGAAGCCGGTGGTTGTGGGTGTGCGAGCCAAAGGTCTTGGCAACTACTTAGCGAGGGGCCAGGCCATCGTCAAGGGCTATGGACTAACCTCTCTCCGGATGGTGCACGCCCTGGATCAGTTCATCCGGATACTGGAGCAGTTTCATTGTAATGCGACCTGCCCGGTTACCGCCAGCGTTGTGATGCGACACAGCAGAGACTTTGAAAGGTGCGCCGCTAGGGGCATGGAGTTTGCTATCCATGGCTACCACCACATTGACCACTCGCAGTTGCCCTACGAACAACTGGTTCACGATCTGTATCGCGCCAAGATGGCCTTCTCCGCGGCAGGCATCCCGGCATCTGGATTCCGCTTACCCTATCTGCAGTTCAACGGCCATCTGCGCCGGGCGGCCGAGGAGACCGGGCTGGACTACCTAAGCAACCAATCGATAGCATGGGATGTCGTTCCAGCCGGGTCCGTTACGCCAAGCGCTCTCGCGGCTTACGAGCGGGCCATCGAGTTCTATGGCGCCTGGCCGTCCGTCGAGAGTCCTTCCCTGCCCCGGATGTACGGCACTTTGGTCGAGATTCCGATTTCCTTGCCGGACGATGAGATGTTGCTGGACCGCTTAAACGATGGGGGTGGCGGGCTTGCTGAGCAAGCATGGTCTCGATTGCTCGCCGAGACCTACGAGCGCGAAGAGTTGTTCACTCTCATGCTGCATCCCGAACGGACCGCCCGCTGCGCTCTTGCCCTCTCGCAGTTGCTTTCCGCGGCGCAGTCGCTAGATCCACCGGTTTGGGTGGCCCGAATGAACCAGATTTCGGCTTGGTGGCGTGCCCGTTCCGGCTCCGAGGTCTCCATAGACGACACTGCGGAAGGTGATTTGCGAATACGCTGGAACGGGCCGGAAGGCCTCGCCATTCTTGCTCGCAACGTGGAAGTGAGAGGGCAGACTCGTCCCTGGACACAAGGATACCGCCGGATCGAGTCGCAGCCAGTCGTTCTTAGCTCCCGTATCCGGCCCTTCGTCGGCCTACCTAGGAGCACACCTGCCGACTGGCCCGCCCTCTTGCGGCAACTGGGATACATTGTCGAGACCAGCAGTGAATCCCATGCCTACTCAGTCTATCTGGATCAGTTGGGTCCTGCACCGGAAATCACCCGTTCCTTACTCGCCCGGATTGAGGAGGGCAATCGGCCGTTGGTCAAGCTAGGGCGCTGGCCGGGAGATGCGCGCAGCGCCTTGGCGATCACCGGCGACATCGACGCTCTGACGATCTGGGATTATGGACTCAGGTTCTTGGGGCACTAAGCGGAAGGGGGCAACTTGAACACCCTGAGAGCTCACGCCACCGGCAATAAATTACGACTCTCGAGTCTAATTGCAATCCTTTTAATCTTCTTGCTGGCTACCGCGTGCGGCCAAGCCAATGGGTTGATTCCCATGGTGTCTAGCCCTACCCCAACGCCGCTTCCTTCCTTGGCAATGCGGGCGATTTGGGTGCAAGATGATGCGGATAGCACCCCGGCGGAATTAGACGCGACACTGGACCAGATCGCCCAGGCGGGATTCGATACGGTGCTTTACCTGGTTGGTAGTGGGGTTGTTCGATACGAGAGTGACCTATTGCCGCGCGCGTCTTCGGTTGCCAATGGTTTTGATAGTCTAGCATATGTTGTTCAAGCCGCTCATGCCCGGGGGTTAAAGGTGCAGGCATGGTGGTGTCCGGGGATCGCCGTGCAGGGGACGGAATTTCGTCACCAGCATCCGTCGTGGGATATTGCTACTGTGCGTGGCATCCCGGACAATTTCCACTGGCTGAACTTCTCCAAGCCCGAGGTGCGCCAGTTCGTCGGAGACGTTGTCCTAGAAATCGCCCAAAAATACGAAGTGGATGGCATACATCTGGACTACATCCGCTATCCCCCACCGCCACCATATAGCCCAATAGACCCACGCAAGTTCTTCGGCGCCAACGATGTGCCCCAGACGGTGAAGGATGCTTACTCCAGGCTAAAAGCAGTCAAGCCCAATGTAGAACTGACCGCCGCAGTTCTGGACGGCCAGGCTGCTTCGGCGAATCACCTGCAGAATTGGGCCGAATGGCTGGCAGGGGGCTATATCGACGCTGTAATGCCGATGGCCTATTACGGTCCGAGTGAGGAAGCCGAGCTGAGCCGCCGCATTGCCGAGTGGAAGGCTCTCCCCCATGCCGAAAGGGTCGTCCCGGGCCTATCAGTCGCCTATTCGCTGAAGTTGGGGAAGACCAATCCTAAGTCTTGGGAGCAGAGCGATGCTCAGATAGGACTGCTCCGGGCCAATGGGTTCAACGGATATGCGATCTTTGATTCCCAGACTTTGACCGGAGAGATCCTAAACGGCCTCTCCGCTTCTCGTTAGTCTCGTCCGGGCAGGAGTTGCCCCGATCAATCCGTTGCAGGAGGTACCCGACTAATGATCCCGATAGCATCGCCGGTTCTGGAAAAAGAGGAAATCGACGCGGTTGTGGGGGTGCTGCGATCACGGCACTTGGTTCAAGGAAAGATCGTAGAGCAGTTTGAGAAGCAGCTCGCCGAAGTGGTCGGCGTGAAACACGCATTGGCGGTCTCATCGGGCACCGCCGCTCTCCACCTAGCGCTTCTAGCGCATGGGATCGGCCCGGGCGACGAGGTAATTACAACTCCCTTTACCTTCATTGCCACGGCAAATGCTGTGCTCTATACGGGGGCAAGGCCGGTATTTGCCGATATCTGCGACGACACCCTAAACCTTGACCCATCCGCCATCGAAGCCAAAATTACCAAGAGGACAAAGGCCATACTCCCCACGCATCTCTATGGTTGCCCGGCTGATATGGCCGCATTGCACGAGATCGCCTCTAATCACCATCTGGCCATAATCGAGGATGCCGCGCAAGCGATCGGTGCCGCCATCGGGAACAAGCCGGCTGGCAGCTTTGGAACCGGCTGCTTCTCCTTCTACGCCACAAAGAACATCACCACAGGAGAAGGCGGCGCCATCACGACGGACCACGACGAAATTGCCGAACAGGTGAGAATGTTACGAAACCAGGGACAGCGCGCCAAGTACGACCATCCGGTGCTCGGCTACAACTACCGGTTGACCGACCTCCAGGCCGCAATTGGCCTGGCGCAACTCAATCGCCTCGAGGAGTTTACGTCCAAACGGATAGCGAACGCTGGGTATCTCAACGCCAATCTGCCGTCCGGCATCACACCCAGCACACCCGCTGGCTACAAGCACGTCTATCACCAGTATACGATACGTGTCCGCACAGGCCGGGATGAGGTAGCCACATTTCTTAACGCTGCCGGCATTGGCACTGGCATTCACTACCCAATACCCGTGCACAAGCAGCAACTCTATGTGGGCCTTGGCTACAATGGCACACTGCCCGTGGCGGAAAGGGCCAGTTCCGAAGTGCTATCTCTGCCTGTCCATCCTTCCTTGACTACGCAAGACCTGGAGACCATAGTCCAAGAGGTGAGGAAGTGTCTCCCCTTATAGGGCTCAAGGCCGCTCAGGAGGATTGCAAAGAGCTTCATGTAGAAATACCGTCCAGACAAGTAGATAGGCAGAACTGTCATTCCTAAGGAGCGGGCAGATTCTAAGGGCATCCGGGGCGAGAATGCAATAGCGACTGAGGAATCCGTCTTCCCTCCCAACCAGGCACGGATTCCTCCAGCCCGCCTTTCTAATCAAGCATTACACTCGATTCCCGCATGGGCGGGCTGGAGGAATGACAGAACGCCCTACCTTCCCCTGGCAATATTTCGGGTGGCTATATCAATAACGAGGTACACGATTCAGGATGACAGCGTAAGACGATTTCAGGCCCGGGTCATCGGACAGGTTTCCGTGGTGTTGATGGCGGTCCTATTGGCGTGGCCGCCTGACTACAGCCTCGGCGGCCCTTTCGGCCCGGTCGGTCACCTCGATCAGCTTGGTGAATAGTGGTAGCAAGCAGTTTTCTGGATCCTTCTCCCTCAGATATCCCACAAACATTCTCAGTTCATCGGAGCTGGCTCGTTCCAGAAATGTGATAAAGTCCCTCTTCTCCTCTACTTCCGGAGACTCAATTTTCCCCTTTTTCTGACGTACAACTACATTGAAGGGAGTGGCCACGATCTACTCCTTTCATCATCGCCGGGCCGGTGTGACAGCACTGGCCCGGTTTCGTCGTCTCGCCTTGCTTGTTAATGCCGATGAACTCTGGAGCGGCCGGCACTGCCAGTGCCAAGTCGATGAGTTCACCTCGCAGTCTACACCAGCAACTGTGAGCGGGCAAGAGTATTGACAAAGGAACTGGCTGAGAGTATACTGCGCGCAATGTGATGTACTCTTAGTTCACCCAACATCCAGTACCCCGGATGGCTCGTGTCACATTTACGGGTCGCAACTCCGACGGCATCGAGTTGCTTAGGTCCTGAACAAACGACAAAGACTGAGCGTTCGTCATTTCTTCATTCGTGTTTGCTTTTGTAGTATTTGAGTTCTATGGGCGGTGGTAGACTACCATCGTCATCTCGGTACTCGGCAATTCTTCAATTCGCTGGGTCGCCCGGCGCTCTTAGCATGGCAATTTGCGATTCCGCCAATTTTCGCAAACTCGTCTTTCGGTAGGCTAGCACACTCGCAAAAACAAGTCTTTCGCCCGTTCGTTTCTCCGTCTATCAGTTGAAGTTTTTGTAGACCGGTCCAGCAGGTGGCAGGCCTGCTGCCCTGGGTGAGCCTGCGAGTATCTGGGTTCGTCATGTCACATCGTTCACATGAATTGTCTCGGTCAATGAAAACGGATGGAGGGGGTATCATGGGCGCTTCAGATTCGCCGGAGTACCAGAAGTTGCTGCAAGACGTGTTGAATGGTAGGGTGCCACGGCGGCAGTTGCTCAAGGCAATGGCTGCCCTCGGCCTGACGGCGACGCCGTTGGTCACATTCCTGGCCTCCTGCGGAGGGGGAGCGGCTACTTCAACACCAGCGGCCTCGGAGACCGCTTCGGCCACAAGTACAACAACCGGACAGTCCACAGGTGGTGCGAAGACCTTCAAGTTCGGGCGATACTTGGATGCCATAGTCCCTGACCCTGTCATGAATGACAACAACGCAGACATTTGGTATATGCAGCAGTATTACAGTGGCCTTCTGCGCTTCAAGGCCGACACGACCGTCGAGGGTGACCTGGCCGATAAATGGGAGATTTCCCAAGACCAACTCACTTACACATTCCAGCTTAAGCCCGGCCTCAAGTTCTCCGATGGAACGCCGGTGAAGGGCAGCGATTTTGTTTGGTCCATTAACCGGGCAGTGGACCCCAAGAACGGGATCTTCTCATTTACCCTAGAAGGGTTCGACAAGATAGAAGCCACCGACACTCAGGTGGTAATCACACTCAAGCAGCCTAACGTTCCATTCATATACTCGATGGCGCTCTTTAACACTGTTGTAATGCCGGAAGCGCTGGTCGCCAAGACTGGGGGCTGGGAGAAGTTCATGCTGCAACCGGTGGGGACCGGCCCCTACATCATGAAGGAATGGGTCAAGGGCGACACGATGACGCTGGTCAAGAATCCAAACTACTGGGAGCAGGGAAAGCCACTGGTAGACGAAATACTGCTCAAGTACATACCTGAGGACAACACCCGAGTCCTGGCTGTGCAGAAAGGCGACGTTGACGCCATCAACTTCCCTCCCAAGAGCCAGGTTGCGCAGTTGAAGACCGACTCAAATCTAAACGTGCTGCAATTCAATGCGGCGCAGGTTACACAGATCACGGTTAACAATCGCAACAAGCCTTTTGATGACAAGCGCGTCCGCCAAGCCCTGTCCTACGCCATCGACCGGGACGCGTTGATTAGGACCATCAATTTCGGAATCGGAATCCCGGCCAAGACCTTCCGCCCGGCTGGAACGGTGTACTACGATGATAGCCTTCCAGGTTGGCCGTACGACACAGCAAAAGCACAGGGTCTGCTAAAGGATGCCGGATATGGAAGCGGCATCAAAGCTACGTTACAGGTCAACGGAGCTAGTGAGGGCGACAAGCAGGCGGCGACGGTCATCAAGGACATGTGGTCCAAGATCGGTGTCGATTTGACAATACAGGAACTGGAGACCGGCCTGTGGAACGACAACTACTATAACAACAAGTTCGAGATGCAGATTGTCCAATGGACTGACGACATTCCGGACCCCAGCGAGCAGACCAACTATGCAGTTGTTTTCGCGACCGCAGAGTCGATGCACAGCGGATTCCAGAATTCGGAGTGCGACACGCTGGCTGCCGAGGGCGTAAAGGAGACCGACCCTGAGAAACGCAAGGCGATCTACTTCCGTATACAGGAGATTTTTAACGACGAAGTGCCGCTCATCCCGTTATGGCATGAACCGTACTTGATAGTCGTGCGGAAGAACGTCAAGAACTTTGCTCAGACTTACCTTGGCACTTACGTGTGGCGAGACCTAGACATCTCCTAGTAGCTTGAAGAGGTCCTGCCCACACAGATTTTGTGTGGGCAGGACCTCCTCCAGAGTCCTGAGGTATCCTAGCGGGAGGCCAGTCCTTTGCGCAGATTCAACTACATAGTTGTCCGGTTGCTCCAATTGATTCCGGTTGCCCTCGGAATCACGATTGTCCTCTTCTTTCTTATCAGATCTATCCCAGGGGATCCGGCTCAGATCAGACTTGGCATCCATGCTACTGCCGAAGCCGTCGCCAACCTCCGAGCCCGGATGGGTTTGGACCAGCCTCTTTGGACACAGTATCTCTTCTTCCTGCGGGATCTAGCGTCGCTTGATCTCGGCAATTCCTTCATGTATGACTCCCCGGTCGGGCAGTTGATTGGGCAGCGGTTCCCAATTACCCTGTTCCTGGTTTTCTACGCCACGGTCATTTCGGTGGTCTTAACGGTACCAATGGCCATTTGGTCAGCCCTGCGGAAGGACAGACTGGCCGATCAAATGATCCGAGGGGGGTTTGTCTTGGCTCTGGGCATGCCCCAGTTCTGGGTCGGCATCCTGCTCCTGATGATCTTTAGTGTGCGTATCGGCATCTTTCCTGTGAGCGGGTATGGAGACACTTTTGCCGACCACTTCTATTATCTCTTCTTGCCTGCATTCACACTGGGGCTTTCTCAAGCAGCTATGTTGGTCAGATCTCTACGCTCTGATGTCATCGATGTTTTGGGCGCCGACTATGTCGATTTTGCCAGAGCCAAGGGCCTGCGTGAGCGAATGGTCCTCATGAAACACATCCTGCGCAACGCCCTGATTCCAACTGTGACGATACTGGGACTAAACGTCGGCTACCTGGTCGGCGGCACAGTGGTCGTCGAGCGGGTGTTCGCTATCCCCGGCATGGGGATGCTGATGTTGGACGCTATTTTCGCCCGTGACTATGCGGTTGTTCAGGGCGCAACCCTGGTTTTCGCGGGCATTGTGGTGATAATCAATATTGCCACTGACTTGACCTATTCATTTCTCGATCCGCGTGTGACTTTATGATTCCAGGGTAAGAGTACCAAGACATGTCGACACCATTGGTTACAGCTGAGCATACGGGCCTCCGGGGAATGCTCCGGTCAGCGAGCGGGGGGCGAAGCATTCTCCGTAGGAATCCTGCGCTAGTGGTTGGAGGAGTCCTCGTTCTAGTTATGGGGCTTGTCGCCGTCTTTTCCAACCAAATTGCTCCCTATGATCCGATTGCCCAGGACTGGAACAATATTCTACAGGCCCCTAATGCCCAGCATCTGCTCGGGACTGATAATTTCGGCCGGGATGTGCTCTCCCGGATCATCAGCGCTACTCCGCTTGACCTCCAAGTAGGCGTTCTGTCGGTGCTGTTTCCGTTCTTGATCGGCATTGTAGTCGGCATGCTGTCCGGCTACTACGGCGGGATTGTCGACAACGTCATCATGCGACTGGTGGACGTGGTAATCGCTTTCCCCTTCATGGTCCTGATCATCGCCATCATTGCCGTCATGGGCCCCGGCCTACAGAACGCTGTTATCGCCATCACCGTAGCCAGTTGGATTATCTACGCCAGGATCATCCGGGGAGAGATCCTGGTCGCTAAGAATCTCGAATATGTCATGGCCGCCAAGACACTCGGCTACGGGAATCTCCGCATTATGGCAATCCACATCCTGCCGAACGTCATTACACCAGCAATTGTATTTGCCGCTGTCGACGTGGTGCTCAACATTCTCGTAGCGTCATCGCTGGGATTCCTAGGGTTGGGGGTTCAGCCGCCGCAGGCCGAATGGGGCGCTCTGATATCCTCGGGACGGGGGTTCATGACAACTGGATGGTGGATATCGACATTTCCCGGCATAGCGATCGTCATTGCTGGCGTGGGGTTTGCCTTGCTGGCAGATGGTCTAGCAGACCTGCTAAGACCTGGAGGGTTTAAGTCCTAACAGTGAAACAGACGTCTCAGGAAATCGGTTCTGACAAGACAACAAATGATACTGGCCCCTTACTTCAGGTGCAGGATCTAGCAGTGCATTTTGTCGCCCCACAAGTGATTGTCAAGGCTGTCGACGGGGTGTCCTTCTCCATCCGGTCGAGAGAGACCTTCGGCCTGGTAGGCGAATCGGGCAGCGGGAAGACCGTAACGTGCCGCTCAATCCTTCGCCTGATACATCCGCCCGGGGAAATCGTAGCCGGAAGCATCAGATATCAGAACCGCGAGCTTCAGAACCGCGAGCTTCTGACAATGCCGGGCAGTGACTTCGACCGCATCCGTGGTCGCGAGATCTCCATGATATTCCAGGATCCGATGACTGCTCTGAACCCTGTTCTCCGGATTGGCAACCAGATACTGGAAACGCTCAGCAAAGACGATAAGGCCAGCAGGCAGGAGAGAACAGAGCGGGCCATTCAGCTGATGAAAATGGTGGGAATTCCTGCTCCGGAGCGACGATTGCGCGAGTTCCCGCACCAATTCTCGGGTGGCATGCGACAGCGTGTGATGATCGCCATCGCCCTCTCGCGGGGCCCCCACCTGCTGCTGGCAGATGAACCGACAACAGCAATTGATGTGACTATTCAGGATCAGATTCTGAAGCTGCTCATGAGACTACAACGAGAGCTGGGCATGAGCATGCTGTTCGTGACTCATGATTTGGGAATTGTCGCACAGACTTGTGACACCGTTGCAGTGATGTACGCGGGGCGAATCGTAGAACAAGCGGCTACTATGACACTTTTCAAGGCCCCACACCATCCCTACACGTTAGGGTTGATTGCGTCGGTGCCCTCGGCGAGGTCGGCCGGCGAAAGGCTTCAGCCGATTCCAGGAAGTCCTCCCAACCTGGCTCATGTGCCGGAAGGGTGCCGGTTTCACCCCCGGTGTGCATATGCTTCGGACGAGTGCAGGCAAGGGGAATTCCCACTACGGGAGATTTCTCCGGAGCACCTATCAGCCTGCATCAAGGATGTGCGATGAACGCCAAAGACTGCGATGGGAATGGTGGTCGCGGATGAGCGGGAAGGCACTAGATAGCTACGGAGACGCGGTTCTCAGGGTTCAGAGCGTTACGAAGACTTTTGAACTCCCATTGGGACTGGTTCCTGCCATCCTTAGACGCAAGCCTGAGGTTGTGACCGCCGTGGATGATGTATCTCTGCACGTTTCCAAGGGGGAGATACTAGGGATCGTCGGTGAGTCTGGTTGCGGCAAGACCACGTTACTCAGGTGCATAGCCCGGCTGTATGACCCCGACTCAGGACAAATCCTATTCGATGGCAAAGATATCCTGAAAATGCGCTCAGGTGAGATGCGCTCGGAGCGCCGCCGGATCCAGATGATCTTTCAGGACCCTTACTCCTCGCTGAATCCCCGATTCAGAGTAGGTCGAATGCTGGATGAGGTACTATCTGTCCACAATGTCTGCCCGCCTAACCAGCGCGGCGAACGAGTTGCCCAGCTGCTGGAGATGGTTGGCATGCATGCCGACGCCGCCCATCGCCTGCCCTCGCAGTTCAGCGGCGGGCAACGACAGCGCATCGGCATAGCGAGAGCACTGGCGATGGAGCCTACCCTGCTCCTCGCAGATGAGCCGGTGTCGGCGCTCGACGTGTCGGTTCAGGCTCAGGTAATCAACTTGCTCATGGACCTGCAATCACAGCTGAGCCTCACCATGATATTCGTGTCACATGACTTGAGAGTCGTTAGACACATTAGCCACCGGATTGTCGTGATGTATCTCGGGAAGATTATGGAAATGGGCACAACAAGCCTGATCTTCTCGAATCCCCGTCATCCCTACACCAAAGTGCTGCTGGCAGCGGCCCCCCAGGCCGATCCTACCTTGCGTACCGAGGTTGCTGCCATCCAGGGAGACCCTCCCAGCCCTATCCACATCCCGCCCGGATGCCGTTTTCATCCGAGATGCCCTTCGGCAAGCCAATCCTGCCAGGCGGAAATCCCGATTTTGAAAGAAGTCGAGAGCGGGCATTTCGTTGCCTGCTCCATGGCGGAGGCATCCATGGGGAACTGAACCGCACTCCCCTCTCCATTCCAGCCGCTCGGCGTGGAGAGTCACGATGCAGGCGAAGCCGGCTGCGGGAGCCCACATGACAGTCGTTCCACTCTATCACACTATGTTTAGGAGGTCGTCATGGAACTCGAGAAGATGAACTGGAAAATGGTGGAGGACCACGTCAAGAAGGACGACAGGATCGTCCTCGTCGCCGGAGCTACAGAGGAACATGGCCCCAACTCATTGGGAACAGATACACAGACCGCCTGGGAGATAGCTAAGGCGGCGTGCAACAACAAGGGTGTAATGCTCGGTCCGGCCCTGCCGGTCGGGCCCTCCGCATTCTCCCTCGGATTCCCGGGTACAATAAGCCTTCGCGTGCAAACCTTCATGGACATGATGAAGGATATCCTAGACAGCCTTGTTCGCAGCGGCTTCAGGCGAATCCTCATCTACAGTGGCCACGGCGGGAACAAGCCGGCCATGGATGTGATCACCGAGTATGTCCTGGACCGGAATGATCTAACCATCAAGTTCCGCGAGTGGTATATGATGCCGAAGACCTACGCCCGCATCAAAGAATTGGGGAGCGACGAGTGGGACCATGGAAGCTGGCTGGAGAGCTTTTCATGGATAAACCAACCAGAGCCGATCCCTGATAAGACCAAAGCGCGTGCCATTCCCGAAGACTATTATGCTCTTTCCGCGGCCGAGACGCGGGAGGCATTGGGCGACGGTGTTGGAGGCGGCAAGTACAAGCAACCCGAATCACTCATGCGGGAGTTCTACGATCTTGCCGTAGCAGAACTGGAGGACTTCCTGGACAATGGCTGGGGCAAGACGGTTTAACCAACCGGTATCTAGGTAAGATAGTGAAATTCGCTAGCATTTAGTCACTGCGCCGGCGACGCCCTCCGTCTTCTCTGGCTGATGCTTCAGGCTCAGAAAGGTTGGCGTCGCCGGCGAAAACACCGCGATAGGAGGTTGCAGGCATGGCGGGGAACAAAGGAACCAAAGAGAAAGGCTGGCTGGAGTTCAAATACCGGAACACTGGCGAGCCAATTCGTTTTCCGGTCGGCACGGTCTATGGATCTGGCGATGGTCCGACCCTTCTGGTGCTCGGTGGAATGCACGGCAGCGAGTACGCCGGCATCGAAGCAGCCATCCGCCTATTCAATGAGGTCGACCCATCCAAACTAAAGGGAACACTGAAGGTTGGGATGATCTACAACCTGCCCGCGTTCGTCAACAACCTTGGTTTCCTAATTCCTCACGACGGTAGAAATCCCTGCAGCACTTTCCCGGGCACTCCGATAGGCACCTACGGCGAAGCTATGGCCTACTACTTCGATCAAGAAATGCTCAGCAAAGCCGACTACTTCGTGGAGCTGCACGGCGGAGACATCCCGGAGGCGCTCACCCCGTTCACCATCCATCCCGCCTCGGGAGATGCGGAGGCCGACGCCAAGTCCAAGGCCATGTCCATGGCCTACAACATTCCCATTGTCGTCAAAGACGACGTATCAAATCCCAATGATCCGCCTCATGCCGCGTTCGGAGTGTTCCAGGCTCGCGGCAAGCCGGCAATCCTCTGCGAATCAGGCCAGCAAGGCATCCTAAAAATGGAGGAGATGCAGACGCATCTTACCGGCTTGCGCAATGTGATGGTTCACCTGGGCATGTTCGATGGCCAAATAGTAAACACAGTCAAAAGAATCTTCCTTGAAGACTATGTGCAAGCTCGCAGTGAGATCGACGGCATGTGGTACTCCAAGGTCGTGCCCAATGACCTCGTCAAGAAGGGCCAGGTCGTAGGGGAAATTCGAGACTACTTTGGCGAGAGGATAATGGAAGTCAAGGCATCGGCGGACGGCATCATTACCATGATCCGCACCAGCCCCGCGGTCAAGCCCGGCAATGTGATAGTCGAGCATGGTAGGATAGCCGGGCGGGATGATAGCCAGTAACCGTCAAGAAGATCGATAGGTCATCACGCCGGGGGCCAGATGGGAGACCACCTGGTCCCCGGCGCCGTTTGAGAATTTTCGTGCTGTCAGCCAAGCCCCGTTTCAACGCCTTTTTTGTTACCGGGCTACTGCAATAGGTTACGTCTCATTGGAGGTATGAGCCATGGTTGGAGCACAGGGCAAGAATGAAGAAGGAGAATCACAATGTTGATGGAGAACATGAACTGGATGCAGGTGGAGGAATACCTCAAGAAAGACGACCGGGTGGTTTTGGTGACGGGCTCGATGGAGGAGCACGGCTACAATACCGTGGCCACCGATACGCAGACTGCTTGGGAGGTGGCCAAAGCCGCTTGTGAGAAGACAGGTGTTCTCATGGCGCCTTCGGTGAACTATGGCTTTGCCGATTGGGCCAACGCCTTCCCGGGTACGATTAGCATCCGGCCGCAGACATTCATGTCCCTGATAAACGACATCCTGCGGTCGCTGATGAGGCAAGGGTTTAAGCGCATTCTGATCCTCAATGGGCACGGCCAGAACGAGATGGCGAGCTACGTCATAGAGGAGCTATCTGCAGAAGTCCCAGATCTAAATGTCCGGCTTCGCTCATGGTATATGCTCCCGCGAGCCTACCAAATCATGCAGTCTCAGGGGACCGATCACTGGGACCACGCGAGTTGGTTGGAGAGTTTCTCCTGGATCAACCGGCCGGTGGAAGTGCCGAACAAGGTGAAACCCTCTGCCGACTTGCAGGACTACACCACCTATGGGCCTCAGCGCCTCAGGGAGTTGATTGGCGACGGGACCGCTGGGGGAGCCTACACCAAGGATGAGGAGTTCATGCTCAACTACTTCAAGACGGCCGTCGAGGACCTCGTGGAGCTCCTCGAGAACGGCTGGGGCAAGGAGATGCACCAGAGAGCCATTGGCTAGCCAGCCCAGTCGTGAGGCCGGGAGCTCATCGGTGAGCCATTTTGGCTGCCCTGAGCTTCCCATATTCTTCATCCCGTGTGTCCGTCTTCTCTCCACCGCAGCATTGATCCATTGACCTCGCAAGCTATAATGTCATGCAGGTGTGCCTCGATCTCCTGGTCCCAAGGCTTGCCCGGTGGGGACGGCCCGGCCCAGCGAGGCTGCTTGGCACGATTCCGGAAGAGCGGTGTTGCTCGCAATTCGGCAGGAAAGGGGTTCGTCGGTGAAAATCAGCAAAGTAGTCTGTGCCCCAGGGTTGACTGGGTTCTTCTCGGACGACCAATTGGCTATTAGGCATAGCGAAGGCTCGGACGGCTTCACGTATCTGGGCAAGCCCATGCTTCCAGGCTTCACAGCCATCCGCCAGGCCGGAGAATGTGTATCCATCCTTCTGCTTCTTGAGGATGGGCAGGTCGCTTATGGCGACTGCGCTTCTGTCCAGTACGCCGGCGCCGGCGGCAGATACCCGCTATTCCTCACCAAAGAGTATATACCGGTCATCAATCGAGTGTTGAAGCCCAAGCTGGAAGGGCGAGAGTTGACCACATTCCGCGACATGGCTGAGGAGTTCGACAGCATCCGGGACCCGGAAACAGGTGGATTGTTGCACAGCGCCATCCGCTACGGCGTAACGCAGGCCCTTCTCGACGCTGTAGGCAAAGCAACTCACAAGCTTATGGTGGACGTTATCGCCGAGGAGTATGGCACCCAGCCTGCCGCCGCGGCGGTTCCGATATTTGTGCAAAGTGGCGATGACCGTTATGTCAATGCCGACAAGATGATCCTCAAGGCCGTACCGGTGCTTCCTCACGGTCTTATCAACAACGTTCGCACAAAGCTCGGCCCGGATGGTGAGATATTTCTGGAGTACGCCTCGTGGTTGCGGCGGCGAATAGAACAGCTCAAGCCATACGCCGAGTACCAACCGGTGCTGCACTTCGATGTTTATGGCACTATTGGGTTGGCCTTCAACAACAATGATGAGAAGATTCTATCCTACCTGAGCCGGCTGGCGGAGGCGGTGGCCCCGTTGCGAATCAGGATTGAAGGGCCCGTGGACGTCGGGGACCAGATGGGGCAACTGGAGGCATTGGCCCGGCTACGGAAGAAGATCGACGACCGGCATATCCCTCTGGAGATAGTCGCGGATGAGTGGTGCAACACGCTGGAGGATATAAAGCTGTTCACCGACAACGGGGCCGGCCACATGATCCAGACAAAGACACCGGACCTCGGCGGGATCAATAATACCATCGAGGCCATCATCTACTGTCGCTCTCACGGGATGGGCGCCTATGTGGGCGGGACCTGCAACGAAACCGACCGTTCCGGCCAGGTCTGCACCCATATCGGAATGGCCACGCAGCCCGACCAGGTTCTTGCCAAACCAGGCATGGGCGTGGATGAGGGATACATGATCGTGGTCAACGAAATGAGCCGGATACTGGCATTGAAGGCTGCCACTGCCTGAGCAAGCGGCCAGCAGCGCCACACGAGGATTCGTTCTGCTATGGAGATAGGAATGGCGGCTGGCAGCTACCGGCTCCTTTTGAGATAAGAAAGCCAAGAGCGTCATGTCGCCGAGCGTGCTATCGGCCAGGCAGAAAATGGCCGGATGGGACTGACCAGCCAATTAAGCAGACGAAGGGTTGGGCGAGACGCGAAGCGAAGAATCCCGGAACCAGATGTGTTAGTACCCATGCTTTGGGGACGTCATTCTTCGGGCCCGCCTGAGGCTAATTACCGTGTTGGGGCAGGTTAAGGCGGGCCCGAAGAATGACGATAGGTCTAATCCTAAAGATAACCGCTGTAATTTCGGAGTTATGCTCGCACTATTTGAAAGGATTCAGATTGCCAAGAAATTGCCCGGCTTCCCCTGCTTCCTCCCCGATTAGCCCACCAAGATTCTGGAGGGCGGTAACGACCATCGAGACGAAGTTCTGGACTCCCGAGAGGACCATCGACGCAAAATTCTGTGCGCCCCCGACAACCATGGAGCCGAAATCCTGTAGCGTGCCTAGCACAGGGACTCCTGCCATCTGAGCCACGTAAGCCCCGGCGGCCACTACCACAACCGCAGCCCCAACGATCATGAGATTTGCCGCCCAGTCCCGATGCTTCAGATTCCCTTCCGCCGCTTGGTGTTTCCCCTTCCTGACTGCTGTCGTTGCCATTTTCTTCTCTCCTTCTATCTAGACTCGTTGTCTGAGTGCTTCAATGTTCTTCAGCAGCATTCTACGACTGGCACAAGAAGGACACGCTAGCCGGAGGCACAGACCTCGCCCTGAGCAGCCGGACGGTGTTTGCACTGGCCGTATGGCCAATCGCCAGTGACAAGAAGCGGGAACAGTTCGGCTACTACGAAGCCGCTACCAGAGAGGGGGATTCCGGGGCCATGGCACGATACGTGCTGCAACAGAGCCAGTACAGCAAGCAAGAAGGGGAGGGTTGAAATGCCAAAGGGAGTATGGACTTACGCTCATCTGGATCCCAGTCAAGAGCAAGAGTTGAAGCAGGCGGAGCAGGCTGTTGGAGATGGCGTCCTTATCGCCTTCTCTGAGACACCCATCACGACAAGTGACCTCACTCAGGAGCAGCTCGATAAGGTGCACGACGCGGAGAAGAAACTGGGCGTGACTCTCGTCGCTGTGCGCAAGAGTTAGATCACCTTTCCTAGCTACCCTTTGCGGGCCCGCGCCCGTGCAGAGCTTGTAAGCAGGCGCTTGCGGAGGCGGAGAGTCTTGGGCATTACCTCGAGCAGCTCATCATCCTCCAGAAGGTCGAGGCTTTGCTCAAGACTCAGCACCAATGGCGGAGTGAGCACTACGGCGATATCCGACGTCGACGAGCGGATATTTGTCAGCTTCTTCTCCTTGGCCACATTCACCTCGAGGTCATTGTGCCGGGAATGAAGGCCGACAATCATCCCTTCGTAGACGGGGGTGCCCGGCTCGATGAAAGTAACGCCACGGTCTTGCGCATTGTTCAGCCCGTAGGTGACGGCTTTGCCTGTCTCCGAAGCGATCAGAGCGCCATTTCGTAGTTTAGGAATATCAGCCCCGATCTTGTCGAAGCGAAGGAACTGCGAGTTCAGCACCGCTGTGCCGCGTGTCAACGTAAGTAATTGGCTGCGCAGGCCCAGTAATCCGCGGGTGGAGATCTCAAAGACCATGCGGCTGGTACTGTCAGCATTCACCGTCTGGGCGTGCAAGACTCCCCGGCGCCGGCCAACCTCGCTCGCAACTACCCCCGTGTATTCACTGTCAACGTCTACGGTCAACTCTTCCACGGGCTCCATCACGACGCCGTCCATCGTTTTCGTAATGACCTGCGGTTTTCCAACCTCCAGCTCGTACCCTTCCCGCCGCAGCGTCTCGATGAACACTGCTAAGTGGAGCTCGCCCCGGCCTGAGAGTACATACTCTCCGTTTTGCCCCATCTCAAAGTTGAGCGATACGTTGGTCTCCAGTTCCCTGTATATGCGCTCCAGTATCTGCCTGCCGGTCACGAATTGGCCTTCCTGGCCGGCGAAGGGAGAGGTGTTGGACGAAACCGCTATCTTGAGCGTCGGCTCGCCGATCTCGATGGCCGGCAAACGCTCCGGTGCAGTAGCACAGGCAATGGTATCCCCGATCCCCGCGCCCTTGATCCCCGTAATCGCCACAATGTCACCGGCCACAGCCTCCGGCACCTCCAAGCGCTTCAGCCCGTAGCTAATGAACACCTTGTCGATGCGCGCCGGCTCGTCATTTTCGCCTCTGCCCATCACTGAGACGGCCAGGCCGGGCTTGGCAATTCCTCTCCTGGTTCGCCCAATAACGTACTTGCCGCGGAAGCTATCCCAGTCGAGGGCGGTCACCAGCATCTGGAACGGTCCATTGGCATCAGCCTGTGGCGGGGGAACATGCTCCAGTATGCCCTCCATGATCGGCGTTAGGTCGGCCGGTTGAGAGATATCCGCCGGTAGTTCCTTCCAGCCCTTCCCATCACGCGCCACAGCGTAGTAAACGGGGAAATCAAGCTGAGACGCGTCTGTTGCCAGTTCTAGGAACAAGTCGCCGGTCTCGTGGATGACGTCTTGAACCCTTCTGCTACTCTTGTCAATCTTGTTGATGATTACTATTGGCCTCAGCCCAAGTTCAAGGGCCTTCTTCAGAACAAACCTCGTCTGGGGCATCGGCCCCTCTTGAGCGTCAATAACAAGGAGCGCGCCATCCGCCATGTTGAGTGTTCGCTCGACCTCACCGCCAAAATCGGCATGGCCGGGCGTATCGATGATGTTGATCTTTGTCCCCCGGTAATCAATGGCCGTGTTCTTAGCCAGAATCGTTATGCCCCGCTCTCTCTCCTGATCATTGGAATCCATCAGCAGTGTCTGGGACATCGCCGCTTCATTGTGGCGAAACGCACCGGATTGTTTCAGCATGCCATCAACCAGGGTGGTCTTGCCATGGTCCACATGCGCGATGATGGCAACATTTCGTATGTTCAATGGAAGTCAACTCCGATAAAACTGTTTTCTCTCGCGCCCGGATGGAGGCCCAGGCTGGCGCGCGGATAACTACTATACCAATTTCTGGCTCATGGGTCAAAGCGAAAAGGGGTCGCATCGTTTGAGGCGACCCCCGATGATCGACACGCGTCTTCGCCGGCTGTGACGGCTAGGTGGCTACCTGATTAGTGATTTGGGGTAGCTGAAATGCGGGACAGCAGCCAAAGCGTAGTTGGAAGGTATCACCCCGGTCGGGCATACGGACATGCACTCCCAACCACAATCCGGGCATTCCTTTGCGGCAATTTCCGGAATAAAGGAGACTTCCAGGTCCTCCCCACGCCCCACAAACCCGATCGCGTGTGCATTCTTGATCTCGTCACAGTAGCGGACGCAGAGCCCGCAGAGAATACAGAAGGTGTGATCCGCATCGAACCTACGGCTGTCGGCCCCATACCGGGATCCGAGTTCTCTCAGCACCGGGACCCCGGGTGCCCTGGCCAGCATCATCTCCAGAATGGTCTTTCGGATTCTGGTGATGGTCTCGGTCTCAGTCTGCACAATGAGGCCTTCCTCGGCCGGGTAGACACACGATGCCACCAGCCGTGTTCGTTTTCCTTTGGTTATCTCTACGGTGCAGAGACGGCAGGCGCCGTAGGGAGTCAGGTCTTTGTGATAACACAAAGTCGGCACATCTATCCCCGCCTCCCTGGCGGCCTCCAGTATGTTCATGTCCTCCGAAGCTTTGACTTCGACGCCGTTGATAGTCATAGTGATTTGGACTGGTCCGGCCTCGCGCTTTGTGACAACCCTTGTTCCTAGTTCAACCATTTCTCCACCTCGCATCTGTATGAACTGTGACTTGGCGTCCGCTTCAAACCAGCACGGCAGTCTTTGACCGCTTAGTGACGGCGCCGAAGCGTGAAGGGCAGACATCCAAACACGTATTGCACTTCGTGCACTTCGTCTGGTCGATTGTGTGAACTTGCCCCTTGCCGCCACTAATGGCTCCGGCCGGGCAGTTTCGGAGGCAAATCATGCACGCCTTGCACTTCTCGGGATCGATGTAGTATTCGATCAGAGACTTGCAGGCGCCGGCGGGACACTGTTTCTCGTAGATGTGAGCCTCGTACTCACCGCGGAAATATCTGATGGTGCTTAGTACAGGGTTCGGAGCCGACTGGCCGAGAGCGCACAAAGAGGCCTCTTTGACTACCGCTGAAATGTCCTGCAATCTTTCGATATCTCCGGGCAATCCATCACCTTCACAGATGCGATTGAGGATCGCCAGCATCTGTGCGACTCCCTCACGACAAGGTGTACACTTGCCACAGGACTCTCCGACCAGGAATTCCAGAAAGTATCTAGCCGTGTTGACAGCACAGTTGGTCTCGTCCATCACGATCATACCGCCCGATCCCATCATCGAGCCGGCCTCGCTCAGCGCATCGAAATCCACCGGCAAGTCCAGCAGGCTGACCGGCAGCACCCCCCCTGACGGGCCGCCGGTTTGGACACCCTTGAATGCCTTCCCACCCGGCACGCCGCCACCGATATCGAAGATCACTTCTCTAAGTGTCGTCCCCATAGGCACTTCAACCAGGCCGGTGTTCTTCACCTTGCCAACCAGAGAGAAAATCTTTGTCCCCTTGCTTCCTTCGGTTCCTATGGTTTTGAACCACCCGGCGCCCCTGTTGATGACTAACGGCACCGTGGCCCAAGTCTCCACGTTGTTGAGATTCGTGGGTCTATCCCAAAGCCCGCTCACGGAAGTGCGGATGTATTTCGGACGTGGTCGCCCAACCTTCCCTTCGATCGCCGTCATGAGAGCGCTGGACTCACCAGACACAAATGACCCCGCTCCACGGTGTATCACTACGTCGAAATCGAACCCTGATCCCAGTATGTTCTGCCCCAGCAGCCCATACTCCCTTGCGTGCTTCAGGGCAACCTGTATGCTTTCCAGAGCTGCCGGGTACTCTTGCCTGACATAGACGTACCCGCGGTGAGCACCTATGGCATAGGCTCCGATTATCAGCCCCTCCAAGACGCTGTGCGGATTGCCTTCAAGCAGGCTACGATCCATATAGGCGCCCGGATCTCCCTCGTCGGCGTTCACTATCACATATTTGATCTCTCCCGGCGCGTTACGCGTGGTCTCCCACTTGACTCCAGCCGGGAAACCACCACCGCCGCGGCCTCGAAGATTCGCCTCTTTGACTTCCGCGAGAACGAGCTCCGGAGTCATCTCGCCGAGCGCCTTGGCCAACGCTGAGTAGCCGCCCAGTGCGATGTAATCGTCGATGCTCCGCGGGTTCATATGCTTGTTGCTACCGAAGACAAGTCTCATCTGCCGCTTGTAGAAAGGGATCTCATCTTGCCTGGCGATCCTGTTGCCGTCCTCATCTTGGTACAGCAACCTGTCGACCAATCGTCCTCCCATAATCGTCTCCGAGACAATATCCGGGACGTCCGATGGCTTGACGCTAAGGTAGCAGATATCGTCCGGCAGCATCACGACGACGATGCCACGCTCGCAGTAGCCAAGGCAACCAGTCTGCCTCACCTCGACCGCGCCGCCAAGACCGTTGCGTTCAATCTCCCTATTGAAGGCTTCCACAAGATAGTTCGACCCGCAGGCTTCACATCCCGTATCGCAGCAAATAGCTATGCAAGTCTTTTCTGGAAAAGCGGAGTTCCTCAGTTGCCCTCTGTAGGCATTCAATTCGCCAATCGAATTCATTTTGGGCATATCATTTCCCCCTAGTGGCGTCAGTCACACTCGGCTACGATTTTGTTCAAGTCTTCGACTGATGGGTTGCTGTAATACTTCCCATCCACCACCATCACCGGACCTAATGCGCAGCAGCCCAGGCAATTCACAGTGTTGAGGCTAAATCGCATGTCTCTTGACGTGTCTCCGGGGTTGATCTTCAATATGTCGACCACCTTGTCCAGCAGGCGGGGCGCTTCACGCACCTGGCATGCAGTACCAAGGCACACGGATACCGAGTGGCGCCCTTGTGGCGTGAGACTGAAAGCTTTGTAGAAGGTGGCGACGTGGTAGACCTCAGTGAGGGGAACGCCCAACCTCCGGCTTATCCATTCAAGGGAATCCTCGGAAAGCCAGCGGTTTTCCTGTTGAAGCTCCAGGAGTATCTGGATAAGGGCTGACTTATCTCCTCCGTACCTGTCGATTATCTCGTCAGTCCGAGCTAGCTCCTCTGTTACCTGACTGATCATCTTTCTCCTCCTGTTAATCGACTGCTGTACTGCGCTTGCATATCTTAGGGATTCGGCCTTTAGCTGCCGCAAGCCGATGCTATCCGGTATTCCAAAGTCGGGCGGAACCGGGCCCAGCGATCTTCTTCTCCCATCCGGCACAGCCGTGGGTTGGGCCTTGGCCATCAGCTCCAAGCCTTTCAGCAGGACCTCTGTTTTGGTTGATGAGTTCAGAGACTGCTGAAGGCTAGCGAGTTGCTCTGCTTGATCAGCCGTCAACCGGAGCCCGATGAAGGTGGACTTCGTCTTCGTCTTCGCCATATGCATTCACCTCTGGCAGATGGCAGGTGTAATAGATTCCTGATCTAACCTGCAGGAGCCCGCTGGATCGGTTCGGGTCTCTTGACGTGCTCTCTTCTGGTTTTACCGTTTTACACCAACAGTCTACTTGGCAGCGCGGATCCTCGAATGATGCAGACGCGTCATTCAAGCAGATGCCCCATGGCGCGGGTGTATCATTTGTCACTGGAGATGTGGGGACTCAGTCCTGCCTTGGGAGAGCGGGCCTGCCAGGGGAGAGAAATGGTACAATATAGAGTACTTTTATCGATTCTTAGGAGCACGTTGGAAGTGAGGCGATACCTCTGGCAGGTGGTTCTTGGGGCGAGTCTGGTCGCCGTGTCGGCCGTGGTCTACGCCCTTCATTTCGTCATTTTCCGGGACGCCGCGCACTTAGTTGACTACTTTCTAATCGATCTCGGTTTCATGCCGTTAGAGGTCCTTTTTGTCACTCTCATCATATCGGGGCTCCTCACCCAGCGAGAGAAACGTGCCACCATGCGCAAGCTAAATATGGTAATTGGCGCCTTCTTCAGTGAAGTAGGTACCGAGATGCTCAGACTGCTCTCCTCTTTCGACCTCGACGTCGGGAAGACATGCAGCGATTTGGCTGTAGGCGGCAGATGGGACGAAAACCAATTCTCGAAGTCTGCCCAGACTGTGCGCAGTTGCGATTTCCGGTTGGATAGCCGTGCCGGCGACATCGTGTATCTCCGAGACTTTCTGCTTCAGCGCAGGGAGTTCCTCTTGCGGCTATTGGAAAATCCCAACCTTCTCGAGCATACGCGATTTACCGACCTTCTTTGGGCGGTGCTTCATCTTGCCGAGGAATTGAAAGCACGGGCCAACTTGCTGAACCTACCCCAGGCGGATTACGCACACATCTCCGCGGACATGGAAAGGGCATACGTACAATTGCTGGCATCATGGCTCGCCTACATGGACCACCTCAGAGTTGACTATCCCTACCTCTTCTCCCTTGCCGTGCGCACCAATCCCTTTGACCCCAACGCCTCACCGGAGTTCAAGTAACTGCCACGGTTTTGCCCAGACGGGGCTCAGACTCGCCAATGCGGAGGACCGCAAAATGTGCAGCTACCGCGCTGCCCTCTCCGTGTTGGGGCACCCGCGGCAGGAATTGCATGCTGCCCAACCGAACGACCGTAGTTGTCGCTCCTTCGCTATATCATCACTTTGCCAGGAACTGAGAGAAGACCAGCACAATCGAGAAGATCTAGCCCCCGGGTGACGTAATCCGGTGGAGGAGTATGGCTATGGCTGAGCACGAGCGCCTCGCCGCCCTCTGGCAGTCGCATATCTCGGCAGGTGTAAAATCGCAGGACAAGGGCCGGTACGTGCGGGCGGAGAAGCAATTCCGGGCGGCAGTTGCCTGTGCTGAACAACTGCAATCTGAACCATGGAGACTAGGCCAGTCTCTCACCCATTTAGCGGAGGCATTCAGACTGCAAGGTAAGTTTCAGCAGGCTGGTCCCTTGTACGTAGAGTCCCTTACGATTCTCCAGGAGCTAAAGCCCCCGGCAACGGGAGTTTTCGCGTTTGCCCTGAGGGGAATTGCCTCCCTCCGCAAGGAACAAGGCTTGCTCGAAGAAGCCTGGCACTACTATATCCTGGCACTGGCAACAGTCGACACATCGGAGGACCGGCATGACCCCTCCACGGCCCCTTCCCTGCGCGGTCTCGGTGAGGTTTGCCGGGCTTGGGGAGTATACGGCGGCGCTGCCGCCTTCTGCATCGAGGCCCTACGAGTCGCCGAAACGGCCGGCCACCGGGAAGATATCTTTGCCTCCCACATTGCTCTGGCATCGATATTCTCCGCCGTTGGCGACAACGAGGCGGCCAAGGCACTCTGCCAACGCGCTATTGATTCCGTCGCTGGCCAACTGGGACCGGAGCATCCCCTTCTGGCCGAGGCGATGGACGCCCTGGGCTCGGCCTATGCCGCTCAAGGAGAATGGTCCGAAGCAGCAGCGTGTTTCCGCCGTGCTCTACATCTAATGAAGCTACAGGCATCGCCAAAGCGCTCACAGCTTGGACTGATTCTGAGCCACGTCGCGGACTCGCTCATCGCGCAGGGCCGGCTTTCCGAGGCCGAAGCGCTTTATAGCAGCGCACTTCAGGCCCAGCGTATTCTCGGTCCGGAACATCCCGAAGCATTGGCAACCCTTGAAAAACTCGGGGCAGTTTGTATCATGAGAGGAGAATACAGACGGGCCGATACCTTCCTTCGCCAGGCGCAGGCGGGACGGAAGACACCTCCTTACTACTGGACAGCGGGTTGCGAAGACGAGTACCGGGCGAGTAGAATTGGATGGCTGGATAGTCCCGCAGATTTAGAGCAGGCAAGGGAGGAGCTATGTCTGACTTCCAAAAAGCAAGACAACTGATACATGACTTCAAAGGCGACAACTATGTGTTCGGCTCGGGGGTGCTGGACAAGGTTGGAGAGGTGACCGCGGGTCTCGGCAAGTGGGCAGCAGTGGTCTACACGGTATTCCCGGGCAATTCGGTGCTAATCCAACGGGTCGAGGGCTCTCTGTCCTCTTCGGGGGTCCAGGTACTGGGCAAGATAGAAGGGGCCGGACCAAACGCTCCCCGGCAAGACGTGCTCCGGATCGCGGATGACCTGCGCCGGTTGGCGCCCGATGTCATCGTCTGTATCGGTGGCGGCAGCACGCTCGACGCCGCCAAGGCTGCTGAGGTACTGCGTACACTAGGCGGCTCCATTGATGATTATTTCGGAACCGGAAAGGTTTCGGAGGCGCTAAAGGCCAGCGGCAAGAAGCTTACCCCCTTGGTAGCCATTCAGACCGCCGCCAGCTCCGGGGCCCACCTCACCAAGTATTCCAATATCACCGATGTTTCCACCGGCCAGAAGAAATTGATCGTCGACGAGGCTATCGTCCCGGCCCGTGCGGTCTTTGATTATGACCTCACCATCTCCATGTCGCCGGCCTTCACCGCCGATGGCGCGCTCGATGGCCTGGCGCACGCCCTCGAAGTGCTCTATGGAGCTGTGGGCAAACCTTACTATCCGAAAATGGCCGAGGTAGCCAAGGAGTGCATTAGCCTGATCGTTGAGTACGTTGGGAGAGCAGTCGAGAACCCCAAAGACTTGGAAGCAAGGACCGCGCTCGGGCTCGCTACAGACTTGGGTGGCTACTCCATTATGCTCGGCGGCACGAATGGCGCTCACCTGACTAGCTTCTCACTCGTGGACATCTTGAGCCATGGTAGGGCCTGCGCCATCATGAACCCCTATTACACTGTCTTCTTTGCCCCGGCGGTCGAGGAACCCCTACGTTTGGTCGGCCGTATCCTTCAGGACGCAGGCCTCACCAAGGCAGACATCGATAAGTTGAGCGGCCGTGAGCTTGGGGAAGCCGTTGCGAGAGGGCTGATCGAGTTGGGCAAAACGATTAGCTTCCCCGCCACCCTGCGGGAAGTGAACGGGTTCACCGAAGAACATGTGACTCGGGCGCTTAACGCCGCCAAGGACCCGCAACTCAAGATGAAGCTGGAGAATATGCCGGTGCCACTGACCGCCGACATGATAGACACATACATGGAGCCGATTCTGGCCGCCGCTTGCGATGGCGACCTGAGCAAGATCAAGAACGTCCCGTAGTTCCTTACTCCAGCTATCACTACCGTTGAATGCGCTGTTGCGGCTGCGGGTAGGGCGATCCCTCTACCGTGGCCGCCAGGACCACCGGCGGCCGCGGCTTCTGATTGAAGTCAAAAGCAGCCAGCATGTCGTTAGCCTCCGCGTCACGGTCGGTCATCGAGGGCACCCCGAATCGTCGCTCAACTATTCGCAGCCACGAATCGAACGAGTAGGTGCTGTGATCGACAAACCCTTGTTTGGCGTAAGGGCTGATGACTAAACCTGGCACCCTTACCCCGTAGCCAAATTCGTCGACCTGCGGAGGGGCTACATGATCGTAGAAGCCACCCCAATCATCCCAGCTTATGAATATCGCAGTTGTATCCCAGTCCGGGCTCTGCATTACTGCGTTTACCAGGCCGGTTACGTAGGCCATGCCCTCGCGCACTCCGAACGGCGGGTGCTCACTTACCTCGTTTGAAGGTATTACCCAGCTCACTTGTGGCAGGGTCCCATTTTGAGCATCACGGTAGAACTGGCTGGTATCCACCAAACGCTTCCACTGCGCCGGATCATTCTTCACCGACGGGAAGGCCGGAAGAGGATTCCAGTAGGTGTACATTTTGGGATGTTGTTTCTGCTGTGATGGAGTGCCGGCAATGTATCCATCTTCAGGATCCAGTTCGCTGCCGGATGTCACATAGTACTTCCAATCGATTTTGCCGCTGGTCAGCAATTCGGTAATCTCCGGGAAGGTGTAGGCAGACGGAATGGGCTGGCCGCTGCTACCCACATAGCCGCCGCTTTGTGCAGCCAGCATGTAGAGGTGGGCGGGCAGGCTGTAGGAGGCCACGGACTCAAACATCCGATCTTGGAGCACATAGAGGTGGGCGTAGTTCCAGTAATTGGGAATCTCGTTGAAGTCGTGATATCCCATGACGTCCAGTGGGTTACGCCCCGGAGGGCAGTTGGGGCCGGGGGGCTCGCAAGGCGGTAGCCCGTCCCCGCCCTTCCCGCCTCTCAGGGACTCCTTCAGAAACCCATCCATCTTCCCACCGTTGATTGCTGCCTTAGAGGCATCCCAGCCGTGAGGACCACCTCTGTTCACGTTGTTTGTATCATGGTAAGGAGCGAGCTGGGGGCTACCAGGCGATCCCTCGAGAGCGACGCCGGCGGGGATGCCGTCCGCCCCTGGATAAGTCCCGAAATAGGAATCAAAGCTGCGGTTCTCCTGCATAATAAAGACAAAGTGTTCGATTGTCTCCAGGCCCTTTGTGGTGGCTGTGGGCGAAGCGGCGGAGAGGTAGGGAGCACAACCGGCCAACATGAATGGCACGACTGCCGAGACAACTGCGAGGACTACGGCCATTTTTCTCATGCAAGAGTCCTCCACCGGTGTTGTGTAGCGCTGGTAAGTTGCAGGTAGTTTAGCACAATTCTCTGAAGAACGGCATTAGATCGTGCGCGTGGTTACAGCGGAATCCGCGGCCCGGTAGACACCATTCTGCTCGTTTTATCCCACGCCAATAAGCAGCCCATTGTTGAGTAGCGGCCACATGTGGCATGCTTATTGCATTGTCTCGAAATGGACGCGGGCAATCCACCGCACGGTGCTCACCTAAAGCTTGCTTGAGGCAAATAAACCGCAAAGATAGGAGAGATGGCTATGGAAAAACACCCGGTGATGACCATACTCGAAGCGCACATTGTACCGGACAACTGGGAGATCTTGGAGAGAGGCTATCAAGCGGCAAAACACGAGCGATCCAGTCATCTTGTCGAGAGCTACCTGGTGCAGAGCACATCCGATCCCAACCTATGGCGAATCATCACCATCTGGGATAGCCACGAGGGGCTGGAAGAGACGAGAAGGGAATCCGAAACCCCGCGCGGCGTGCAGATGTTCCAGGCCACCGGTGAGGAGCCGCAACTCGAGCTATTCGAGATAATCAACCGGATCGAAAGGCCTGCCCCTCAGCCTTGAGTCGGCTTCCCCACCTCCGGCGACTTCTCCGGCTCTAGTTTGCCCAGGATCTCCAGAATCAGCTCGCCTTGCCGCTCGATCTCCGCCGCTTGATGTTCCAAGTGGAGCAGGATGGTTTCCACCTCCTGCTCGGCTCGTTTATTCACGTCAAAATCGGCCTCGGCTCGCAACTCGGCGTGTCTCCCCTGAAGATTCTGCCCGATCATGATTAAGGGCATTAGCATGATCTGAAGCATGTTCGATATGAAGAGCCACAGGACGAAGGCCGGCGCTGGGTCATAGCGCAAGCCACGCGGCCCCAGAGTATTCCATCCCAGCCAGACAATGGTCCACGCGAGAATTATCAGAAAGAAGCCAAAAGTGCCGACGCGGTCGGTGACGACAATGGCCACTCGCTCCAGTGCAGTGAAAGTGCCCTGCATCTCGTTATTGACGTTCCGGACGCTCGATTTGTCGTGCTTGACGTGCGGCACCTTCTTAGTAGTGCCGTCAAACGCCTTGTGTTCGACTTCGACCACGTTGTCTCCGTGGATCTTTCGCAATTGATCTCCAATATCCATGACCAGCTCCATCAAATTCTATTTGGGTGTCATGTTAATGTTACTAAAATACTCGATAAAGTGCACGGAATAGGCCCCGATGATGCACCGCCACTCCTTACAAACCGGGCTTCCAAAGATCAATCGGCTTTCTCACCTTGGCGGAAAAGGGCAAGTCGATTACCCTCCGCTGGCCGGCCGAGGCGTAGGCGGCATAGATGATCTCCAGCACTACCCGGCCATCCTCGCCGGTCACCATCGGCTGCTTGTCCTGGAGTACACAGTCGGTGAAGTGCTGCATCTCCTGGGGGAAGCCATAATTCCATACTTCCTCGAACATGGCAAACGTCCAGCCTGTCGTCGTAGGAGCCTTTTCCACCGCATAGGAGTAGCCATGCTCACTGTAAGTCAGCAGAGAGCTGCCCATCAGCAGGTCGGCATAGACCACCCCCTCCGATCCATAGATCTCCAGCTTGTCATCCACGCCGCCGCGCTTGTCGTAGCTACCCTCCGCAACTGCAACAGTGCCATCCTCAAAGGTGAGGATGGCAATGGAGTTGTCGTCTGCGACAGTCTTGTCGGCATGCACATAGGTGCCGAGTGTCGCCGATACACTCTTCACCGGCATCTTGCCCATCACCCAGCGCATGAAGGCGATGGCATGGCAACCCAGGTCCAGCAATGACCCGCCGCCGGAGCGCTTCACGTCCCAGAACCAGGCGGAGTGGGGCCCGAAGTGCTTTTCGCTCTGCCGCAGCATGTAGATCTTCCCAAGGGCTCCCTCATCAGCCATGATCTTGGCCCGCACGTACTTCGGAGCGAAGCAAAGCTCCTCGGCGTACATCAGCTTCACTCCGTTCGTGCGGCACTCCGCGATCATCTCATCGCATTCCTCCAGGGTCATGGCAAGAGGCTTCTCGCAGATCACATGTTTGCCGGCCCTCGCCGCATCGACACAGACCTGCTTGTGCAGGTAATTGGGAATGCCGATAACCACTATATCGATCTCCGGCATCCCGAGAATGTCGTGGTAGTCGGTAAAGACGTTGGGAATCCCGTGCCTCTGGGCCAGCCCTTGGGCATGTTCTGCGTTGGGAGAAGCGACCGCTAGTACTTCGGCATTGTGAACGTGCCTGAAGGCCTCTGCGTGGAGATCGCTAACGAACTGGGAGCCAATGATACCAACGCCGGCTTTTGTCTTCTCAGCCATGATATCCCCCTTGTGTGGTGTGTTGTCCTGAATCGGTATGCTGAGATTCGAGACCGCCCGCCTGAACCAAGTGAATCCAGAGGTTGGGGCACCTGCCCGCCAAGCTAATGGGTCAGCACCGGTCCACTCCGTAGCCGCGAGTATAGAACTTCGCGTCAACATCCGGTCCTTCGTGTCGTGCCATTTGCAGGCCACAGAGTGGGCGGGCGTCAAGAGCCTCTACGTGCCTATAGAGTGCTAGCCTCATGTTGCAGACAGTTTCGTGCTGGTCGCCTACTTAAAGCCTGGGATATCAACCGGCAGGCCAACTCTCATGAAAAATCTCGCAAAGGCTTGCGACAGCTGTTCTCTGTATGGAGGGAGCAGACGCATGGTGCGACGATTTCCTTGAACCAGCGTCTCAAGAAGTTCGAAGGGCACACTGAGCGCGGTCTTGAAATCAACGACGAAGTAGTCCGTTTCCATGCCCTTTATGTCACATTTATTCAGCATGTGCAGACCCGGGACATTGCCTCTTCTTACCGACTCGCATCGGCCTTTTTCCTTCAGTTCAGGTATAAGCTCCTTTGCCTGGGGCAACTCCGCCAATGGGCACACGAGAACGAAACGCAACTTCTTGAATTCAAGATCGCAGGACTGACTCATCACAATCACATCGTACTCCGAGATGTCCGCCGACAGCTTTGATTCACCATGAGGTAGAACGCGGGGTACCGCAGTTGGACATGACTTGATAACGTCGCCTTGAGCTAGAGCCTGCTCTCTATCCACCTTATCATACCAAGGATAAGTTCGTATCACTACAATTCCTCGTTGAAGTCCTCGGAGTTATATGTCGCTAACTTCCCCTTGGTGATACTCTTGACTTCCAATTCGACGCTATAGCTCTTCTTAGGAGCGAGACAGCCAGTGAGCTCTTGCTCGATGTCGGAGTCATCGTGCTTGTGATGGATTGGCAGATCGTCCCACACGCCCTCTGTAGGCTCAATTCCTTGGCTGGTAGTTCCGGCTGTAAGCATTTCAGCCAGTGACTGGCCTTCATAGAAGGCGTGCCATTTCCAAAATTCGTCTGCCCTTTCCGACATGACGACAAGCTTGCTGCTAGTTGGCAAGGTCTCCGCTAGGAAATAGCCTAGCTCTACGTTTGTATTCACAGACTGAGACATATATGGCCACTGGCGAATCTGCTTCGCGTACTGGCGCGTATCAAGTGGCATTACTCGAACTCCTTCAGTAATTCTCCTTCAATAATCTTGAAAAACCAGCCGCTTGAAAGTTCGTGAGCTGCGCTCGCCCACGCGTCAATGCCATTCTCATTCTCGGGCACACCTTCGCCTTGCACACGTATCTGGGTCTCCCATATTAGAGCTGTTTCGTCACCACGGCTTCCACTTCGGATTCTGAACTCGATGACTCCCTCAGGGGCACTGGTAGGAAACACGAACCCGAAGCTGGTTGCCAGTGGTTTGTTCTCAACACCGGTATTCTGGAAAAGGCTAGGACTCAACTCTACAACTAATTTCATTTTGCGCCGCAAAAAGTCAAGCACATTGTTCTCGTCATAGTCAAATGGGATCGAATCGATATACCTGAGCTGTAACTCGGTGAACCGCAGCGCCTCGCGATCTGGATATGTTTGGCAGAGAACATTGACTGCGGACGAAATGCGGGTACTGAAATCTTCCCAACCATAAGTCTCAGTGTCGTTAACAGAAAGGACACCAGGTCCTATTTGAATCAATGGCCATTGGTCCTTTCCAACCCTAAATCGATGCTGTGGAACAAAATTGATCAACTCGTCGGGCATCGAAGCAGCCGGAAGCTGCTCGTGGAACCTGTATTCGTCTTTCACAAGATCGTACACCCTGCCGACAAGGATCTTGGAATACGGGTCTACCTTCCCACCCGATGGTTGCTCCTGTAGTGCCCAGTGCAGTTCAAATACAGCCTCCACGAGCGGCTTGTTCCTTAATACCCTTCCACCCACTAAGGGTCCTCCATTTTGCGCTGAGAAAATCAATCTGCCGGATTAAATGGCGATGGAAAGCAACGAGGACTTGACCAACGTCCAGCCACATTTGCTGCTTGAAAATACGGAGCCAAGAGACTCTCCCGGAATCCGCCTTCTACAACTGCTATGCTATCCCTTAGTATACACTAGAACACGCGCGAAACCCATAGTAATTCATACGACCTTACACGCAGATAGCATGTGCGCGTTAAGGCACTATTGCCTAGATCTAGCATCCCCACCCTGCCTCCGCGACACCATGCTACACGCCATCGTGTTGGCACAGCTCCATGACGCTAATGCCGCAGTTCACTTGATGGGATCCGAAATTCTTGCTTAAGGAGGAGTCGGGCTCGAGGGACTCGATTGCACCAACCACTTGCTGTTAGGTCCTGCAACAATCGGGAACCCAGGTCAATGCCTGGCGAAGCCTGAGAAGCGCTAACTGAGCCTAGACCAGTGGCATACCCCTCCGAGCACGACACTCGCTTGCTTACGGACTGGGTAATATTCCCATGTCCGGCTGGTATTTCTCCCCTTGCCCGGCACTGCGGCAAGTATTAGATTGGCATTAGAAGTGGTTGTTGGGAAGCAAGATGGGGAAATGCACAATTTGCGGGCATAAGGCGGGATGGGGCAAGTCGGTCTGCGATCCTTGTGAGGCGGCTCAGGAAGCAGCCGAGCAGCAGCAACGGGAGGCCAAGCGCCGCTACGCTGTTGGCCTACTGCACGAAATCCAGGCCGGAAACCTGATCCCCCTACCACGGGAGCTGCGGCTACCGATTTCCCTGCGCGCCGGCGAGCGCTGCTACTACTGCACAGGCATGTGCCTCTACACGGTTGTCGACTCCCTACCCAAGGCAGAGGAAGCAAGATCGAGGGTGAACGGACCGGCCGCCGAATGGGTCTCCGCTCGCAAGTGGCATGAAGTCAAGTTCTATGACGCCGGTGTGTTGGCGATTACCGGTGGTCGGCTCATGTTCGCCGGCGAGAAGACGACCTTCAACATCTATCTCGACGAGATTATGTCAATACGCAGGGAACAGCACGAAGACGGAAACCTACTTGCTATCTCCGCCTGCACCCTGTCGCAGCCACTCATTTTCGGATACGTCGACTACTGGCATGATGCCCTGGACTCGATAGGGGAGGTCTTCAATTCGGCCCTCCAGCTCACAATCCAGCAGTTGCTCCAGCGGCGCGCCAGGATGGCCGGGTAGCAGCAAAGCCTCAGAGCCATTCCTCTCCGCCAGGACCGATTTCCTTCTTCCAGATGGGCACGATCTCTTTCAGCCGGTCAATGGCGTATTGGCAGGCCTCAAACGCCTCCTTCCGGTGTGAAGCCGATACAGCGATGATCACGCTTACTTCGCCCACCTGCATCCGGCCAGTCTTGTGCTTCATGGCGACGCTGCGGACGTTCCATTTGGAGTGTATTTCTCCGGCGATCTCGGCCATCTTCGGTTCCGCCATCTCCCGGTAGGCCTCATACTCCAACGCCGCCACCGCCTTATCGCCGCTGAACCCGCGTACAGTGCCGACAAACACCACCACCGCTCCCGTGGCATCATCAATAACCGACTCCAGCATGTCGTCGCAAGCCAGCCCCTCGTCAGTTATGCCGATCATATCTGATCCTCCGCTGACCGGTGGCATGAAGACAACCTCATCGCCCTCATTCAACCTGCTCTGCCCCGGGATATACTTCCGGTTCACCGCCACTGCCACCCAGGGCCGGCCCTGTGGCAACCTGGGGTACTCTGCACACAACTTGTGCCAAAGGTCCTCAGGGGTTGATCCCTCAGGGATTTCCACTTCGACAGACGGCGAACCGACTATTTCCCGGTACATGGCGAAAAAGCGCACCAAAACGCGCATCAAACCCTCCCACGCTCGATTAGTGACCGTAGCCTGACTGTAGGACATACGATATACCCCACCGCACAGCCTTGAACTAGGATTATAGCCTAGAGTCGCCACGTCTGCCAGTGGAATATCCGCCGGTACCAAGGTAGTGGTAAGAGCAGCCGGCACGACGCTCCCTCAGGCCGGGGGAAGCGGTTTCTCCATACCTTCTCTGGCGATCTCCGGTGCTTTGGCTTTGGGGTTCGGGCTCGTGGTTCGCACGCTCATGGTCTGGGCAGGCAGAAGATAAAAGGAAAGGCGGGCCGGCCTTATGCACTTTGACTAAACAAGCAAGTGTATTGTAGGTGCGAATTTATTCGCATTGGACGGCGTCAGCCGGCCCATCTATAACACCGAAGAGAGATGGCCGGCCTGGCGGCCGGCCATTCGACTGAAGTCGAACCTACAAGATAATACCGTCATTCCGAAAGCCCCGCCTCATCCCTTAGACAATTGCTGGCCCTCGGTTGGGCGGGGCTGAGGAATCCGTACCTCGTACCCTAACAAGGTCGCTTTAGCCCCTTGCCGGGTTACGGATTCCTCAGTCGCTGTTTAATGTCTGCCCAGGAATCATCCCGATTCCACCGCTCCTTCCCGCCTGCAGCAGGCAGGCGGAATGACAACAACAAATGGCTGGCCGGCCATTGGGCCAACCAGCCTCGATTTTCGCTCTTCAGCGGGAAGTTGGCACGAGAGCCAACTCCCATCCTAACCGAGCACTTGCTTCAAGACTGACTCGATGTCGTTGAACGAGTCGGGCACATACGCCCCGGCGGTTTTCAGGGCCGCGATCTTCGTGGAAGGTCTTCCGCTCTTGCCCTGCACAATGGAGGCGGCATGGCCGAACACCGTGCCTTCCGGCAAGTCCTCCACGAACCGGCCGGCCACAAAGGCGACCAGCGGTTTGGTGAAACCACCGTTGGCGATGAAATCACCGACCTCTTCCTCATAAGGAGTGCCCGGCTCTCCCCACATCACCACGGCCTGCGTCTCCTTGTCCTGCTCGAACATTTTCAGCAAGTCCTTGGGTGTCGATCCGACCATCGCGTCGCCACCCAGGCTGACGGCCGTCGATACCCCGTACCCGGCTCGCTTCACCATCCAGGCGCACTCGGCGGTCATTCCTCCGCTCCGGGAGATGACCCCCACCGTGCCAGGCACGAAGCAGCGTGCGGGGTTGTCGCCGCCGATCGCCCCCAGCTTCGCCCGCTCACCAGGGCTGATTATGCCAACGGAGTTCGGCCCTACCACCGTCACTCCCCGCTGGCGGGTCATAGCTATCAGCTTGGCCACATCATGCACCGGGACCCGCTCGGTCATGATGAGAACCAGCTTCACCTCATTGTCTACTGCTTCCAGCACCGCGTCATAGACAAAAGCCGGCGGCACGTAGATCACCGCCGTGTCTATGTGGTTGCCATGGCGCGCCTGTTTGATGGTGTCGAACACGGGAACACCATACACATTCTCTCCGCCCTTTCCGGGGGTTACTCCCGCCACGATCCGGGTTCCATAATCCAGAGAGTGTTTCGTGACCATCGACGCTTCGCGGCCGGTGATGCCTTGAATCAGTATGCCGGAGTGGCTGTTGACAAGGATCGCCATTCTCTCCTCCTAATAGCCCGGGTAGGCGGCCCGCATCTTCTTCACCATCATGCTCGCCGCGTCTTCCATGGTGATGTCGTCGCCGTGATATTCCACCCCGGCGGCGCTCAGCACCGCCTTCGCCTCCGGCTCATTAACTCCCGCCAGCCGCACAGTGACCGGGAAGGTCCGGGGGTCAATATCTAGCTCGTTTAGGGCCCGCACTATTCCCGCCGAGACCACGTCGGTCTGGGTGTTGTTGGTGATGTTCATCGCCACAAACAGCCCTTTAACGCCTGGCTTGGAGAGGATACCCTTTGTCAGTCCATATACCTTTCGCTCCGGGGGATTGCCGCCAAACTCCGTGTAATTGGCCGGCCGGCCTCCGTGGCGGCTGAGGGCGTCGAACATCAGAAGGCTGCCACCACCACCGCCACACAGAAAGCCGATATCCCCTCCATCCATCTCCGTGTAGCGGGCAGTGCCCCGGTAGGGATCGGCCTCGTCGACGGCGATCATCTCTTTCTCGAGCTTGGTGAGCGGTCTCCAGGCACGGTCGCTGCCGGCCTGAACCCTGCCGGATAGCGCCTGATGCCGGTAAAGCGCATCGTCGTCCACACCCATCAGCAGCGCCACCGCCGCCACGCTTCCATCTTGAAGAATGCCCAAGGGGTTCACTTCGATGATCTTGGCATCGAGGTCCAGAAAGGCCTTGCCCAGCTTCCACAAAATATCGGTTGCCCCTCGCAGCTCACTTCCGGAGAGGCCCGCGTCCGACCACATCTCCCTGGCTTTGTAAACCGGGAGGCCGACAAATGGATCAAAGGTGGCCGTGACCACGCTGCCCGGAGAGGTTTGAGCCGTTTCTTCTATATCCACGCCGCCGAGAGCGCTCACTACCACAACCGGGCGCCGCTCGGAGGGATGAAAGGTGATGGATGCGTAAAGCTCCTTCGCCAGGTCCAGCTTTTGCTCCACTATCAGCCGGTCAACCGGGAAACCGCGCAACTCACGGCCCAGCAAATCGCGGGCCTGTTCCTCCGCCTCGCCCTCCTCGGAAGCAAAGCGGACCCCACCGGCCTTGCCGCGCTTCCCGACAGGCACCAGAGCCTTGAGAACCACCGGCGGCCCGATTGACTTGAAAGCCTCGACAGCTCCTTGAGGGGTGGAAGCAACCGCGAACTGCGGGACAGGAATGCTGTGCTCCCGTAGCACTTCTTTGGCGACGTTTTCCAGAACCCTGCTCATGCAAACTCCCCCTATTTGAGTTGTGGACCCGCAGGTTTAGAGGCCGGCAGCGGCCCCTGGTTCCCTTTGCTCACTCGCCCCGAGTATCGCCAGCCAATTCTTATCCACGCGGCGGTATACCGCTACGTGTCCGTCGTGGCTTGCGGGCAGGAAATCACGTGCCTTGAGCAACACTTCACGCGACTGCGCCACATCCACTCTGACATAATGACCCGCCGGCGCCTCGTCACCGGCAACGAAAAGCATTTCCCCGTCCTCATTGTACAAGGGAGCCATGTTTCCACCTCTCACTGAGCCCATCATAGACCGTACCAACCAAAGCCCTAGAGGGGCGCCGACCCGGAGTAGGAGTCTATCAAACGACCGCCCGCTCCATCATCAGGGGTGAGCATCCCGACTAGTCATTTCGGCCTATAGCAGGATTCGTACCAAGACCCTGCTCAGTTGCCAGTGATAGTAAACTGGGCGTCGGCGGAGCGGCCGCTCGTAACCCCTTTCGCTCGCGCCGTCCAGCTTCCCACCTGGGAGTTGGCTCCCGATTTGAACTTGAACGTCACTTTCCCATCGTCTCCGGCCGCATACTGGCCCAATGACCCTTGAGTGGCTCCATCCGGGCCGGTCAGCCAGACGCTCACCAGCTCTCCAGCCGCAAAGCCTGAGCCGGTGAAATCAAATCGCGTTCCTTTCGGGCCAGAACCGGGCTGAACCGTTAGGGACACCGATCCTACATCTGCTTGCTCAACCGTGAAACTGGCCACACCCTTCCGTCCGGTGGTAGCGCCCTGCACGGTCATCTTCCACTTCCCCGGCTGGGTGCTCTTGGGCGACCAGAAGTAGAGAACAGCCTGGCCGGAGCCATCGGCTTTCACCTGCCACGGGCTCCCGAACACCGTCTTGTCGGGAGCGGACAATGAGGCGCTAAGCTGCTCCCCGGCCCCGAACCCCCGCGCCGTGAAGGCAAAGGGGGTTCCTGCCTTGGCGGAGGCGGGATCAACGGTCAGGGTCGCGGAATTGTAGCGCCAGTTGTAATAGTGCTGGCCCACGTTTCCCATCTCCACTTGCCAACTGACCGCATTGGACGGGGTATACGTGAGCACCCGGCGCTCGAACGCCTGAATCATGACGTCCCGCTCGCGTCCCCCAACCACGACACGCGCCCAATAGGGCTCGGTGATCGGATATCCCATCACGAACACCCAGTCTATGAGTGTTTCATTTCTCACCTGGCCATTCACTAGCACAGAGCCATTCGAAGTCATGAAGTCCCAGAAGGCTTGGGGGATGTTGTGACCCAGATGGTCATCGTATTGCGCGATCTTCGTGCCGGCGTACAGTCCCAGATTGGCGTTCTCGCCCGTCTTACCGTCCGGGCCGATGGTCTCGTCTACCACCTGGCCCACCCGGTTGGCGGCCCGCTTGTCGTTCTGCAGGGACGCCACGCCAGCCAGAGCCGCATAGGAGGGCGCGTTCGGATTGACATTCCGCGGATCCCCCGCCACCGGAATATCCGCGGGGGTTCGCGCTTCGAATTGGCTGTCGCTGATCTGCATTTGCCCGGAAATCAACTCCTTCACCAGCAGGCCATTGGTGACGAACCACTGGCTGCTCCGGTCGCCGGCGGGATTGTTGATCTCCATGCGCGACTTGTCGAAATACTGCACGAGGCGGCTGTCGCCTGCATTCGGCCCATACCGCTCTTGCGACTGGAATAGAGGGGTTGGCCCCCAATACCACGACCTTTCCACTGCATTCAGGGAAACAAGGTAATCCGTGCGATCCCACACGTTCTTGAACGCCTGATCGGCGAAAGTGGGCGTTGCGGCGAACGCACTGGCGGGGAGCATCGGAACAAGGGTCGCCAGGATAGATACTGCCGTGAGGACAAGGAGTAACTTTCGCACGCTTTTCCTCCTGCTGCGTTGGCGGATGGTCGCGGCGTTCAAGCCCATTTTCTCTCACTGCGTTCGGGGCCCTGGCAGCCGGCAGGCTCCCGGCCGGCCATTGGCCTCGGCAGTGCTGAGAGACAGCGCCTATTATGGTCAAGGAACAGGGGGGTGTCAAGGGCCGTATTCACTCATCTTGAAGTGTTGCGCATTAAGTGTTATCCTGTTGGCTATACAGTACATACACCATTTACGAGATAAGCTCAAATGACACGGAGGTGAGTAGAAATTGACGATCATCATCAAGAACTCGTCCGAAATGCCGATTTATGAGCAGATCAAGGAGCAGGTCAAAGAGGCTATTCTGAACGGTGAAATGAATGAAGGCGATGTATTGCCATCCATCCGCCAGCTCGCCGCAGATCTGAAGGTCAGCGTCATTACGACTACGCGGGCATACACCGAGCTTGAACAGGAGGGCTATATCGTCAACGTACAGGGCAAAGGCTGTTATGTTGCCCCGAAAGACAGCGACCTGATACGCGAGCAGCTTCTCCGCAAAATTGAGTACGGCTTCAATGCCGCGATAAACGCCGCCCGGATTGCGAAACTGCCGCGTGAAGAATTTCGAAGACTATTTGAATTTACATTGGAGGAAAATAAGTATGAGTAATGCTCTGGAGGTACAGAACCTCCATAAGACCTATCCCGATTTTACGCTGGATTCCATATCCTTTTCATTACCCGCCGGACACATTATGGGTTTTGTCGGACAGAACGGCGCGGGCAAAACAACTACGATCCGTTGCATCCTGAACATGGCTGCGAGGACTGGCGGCGAGATAAAAATCTTCGGGTTAGACAATGTGCGCGATGAACTCGTGGTCAAGCAGGAACTGGCCGCCGTGTTCGACGAAATCTTCTTTGTCGACTCGTGGCGTCTGCGCGAAGTGGAGAAAGTTATAAAGGGTTTTTACAGTGAATGGGACAGCAAGCTGTACTACGATTATCTCAAATCTTTTGATCTTTCGCCTGACAAACAGGTGAAAGAATTATCGCGAGGCATGAAACTGAAGCTCATGCTGGCGGTGGCGATGTCCCACGGCGCGAAGCTGCTGATTCTGGACGAGCCGACCAGCGGCCTTGACCCGGTTGCTCGCGACGAACTACTTGATATTCTGCGGGAGTACGTCGCGGACGGGGAAAAGAGTGTGTTCTTTTCCACGCACATCACGTCCGATTTGGAGCGGATCGCCGACTACATCACCGTGATCGACCACGGCAAGATATTCTACACCGGAACAAAGGATGGCCTGTTGGAGCATTTCCGCATGATCAAAGGAACCAAAGCGGATTTGACCGACCCGCTGAAAAGGAAGTTCATAGGCCTGTCGGTCACATCCACGGGATTTACCGGAATGCTGCCGGTTTCAGAGATGCAAGGGTTGCCGGGCGGCATTGTGACGGAGGAACCGGACATTGATGAAATCTTGGTCTACATCAGCAAGAGGCAAGCAAATCATGAATAGAATTCTGAATGCGACAAAACTCGATTTCTACACGGCCAGATCAACCTTGAAGCTGTCGGCTCTCATGTTCATGCTCGTAATCGTCATCGCGGCGGCGATGAAGCAGCCGGCATTCACCATGCCGTTTGTAATGATATTCGTCACATACTTGGGCGGGACGGTTTTCTCTGCGCAGGAGAAAAATCACAGCGACAAACTGTACGGTATCCTGCCGCTGAAAAGAGATGAGATGATCATGGGCAGGTATCTGTACGCGCTGGTCATCGGCGTGTTCAGCCTCGTGGTTGCGGGTGTGCTTTCCTGGGTTATTGCAGGTGTTCTCAATGTAAGCTTAGACCCAGTTACATTTTGGATCGCACTGGCGTTTGCGTTTGTCTATTATGGCTTCGCAGTGGGCGTTGCTTACCCGATTTATTTCAAGTTCGGCTTCGCAAAGGCTAGCCCCTTTGCAATGCTGCCCATGTACCTGATTTTGCTTGGGTTCATGCTCCTTACCCGCAAGACGAACTATTTGAATGAATTGAGCCAATTTGTCAAATTCTTCGCTGACAACATGTACCTATTGCCGATAATCGGCATTGTGGGCGGGTTGCTACTGCTGGCGATTTCCGTGCTGGTATCGGATTCGATATACACAAGAAAAGAAATCTGAGAATATAATCACTGTGAGGCACACAACGTAGAATAGTATTAGCGGGATATTGTGGTCGAAGTGGAGGTGCACCATGGACCTGGGACTTAGAGACAAAGTGGCGCTGGTGACCGGTGGCAGCGCGGGCATCGGCCTGGCCATAACCCGCCAACTGGCGCAGGAGGGGTGCCACACCGCCATCTGCGGGCGGACCGCGGAGAAGCTCGACCGTGTGGTAGCGGAGCTACGGGAGACCGGCGTGCGGGCGCACGGCGTTACGGCCGATGTGACAGCTCCGGGCGAAGTCGAGCGCTTCGTGGACGAGAGCGCCGCGGCGCTGGGTGGCGTTGACCTCCTGGTGGCCAATGTGGGCGGATCCGTCGGCGGCGGTCTGCTGGAGGCGACTCCGGAAGACTGGCTGCGCACCTTTGAGCTGAACATCTTCCACGCGGTGCGGGCCATCCGGGCGGCTGTGCCCTTCATGGAGCGCCGCGGTGGAGGTAGTGTGGCCGTTATCGCCTCCATCTCCGGTTGGAAGCCCTCGCCTTGGGCCCAGTACGGCGCTGCCAAGGCCGCCGAGATCTTCCTTTCCGGCGCTTTGGCCTTAGAGCTGGCGCCCAAGAGAATCCGGGTCAACACCGTCAGTCCGGGGTCCATAATGGAGCCGGGTGGTGGTTGGGACCGCTACCGGGCGGAGAATCCCGAAGTCTTCGCCGAGTTCGAGCGGCGGGAATTCCCGTGGGGACGTCTCGGCACCACCGACGAGGTGGCCAGCGTGGTGGTATTCGTCCTCTCCGAGAAAGCCAACTGGATCAACGGCGCCAACATCCCCGTCGACGGCGCCCAAGGCCGGCCGGAGGTGTACTGACACGCCAACAAACCTGAGGGGTAACAGCCTAACGTTTGCCAGGCCAAGGGATCAAACCACTACACTACAGCCAGGTCTTCGCCATCAATGTCCCCAGCTATCGCCCCAAAGACAAGCTTGGAAGGGTGGCGCCGGCTGCTATAGAATTGTGACATCGGCCCGGCCTGCCAACTTGAGTGATGGGTCAATCTTCAGGCGAAAAGATGGGTCACATTTCAAACGGAATCTACAATTAGCAGAGGCTTGTATTAAGCCGAGTAATCAAGGGAGTTCGATCTATCATGGAAGACGGTTTGACGATACCAAGAAGCACCTCGCAACGTAAGCTCTGGGCACAATTTGATGCTCTCCAGATGGGGATGGGCTGGGATGAGGAAGACTTAGGAAAGCCGCAGATACTCATTGATGACGTGTTTGGTGATAGTCATCCTGGAAGTGCTCATCTTATGGGATTGAGTAATCAGGTGAGCATCGGAGTATATGAAGAAGGAGGACGGCCGGCTGAATATCACGTTACGGATGTTTGCGACGGATGTGCGCAAGGGCATAATGGAATGAATTTTGTGCTAGCTTCGAGGGATGCGATTGCGGACATCGTCGAAATCCATGGATCATTTGTCGGATGGGATGGGTTGGTTTTGATTTCTTCATGTGATAAATCGATTCCAGCTCATCTTATGGCAGCAGCTCGCCTGGATCTGCCAACAGTCTTCGTTCCAGGCGGGAGTATGAGGCCTGGACCGGACATGTCGACCTCTGTGAAAGCAGGAGACATCTCACTAAGAGAAAAGAAGAAAGATGCAATAACACCCCAAGAGGTTCGAGATTTTAAACTTACAGGGTGCCCATCAGTGGGATCCTGCCAGTTCTTGGGCACAGCAAGCACAATGCAATGCATGTCCGAAGCGCTGGGTTTAGCATTACCTGGCAGCGCTCTTGCTCCGGCAACGATGCGCGACATCGTAGCATCGTCAAGAAGAGCAGGAAGACAGATAATGGAGTTGGTAAACAAGGGAATTACGGCAAAACATATTCTCACTCCGGACGCTTTCCATAATGCAGTAGTGGTACATGCTGCTATAGGTGGATCTACAAATGCAATGCTTCATTTGCCAGCAGTTGCTCATGAACTGGGGATTGAATTGAGGCCGGAGAAGTTCGATGAGCTAAATCACAAGATTCCCCATATTGGCAATATCTATCCCAGTGGCGAGTACCCTACAGAAGCCTTGTGGTTCGCCGGAGGTATTCCAATGGTGGAGTGGTTGCTCAGGGATTTTCTAAACCTTGATGTGATGACTGTAACCGGAAAGACTCTAAGGGAGAATCTTCAGGACGTCAAGAATGATGGTTTCTTTGAGAGAGTTGAAGGGTATCTTCGCAACTATGAATTAAGACGCGAGCAGGTGATTAGGCCTCTGGAATCAACAAAAGAAATGGGCTCAATTGCGGTGTTAAAAGGGAATATAGCCCCTGAAGGTGCAGTCATTAAGTACGCCGCCGTAGCAGAGGACATGAGATACCACGTCGGGCCGGCAAGGGTCTTCAACTCCGAAGAAGATTGCTATTATTGTGTAGTTGGAGATCGAGTAAATCCCGGCGACGTTCTGATTATCCGGTACGAGGGACCACGAGGTTCAGGCATGCCGGAAATGGTCATGACCACAGAAGCAATGTTGTGTGATAGCAGACTGGCCGGGTCAACAGTGTTGTTAACTGATGGGCGGTTCTCTGGAGCTACCAGAGGTCCTGCTGTCGGGCACATATCACCAGAAGCTGCCATTGGTGGACCGATAGCGCTTGTGGAAGATGGAGACTTAATTGAGTTGGACGTGGCTAACCGTAGACTAAACGTGGTGGGCATTGCAGGGAGGCGCTGTGGTCAAAGTGAGGTGGAAGAGACGTTCGCAGACCGGAAGTCTCATTGGATGCTTCCGAAATTTGAGCCAAGAAAGGGAGTTTATAAGAAATACACCGATAGAGCCTCATCAGCAATGAAAGGTGCTTATCTGGAATACTAGTGCCCCGCTTGTCTGGTCGGGACGAGAGGATTTGAACCTCCGACCACCTGAACCCCATTCAGGTGAGTCGTTGCGTCTAATCGCGATAGGCAGTTCCACGGGGCAGAATGTGCAACACAACTATAGTGCGAGCTTGGTAGTCCATTCGGAAACGGATGCGCCAGTCGCCCACTCTCAGGCGCCACTCATCTCCCCTATTTCTCAACTTCTTGATGTCGACACGACCAGGTCCACTCACAAAGGAGTCCAAGGCTCTTCTCACACGCGCTTGGTCACAGGGATCCAAGTGCTTCAGTTCTTTCTCGGCCCTTGGAGTGATAATAACTCGCCAAGTAGGCGATTCACTCATCGGCTAGTTCCCGCCGCACATCTTCCCAGGTTCGACCTTCGCCGCGGCAATACTCCGCCCACGCTTCATCGGCAGCGCGGTCTTCCTCCGCGCCGGCAATCTCATCATCCTCTGGAGCCTCCACCAGTGCCTGCAGCAAGTGGTCTTCGCCACGCACTTTCAAGTAGGCCAGCACACGTTCAGCAGCATCGAGTTGGCTCTCGGGCAATTGTTCGACTAGGCTATGTATTCTTTCCTTGGCACTTTCCGGGGCTTCCATAACAACCTCGCCTGTCTTCAACAACTACTGCAAACGCAGAGAGCCCTTCTTTGGAGGGCTCTCTACTAATCCGGTCGGGGCGAGAGGATTTGAACCTCCGACCACCTGAACCCCATTCAGGTGCGCTACCGGGCTGCGCCACGCCCCGGATCGACTTGTATTATAACAGATGGGTGCCAGGCCCGCAACAGCGCCGGCGGGGGATGCCTTCTCTAATGCCCTTTCACGCTGCGGATTTCGTCCTTCGAAGAAAGATCAGCCGGCCCCCTTAGCAGATACCCACCTCCTCAACCCCCGGCGGGCACACGGCCGTGTGCCCCTACAGCGGGAGGCAACAAAGGTTCACATTCGCTGGACGCGAAGTGCCCCGAGAAACCTTCGAACTAGGAACTCCTTTAGGAACAACCGGCGGAGCAATGAGGGAAAACCCTCCGCTCACGTTCTCTGCCCAACTCCCTGGTGGTCCACCGCTTCCTTCGGATGAAGGGCCTGGCTCGCCTCAGATTACCGATCTCTCCGAAACCTTACGGCTTCTTTCCCTCGGCTTACGGCCGATCTGCCTTACGGCTCCGCACCGCTCGTCGGACCGGAACAACTCCGGTTGCCCTGCCGGCTGACTAGCTCGTCAACCCCTCGGGGCAATTTCAAATATAACCTAACGCTGCGCGTTTGTCAAGAGAACTCAGGCGAGTTTTGAAAACTCGCTGTCATTCTTAGGGCCCGTTCTACCCGACTTAAGAACACTATCCAGTAACAAGAGAGCCCGAAGAATCTAGTACCTGGTGGCTAGACAACCTGGAACTAGTCCTTCCCCGGAAGGATCACTTCGCTCCCCGACCTAACCTACAGGCTGCCTGGCCGGTACTCTCACTATTCCCATTGTGTGTCTGCCTAGCCGGCCGAACGCTCCGTTCACAATGACAAATTATGCCACCCCCATCGCCCCTGGCTCCCCTTCCCCTCAGTTTTGGGGGGAAGGGGCCGGGGGTCAGGGGGCCGGGTCGGTAGTCTACTTGACCTCAACTTTGGCGCCGGTATCGGCCAGCTTGGCTCTCGCCGCCTCGGCCTCTTCCTTGTTCACGCCTTCCTTAACGGCCTTCGGAGCGGCCTCGACCAGGTCCTTGGCTTCCTTGAGGCCCAGGCCGGTTAGCTCGCGGACCACCTTGATGACCTGGATCTTGTTGGGGCCGATTTCCGAGAGGACAACGTCGAACTCGGTCTTCTCCTCAACCGGAGCCTCGGCAACGGCCGGTCCAGCAGCCGGTCCCGCAGCCATTGCCACAGGTGCTGCAGCGCTGACACCGAACTTGTCTTCAAGCGCCTTCACGAGCTCGGAAAGCTCCAGCACGGTCATATTGCTGATTGCATCAATCAGCTCTTCTTTGGACATAGCCATCTCAAAATCCCTCCATTATTATGCTCTTACTATCCTATGCGGCCTGCTGTTCCTGACCGGAAAGCTGGTCCGCCCTCGCCTGCAAGAGGTACGCCAGCGACCTGATGGGGCCGTTCAGCACGCTCACTATCCCTACTAACGGACCTTGCATGCCACCCAGCACCCTCGCCAT
>JAMCWQ010000060.1 GCA_023480825.1 Chloroflexota bacterium | reverse complement strand
CTGTGCTCGAACCCTTGAAGGGGAAAGCCGGGCGCAACGCCCAGGGCCGGCTAACCGTCCGGCACCAGGGCGGCGGCCACAAGAAGCAGTACCGGATAGTCGACTTCAAGCGCGACAAGTTCGGAATCCCAGCCACAGTGCATGCTATCGAATACGACCCGAACCGGTCCGCGAATATTGCCCTCCTCTTCTACAAAGACGGCGAAAAGAGATACATATTGGCTCCGGCTGGTTTGAAGATCGGAGATGTTGTCACGTCCGGGCCGGGTGCGGAAGTGCGGGTTGGAAACGCCCTCCCGCTACGCAATATCCCCCTCGGCACGCAGATACACAACATTGAGCTACAGCGCGGTCGCGGTGGGCAGTTGGTTCGCGGGGCAGGGGCTTCCGCCCAGCTACTGGCTAAGGACGAGAAGTACGCCCACATCCGCATGCCCTCCGGAGAGGTCCGTTTGGTGGATGTCGAGTGCCTGGCGACAATCGGCCAGGTAGGGAACGCCGATTGGAGTAACTTGCGTATGGGCAAAGCCGGGCGGTCTCGCTGGATGGGTGTGCGCCCAACCGTGAGGGGCTCGGTGATGAATCCACGGGACCATCCGCATGGTGGTGGCGAGGGCCGGGCTCCCGTTGGCGGCCAGCCTCAGACACCTTGGGGCAAACCGGCCATGGGCTACCGCACGCGCCGGAACAAGAGGACCAACGACATGATTGTCCGGAGACGCGGGAAGAAATAGCGTATTTGACTATTGCTGGTTTGGCTGGCGGGCTGTTACTGGTTCGAGGCCAAACCAGGCAGTTTCACATTTTGGAGGGGAAATTGTCCAGATCGTCCAAGAAGGGACCATACATCGAGGAAAGGCTGTTGGCGAAGATCCAGTCCATGAACGCCACTGGAGCCAAGCGCGTCGTGAAGACGTGGTCGCGGGACTCTACTGTCTTTCCGGAGATGGTCGGGCACACGATCGGCGTGTACGACGGGCGCCGGCACGTGCCGATTTACATTACGGAGAACATGGTGGGCCACAAGTTGGGGGAATTTGCGCCAACCCGGTTTTTCCGAGGCCATGGGCACCATACCGAGCGCTCCACCCGGCTGAAGTAAACTGGAAAGTGACCAAAGGGAGTCGTTATTAATGGAAGTGAAATCAACAGGCAAGTACATACGGATGTCTCCCCGGAAGGTCCGCCTGGTCACTGAAGCGATCAAAGGCAGGCCTGCGGAGGAAGCGCTAGTCACACTTCGATACATGCCTCAGGCGGCTGCGGTCGCGGTGGCAAAAGTCCTGAAATCTGCTGTTGCCAACGCCGAGAACAACTACAACTTGGCTGCGGAAGACCTCTACATTTCTAGAGCCACAGCAGACGAAGGGCCTACGATGAGACGCATGAGATCACGAGCCCGCGGTCGATGGGACCGTGTTTTGAAGCGCTCAACGAATATCACCGTCATAGTAAAAGAACGAGAGGAGGTTTGATTGGGAAGGAAAGTTCACCCGACAGGTTTTAGACTCGGCGTAGTCCGGCAATGGCAGTCCAAGTGGTTCGCCGAGAAAGGATACACCGAACAGCTACATCAAGATATCCATCTGCGGCAGCTCATTCATGGTAGGCTCCGGAACGCAGGCGTCTCTCTTATCGAGATCCAGCGGTCGGCCAATCAGATCGATGTGACCATTCATACATCCAAGCCGGGTATCGTCATCGGGAAGAGTGGAGCCAATGTGGATATGCTCAAGTCCGAGCTGGAGCAAGAGACCGGCAAGAAGGTCCGGCTGAATATTGAAGAGATTAGGCAGCCCGAGTTGGACGCCCAGTTGGTCGCTGAGAGCATCGCCGAACAATTGAGCAAGAGGGTCTCGTATAAGAGAGCCATGAAGCAATCCGTGATGCGATCAATGCGACTTGGCGCCAAGGGCGTCAAGATCAAGCTGAGCGGCCGGCTGGCAGGAGCCGAAATGGCGCGCACCGTCACCGACATGTCGGGCCGGGTGCCGCTGCACACGATACGTGCAGATATCGATTACGGACAGGTACACGCGCACACGACCTACGGCAGAATAGGGGTCAAGGTCTGGATCTACAAGGGCGATGTTTTACCATCGCCCAAAGCCGCTCCAGCCGAACGGGCTCCGGTTGCCGCCACTGCTGCAGAGTAGCACGATAGACAGGAGACACAGCAAATATGCTAATGCCCAAAAAGGTCAAGCATAGAAAAGAGCACAGAGGCAGGATGAAAGGGCGGGCCACTAGGGGCAACACCGTCGCCTTTGGGGAGTTCGGACTGGAGGCCTTGGAGCCGGCGTGGATCGATAGCCGGCAAATTGAGGCCGCCAGACGGACCATTACTCACCACTTGAAGCGTGGTGGCCAGGTTTGGATCCGCATTTTCCCAGCGAAGCCTGTTACGGCGAAGCCGGCTGAGACCCGTATGGGTAGCGGCAAGGGAGCACCGGACCACTGGGTGGCCGTGGTGAAGCCAGGGCGGATTCTATTCGAGGTTGGCGGCGTTCGTGCCGAATTGGCTGAAGAGGCCCTGCGCCTGGCCGCCCACAAACTGCCGATTAGAACCAAGTTTGTGAGCAAGGAGGAGGCAGCGGCAGAAGGAGAGAAGTAGGAGTTTCCTTCGCTGACCGCCACAGTATGAAAGCACAAGAACTGCGTAATATAACTGTCGCCGAGATGCAAAAGCAACTGAATGACGCTCATCAAGAGCTGTTCAATTTGCGCTTCCAGAGCACTACGGGCCAGTTGAAGAATTTTAAGCGCATAGCAGAGGTCAAGCAGAACATTGCTCGCATCGAGACAATCCTTCGCGAGCACGAGCTGG
>JAMCWQ010000075.1 GCA_023480825.1 Chloroflexota bacterium | reverse complement strand
GAACTATCGGGAAGAGGACCGCGCCAGCGAGTAGCGAGGCCACGGCGGCGGACGAGGCGAGCGCACCATCCGCGAAGAACAGCAGCACCGCCGCCACTAACATCCGGGGAACGGCATGGACGAATTCCACCGGAACGAGGATAAGCCTGTCCCGGAGTCCAAAGCGCACTCGGCGCATTTCGGGGGTGGCGGAGTTAGTTTTCAGATACTCCGGCAGGTCGCTTGCCCGGATAGGCCCAAACTCCACCGCAAAACCGGAGCGCTTTTCCACCCGGTGCCCGGCGACGCCTGGGGCGGAGAGTTGAGGCAGGATCAGCAGGCGATGGCTCACGATATCTGCCAATCCGGTCTTTTCAATGCGATTCAGCACCTCGGCGGTGCTGAAGGTACCTTTCCCGGCGGCGCACCAGACGTTGATTCCCTTTGTGTCCAGGACCATTATGTAGCAGTCCAGCCCGGCCAGGGACGACCGCAGCGCGTCGAAGCTCAGAGTGTAGTTAGCTGTGACGAAAACCGGCGACCCCGGAGTAGGGTTGCCCAAAGCGTAGAGTCCCGGCTCGACCAGATGCTCGCTTCGTTTCCAGCCCCAGCGGGCCAGGAAATGGTCCCACCGGTTTGCGCCGGTGACGGTCGAAGCTGTTCGCTTGATTGTATCCACCGCAGTGGAATCTATGGAAATCATAGTCTAACTTTACGGTTTGAGCCCAGGGAAGTCAATATGGAGCAGCAATTCCTCTGGTAGGTGCGGCTTCAGCCGCAATCCCCCCTTTGGGGGTTAGGGGGGAAAAGGGGCGAAGTTGTCATTCCGAAGGAGCGGGGGGATACAGAGAATATCCGAGGTTAAAATGCGGAAGCGACTAAGGAATCCGTGCCTGGCGAAGGACTTAAGGATACGGATTCCTCAGCCTCGCCCAACTGAGGGCCAAGAGTTGTTCAAGGAAAGAGGCGGGGCTTTCGGAATGACAGAATGGCCCGCCTTGCCCCTTTGACCCTTACAGTGGCTCGCAAGGCCACGACCGCTTCTGTGTTTCTAGTGCGGCCCGACCATGGCGGCGGTGAGGCCGATGATGATATAGACGCCACCGGAGGCATACCTCTTGATTATCCCGAAGCGGGCCGAGCCGGTGAACAATTGGCCGGCTGTCGAGCCAAGCAGGCAGTAAGCGCTGTCGGTGCAGCAGGCCAGCACCACGAACAGAGCCCCCAGCAGGAAGACTTGCACCACCACCGCTGCTCCGGCCGGATCCACGAATTGCGGCAGAAAGGCGTAGAAGAAGAGGGCCGATTTGGGGCTGAGCAGGTTCACCAGATAGCCCTGAGTGGAAAACTGGGAGAAGCTGCCCTCGGCTGCTGCGGATTCCCGCTCCGATCCTTCCCGCGCCAGCAGGGTGCGCACGCCCAGAGAGATCAGGTAGGCGGCGCCCAGGTACTTGACGATGTCGAAGAGGAGTGGCGACGCCAAGAGCAATGCCGAGAGGCCGAAGGCCGCCAGCGCTACGTGAGTGAGGCTGGCCAGCTCGATTCCCAGGACCGAGGCCAGCCCCGCTCGCCTCCCCTGAGCCACGCTGCGGCTGGTGATATACAGAACGGCCGGGCCGGGGATGATCAAGTATCCCAGCGCGGCCAGCAGGAAGATGGCAACATTAGAGAATTGGGGCATCGCCGAGACCTCTAGCTGGTATGGGCCGAGTACTGTCCATACTAACACGACAGACGTTTCCGGCGAAAGCGCTCTAAGTTGCCAGATTACTGAATTGCCTTTAGTCACTTGTTTGGAGGCGGACAGTCAAACAGGAGTGCCCGGGCAGTTGCACCCGGGCACTCCTCTAGCGCCGGACCAATGAGTACGGGATCTGGTCGATACACTGGCCGAAGGACCTGTCGCCAGCCGGCACCCTACCAGGATGCGTCGAAAGCCCTGTGAGGCCGAGTTGCCAGCAGAAAGAACTAGTACTCTAGGCTGCTTGGCATTGATCTGGCTTGGCTTACCCAGTCCGCTATCATTTCGGTAGAGGGTGTCCGCCCCGCGATCTTCTTCTCTTTGTTGAGAGTCTCCAGTTTGTCGTGCAAGTTCTCGGGAACCCGGTTCCCTAATTCCTTCACCGTGTCCACGCCAGCCTCTTCCAGAAGGTCCGAGAACGATCCTGCGACCCCCTGAATCCTCGATAGGTCGGCCTTATTTGCCAATTCCAGTATCACTTTGGTATCCACGCCGGCGGTTTTGGCGAGTGCCGCCCGCGATGTTGAAGTCTTCGCGGCCCTGAGCAGTTCATCAGTGTTGGTGATGCCCTGCTCTTCCAACTTCGTGCCCAGATCTTTGGACACTCCTCGCAATTCGCTGATTGATTTCGGCATAATCTCCTCCTTTATTTGCACAGACACACGTTGGTCACTGCTTGTCTAACATACCACCGAGGCCACCCAGCATTCCCTGAGCAGGGCCGGTAGAAGCGCCTCCAGCAAGAGCGGCATCGAGTTGGCTCGCCACCGGGCCCGGCAGTCTCGCCTTTAAGTAATCAACGACGGTGTTGACAGCTCCCTGGGCCTGCTGCTCAGATATTCCCGTCTTCTGCATCACCTGTTGCACAAGTTCTTCCATCCACGCTATCTCCTTTCTATAACCCAGTTAACGCCCAAGTTGGGAGTGTGTTACGGGCAAGCTTGGGAGGCTTTCGTCACTTTTGGGTGGAGATGCACTGGAATCTAGGTCTGTCGGGCGCATCCCGCCACTGCAATGGCTGCAACCGGAGAATCTGCTACGACTTCGCGCCAATGTCTCCTTGCTCTATCGTGTGATTGACACACCGGCTCGGGAAAGCCTATACTAGATCGGTGTCCACCGGCTTTTCGGCTCGCCGTACCTTCTGTTTCGTTTGTGATTGAAACTAATCT
>JAMCWQ010000091.1:1054-15532 GCA_023480825.1 Chloroflexota bacterium | reverse complement strand
TCGACGTAGTCACGGAGCCGGCAATGGGCCGCATTTTTGCCCGTTGAATAGGCTAGGGTAAAGCGAGATCTATGGGGAGTAAGTCTCAACTATCCTTCGGACCTGAACATGCAATTTTGGGATCTCATGACAGTAATTGCCCAAACGATCTCCGGATCTACCCCCATGTAGTCGTGAATCAGTACGTCTCTCAATCCAGCAATGCGTCTCCATGGTAGTTCAGGGTACCGAGACCTGATCTCGTCTGAAAGGTGTTTGGTCGCCTCGCCCATTATCTCAAGCTGCCGGACGATAGCATCCTGCCAGTGCGTTTCAGCGAGGAACGTATCGTGGCCTACAGCGGAATACTGCATTATCTTCTCCGCGGCGTCGAGGATATGCTCGAGATAGATAATATCCCTTTTCAAAGATGGACGGCCTCCTGCAATACATCGTCGCGAATGTACTTGCTGATCGCCGGCTCCGTGACTACGTCGACCTTCCGGCCAAGCAAATCCTCGAGGTCCTGCTTGATGGCCACCACATCCAAGATACTCCGCCCTGGCTCCATATCGACCAGCACGTCGACATCGCTATCCGGTCGTGAATTCCCCTTGGCGAACGAGCCAAATATGCGGACGTTCTTGGCCCCGTGGCTCGAGGCAATTTCTAGGATCTCCTTACGCTTGGATAGAATCGTCTCATCCATAATGTGATGCTCCCTTTCTCCATATCATAGCGCAATGGTTGCTAAACGTGTAGATGGGGCTTTGTCCCTGCCGATTTCGCCCCCCAACCCCAGCCCTTCCCGATTTCACCCCCTAACCCAGCTCCTTCGCTGCGCTCAGGACAGGCTCTTCCCCCCAATACTAGGGGGAAGGGAGCCAAGGGGCGAAAGAAAAGGTAGGGTCGGCTTCAGCCGGCATTCCCCCTTTGGGGGTTAGGGGGAAGGCGAAGGTACATTCAGGGACATGGGTAACGGGTGTTCGGAGACATAGGTAACACATTCGGCAATAGGTAGGGGCGCAAGGCCTTGCGCCGACCTTGTAGGGGAGGACGGCCCTTTGGATTGCGGTGGCTCGGAGCCTGTCTCAAAAGTGATGGCTAGCCGAGCGGGAGAGGGTGCGGTAGACTAGGCGGTAGCTTAGCAGGGAGGTTGGGCATGCCTGTGCGCCCCTTTTCGCGTGACCAGAGTTGGTTGCTGCCACCCAGTCTTGATGAATTGGTCCCCGAAGACCATTCTGTCAGGTTTGTGGCCGCCTTCGTGGACTCACTAGATGCTTCGGCCTGGGATGAGTTGGGTATTCGCCTCGCTGGTGACCCCCTTGGGACCGCCGCCTATCACCCTCGTCTGTTGATGGCGGTATGGCTCCATGGCTTTATGTCCGGCATCCGCTCGGCCCGAAAGCTGGAGAGGGCTTGTTTAGAGCAACTGCCCTATATGTGGTTGGCGAATTGTCAGCGACCTGATCACAACACCCTCTGGCGATTCTATCGTGACAACCGCAAGTCGATGCGCAAGTTGCTGAAGCTTACGGTGCGGACTGCGGTGAAGGCGGGGCTGGTGGATCTGGCCGTGCAAGCTCTGGATGGGACCAAGGTGAGTGGCAACGCCACCGGTGATCGCAGCTACAAAGCCGAGGGGCTCGAGAAGCTCATGAAGCGTGTTGATGGGGCCATTGCCGACTTAGAGGCTCAGAACCGTACCGACGAGGAGCGTGGTCGCTGCAGATTACCGAAGCAACTGGCGAAGATGAAAGCCTTGCGGGAGCACGTGGAAGTGGCTCTTGCCCAGGTGATGGCCGAAGAGGGGCCGAGCAACGTCAACCTTGCCGACCCTGATGCTCGCCTGATGAAGAGCCGGCATGGATTTGTTGCCGGGTACAATGCTCAGGCGGTGGTAAGCCCCCTTCGGGAAGGGGTGGCGGGGGCCAGTGGCTTGCTGATAACGGCGGTTGGGGTGGACAACGAACCAAGTGATTATGCCCGACTGGTGCCGATGATAGAGGAAGCCAAGGAAGCCACGATCACGGGAGCCGAGGTAACGCTGGCCGATGCCGGGTATCACTCGGAGGCGAATCTGGAGGCAGTGCGAGAGAAGGGGTACAGGGTTCTCATGCCTGACCGGCAAGGTGGGAAGGGAGTAGGGCCTTATCACCGGGACCGGTTCGTCTATGAGCGGGAGACTGATAGCTACACATGTCCCGAGGGCAAGAAGCTGGAGTTCAGGGGAGTGACCAAGCGCCGGGATGGGCGGGTAATCCGGGTGTATCATGGCAGCCGGGAGGATTGTCTGAGCTGCCCTGCTTTTGGACGGTGTACTAAGAACAGATGGCATGGGCGCAAGTTGCAGGTAGGGGTGTACGAGGAGGTGCGGCTCAAGCATCGAGAGGTGATGGAGAGTACCGAGGCAAAGGCGCTGTATAAGCTGCGGAAGGAGCTTGTGGAGCCCGTGTTTGGCATATTGAAGGAAGTGCAGGGGGCTACAAGGTTTCTGCTACGGGGATTGGCCAACGTACAAGGGGAATGGGAGTTATTAGCGACCGCCTTCAATCTACGCACCTTGTGGAGGGTATGGAGGAGAAGGCGGCCAGAGAGGAGCCTACTGCTGAGAGCAGCACAGCCATCATAAACAGGCGAAAACAAGTGCCGAAGTCGGCATCAGGTGGCGAAGGGGCTGGCGAGAGGGACGCGTAGACAAGACAAGAAGCGACCGGCGCGTCAAGCCTCGGCCTCAGCCGTCTTATCACCTCTCGGTAGAGGCCAACTCAGCTATTTTGAGACAGGCTCCAAGCTTGCGCACTCCAAACTCCTAACGCCCTCCAAACTCATATTCCATCCCCACCGCCACCGCTCCCATTTCGATCAGATTCCGGTTGTATTCGTTCTCCAGCGTGAAGACCGGCTTGCCGGAGGCGAGGACTTCCCCGCAGAACTGCTCCGTCTTCCCGCTCGGCTCGGCGTAGGCGATGAGAACCTGCGAAGCCAACGACGCCACGAAGCGGTTGCGCTCCAGAGCCATCTGAACAGTTGGGCGGCGCTCACCGGCCTTGAAGGGTGAAACGATCAGCAGCCGGCCATCGTTCAGGGGCTTCGTCCACTCCGGCGGAATGCGCATCTTCTCGATACTCCGGGCCGGGCAGACAATCACCGGCTGGCTGCCCCGCAGGAGGATGCTCAGGAACTCCTTCTCCATCGGCGAATGAAACCCGCCGATCACCGTCACCCCCCGGTCCCGCAGCTTCACCGCCAGATCATACGCCTGCAGGATGACCTTCCCCGGACACTTGACGGAGCAGAATAGGGCAAGAGAATGGGTGCCCGCAACGTTGCGATTGCCGACAAACGCCGGCTGCCCAGTGGCGGCTGAAGGTGGCGGAAAAGAGCCGGTGATACTCCAGCCACTAGAGTTCATTCGGCGGCTCCAATCCGACTATCTCGTCGCCTTGGTATGTTAGGTACTCAAAGAACACCGGCGTGGTGGCGAAGTAGTCGGCCAGGGAAAACACTTCGTTCGTTGCGAGATACCAGCCCTCTATGGATACCAGATCGCCTTTCACCGCACCAAGGGCGGCCAAGACTGTCTGCTCTACCGCCTCATGCTGAGCTTCGCTTATTCCAATTGCGTCAGAAAGGAGAGCTACCCGAATCTGCCAATGGGGTAAGCCGGGGCTCTTTCGAATCCATAAGCGAATATCGTAGACTACTTCGGAAAACAGCGCTGCTATACCGGGATTATCAGTATGGAGATCGCTGATGGCCATCGAAAAGGGCTCGATCAAAGCTTCAGTGATATCGTCTGGTACAGCCGGGCGAGCGTAGCGCCGGGCTAGCCAACGAGCGAAACGCTGGAGGCGGGTCTCGCTTTCCGGCCACGGTTCAGGATAAACACCGGCAAGCGACTGTTTTGATATCACTACTCGATACCGCGCGTTGGCTATTAAGCCCCTCGAGCGTGATATTACGAACCAACGAGGGCTGTTACGGTCAATGCTGTCAATGCGTTCCCGCTTCTTCTCAAGTGTACAAATCAGCGCCTCGACATATGGCTCGACGTCCGGGGAACGGACGATGTCGCAATCCTGTGTAATCAGCACGAATTTCTCGTTGGACCTCAGCTCGCGAACTTTTGGTGGTCGGCCTTCAGTGCCGTAATGAACAGAATCGGCCAAATCGTTATGATAGAAGCAGATATCCGGGGAAGTGAAGAGTGACCCTTGCCGCCAACCAGCGTTGTAGAGGATTTGGCCGAGGTGCAGCTGGCTAGGTGGCTGTTCGGTCATCACTACCTGGCTTCATCCTCTTCATCCGCTGATTCACCCGGATTGCCAAAGCGATCGAAGTATTCATCATCGCGGTCTGGTGGTAGCGGGCGGTCCCACCTTTCGGCTCCAGTCCGGAAGCGCTCAGGCACGGGTTTGCCGGCCCACTCCGGCGGCCGCTTAATGCCAGGCGAGGGCACCGTTACCGCGAGCAGCCGGGCGCGGTCATATTCGCCGGCTTCGAGGAGTTGGGCCGGTGTGCGGCCATCCGGGCCGCGAGGGCTGTCGAGCCAGGCCTGCATTTCCGCGGGCGTTTTGTGGTTCCTGGCCGCTCTCTCCAATATTCCCAGCACCTGGAAAACCTTCTGCCGGTTAGCGTCTGCAATGGGCCGGCCGCGTTCCCAGGCGTGAAGAGCCTGTCTAGAGACTCCGAGCAGCCGGGCGATGCGTTCTTGCGGCAACATAGTCAGCGATTTTATTGCCGCCACGGCTGCCAAATGGGGAGCAGGCGCCGCCGGCCCGGCCCTCTCAGCTCGGGGGGAACTAGCCGCCCGTCTTCCAAGAAGGTAGAACTGATAGCGGCGGCTCCGGCGCGGCGAGTAACGCCATGGCCTCACCAGGGCGATCCTAGTCCGGCCATCGGCGGTTGCGGTGGCTTGGATCCGGAGCAGCTGGCGGGCCAGTCCGAAATTGTAGCCATCGGTGGTACCGGTATTCATCTCCAGAAGCCGCAGACCGGAATAGCTGCCGCCAACGGATTGCGGAGGAGCAGCAAGGTAAGCCGCCGCTGTCTCGCGGATGACGAGCTCCGTGTCTGATCCGCTTCGCTCGTTTTGCGCACTTTCCCGGCCCTGACCAAGAGGCTTGGATTCCATATTATCTCACCTCCATTGCCGAGATGAATTCATCAGTCACAGACCAGCGGAAGAGGCGGTAGATTGCCTTATTTGCTTCTCCGATGTTCCGGCAAATCTCCTCGACGTTTATGGGCTCCCCGCTTGAGTACTCCCGGTACACGTCGAAATCGAGCAGGTAAAAGGGAACCGTGGGCGGCTGTTGTGCCTGCGCAATCGCAATGGTGGTCCCTTCCGGAAAGGCTCCATGGATAATGTTGATTCCCTGCTGCCCGGGATAGCGTAGCTGTATTTGTTGCACCGCTTGTATCTGCCCGGTCCCCTTGCCCAGCTCGGGAGAAAGCAGCGGCCCAAGAAGATCGCCGGAGATGACGCGAGTCCAGTCCGGCGGGTCGGTACGAATCTCGTTGATGTATCTAAGGCCGGTTCGCAGGACTTCCGGCGGCCCGACGTTCTCGACGAATATGCTTAGGGCTTCGTTCAGGCGGCCCAAGAAGTCCTCGAAATCTGCGTAGCGGTGCGTATCGAGGGCCAAGAACTCTTCGGCAATAATCACCTTCCAGTTGTCCTCTTCATCCGAGAATTGCCATAGATGGGGTTGATCAAGCCGTGCTCCACCCGGTCCCGACTGAATACCCAATTCAAGGCCCTGAGTCTCAGTGAGCTTGGGATACCTGCTTCGAAAGGACTGCTGCACCCGGCCAATGGCAGCCTTATCCGCCACTGCTAGGAGACGCCGGAAACGAACCTGGCAGATCACCTGAGCGAGCGGAGGATTCTGGTAGACGAGGCGCTCATATTTGGGCAAGCCGATCAGTTCAAGCAGTGTACTCAAGGGACAATCCCGCCTTTCCAGTGGGACGTAAAACTCTCACTTTACACTCTACTTTACACCGGCCAAGTATACCAGTAAATAGACTTATCCACAATGTTGGCTACACGTGATTTACACGCGATTTGCACGCAATTACACGCCATTTACGGTTATCTCTCGCGCATACTTGCGGGAGGGCAGCGAGTTGAAGGCCGAGAGGCGGCCTCCGGGCTTCTGCGGAGCACCCAGAAACGCTCCATCCCCCTGTTGGGCTGTGGCAGAACTACTGGCAATTCATATAGCTGAGCTCAAGTCTTGCAGCTGGCATTTTCTGGCAGTTGTCTATAGTTCATGAATAATTTGTAGACAATAGGCTCCAGCTTATGGAGAATTTATGGAGAAATCGCTCTCTCTATTTACGAGTTATTCTCCATAACCCGGTTGGCACGTATTTCGCTCCTCTTCGTCTACCCTCGATCTTCAACAACCCGCGGTCCGTCAGCACTTTGAGCAAGTAGCGCGCCCTATTCTCGCTGACACCTAGCAGATGTTGGCATTCAGAACGCGTAATAGAACCATGCTTGTCAACATAGTCAAGTATTGTCTCTTCCTGGTCCGCCGCAGTAGAGGGCGTCTCGATTTCTTGTGGCACTACGGCCAGCGAGTACTCAGTCCAACGCCTGGTTCCATGCTGGCCAACGGCCCCCGTTTGGACGAGTCCATGTAGCTCCTTGTTGGCCGTAATCAGGTCCACATAGTTCAGTCTCCGGTATATGCTGTTAGTTATCCGCTCGTTGAGCCGGAGATACGCTAGGGCAAGTTGCTGACGCTCGTTGATGGGTAGTGAACGAAATTGGTTCAGCCACTTAATTGTATCCGGACTCATCAGCGAATGATTTGAGAAAGTAACAAGAAAGGAGTCTGTCCTATCCTGAAAGAGCGGGGGCTGTAGATTGGCCTCTCTCATACTGCCTATCATTGCCGAAATCCCACTGCCACGATTCTCCGCAACGTTCAACTCCTCCAAGAGACGCATCAGTACCTTGTTGCGGGTTGAATAGTGTTCCTCGATATTCTCCTCAGTTACAGTGCCAAAGAGACCACCAGGGCTTTGAATCTCCAACCTGTCTGCATACTGCCGAATTTGAATATAGGAGGCCCTTGCCATGGGGCTGTAGTCCCGATGTGCTACTGCATTGACTATTGCTTCCCGAATTGCCTCACGCGGATACTCCGGGATATCGCGCCGAAACAATCCGGTGATCAAGCTACTACTCCGGATACTCGCCAGAATGTGGCCAAGGGTGCGGTCAATCATCTCCGGAAGAGGGCCATCGAACTTCTGGTTGTCAATGAACCTCTCACCCTTGGGCCCTTTTTCCTTTTCTGTGATACCAGGGTACCGAAGGTAGGTGATGACTATTTGTGGTTCGAATTCTTGCGGATATTCACCGAATACTAGCAGCCCTGCCAATGTTGGGCGCACTATTCCGTCCACGGAGCGAATTACACCCAGACGCTGTAAAGCCTCTAGCGGGCGAGTAAGATATTCGGCATGAGGCCGCGCCAATATCCTGCTCGACAAATAGCGCTGAACTCGATGACTATCAAGATTATCGATTGTCGCGCTTGGTACCACCTCATCATCAAAAGAATGACTCGACTTAGCGTTCATGTACGCCAGAATCTCGTAAGCAGTCATCTGCCTATTTGTGTTGCCGATTCTGACGTAAGAGCCTTTCTGGAGCCCCACCGTCTTGTAATAGAACGGCCGTTGGATTGGCTCTGACCCCGGTATTTCGACAGTCATCACCTTGCAGCCCCCAATCGTCTCAATAGAGAACTCGGGCTTTACCGGCGGCTCCATCAAATCAACGCAGTACTGAGTCATTACCTCTTGTAGATGGGCAACGTCGTCCACTCCGGTAATTTGGAAGCCGCGTTCATCATCGAGACCCAGGAGAATGACTCCGCCTTCAGACCGGTTCGCAAAGGCGGAAATTGACTCGAAGATGCGCTTCGGAACCTCGTTCTTCGCCTTCTTGACCTCGACGTATTCGCGTTCGCTCTGGTGTTCCTGGACCTCTTTGATTAGCTCGAGCAGTTCTTCCCGGGTCAAGAATCACCATCCTCTGCGTCTTTCCCCATGCGGTATTTGACGTCGTAGTTGATGATGAAATCGAGCTCCTTGCTCGTAAAGCCTTCCGGTTGGGGCCCGTCCGACCGCGGCCTCACGATAAACCCCGCGCAGAACTCTCTCCTAGAAGGCTGGTAAGCCCTTTTTCGAATTCACGCGATACGTCGGGAGCGGCGGTTATTGCATGTGCCACTTCATGCAGTAGCGTGCCAGCGTACAAGGTGATGTCCCTAAGTTGATCTCGCTTGACGATGATTCGTTGGTTGGCGGGCTCCCATAGACCGATCGCCTCGTTGTAGCCCATTGCCTCTGGTCGCATAGTCTCAGAAATCAATATGTCCTTAACGCTTTTTGGCTTGCCGCCTATGAGCCCTAGTATCTCGTTCGTTTTGGCGAAGACCTCGCGCTCTCTTCTCGTGAGATCCTTCTCGCTCACGAAACAGAATTCGAAGCTCTCGTCCCATTCTACCCTGTATTGCGCCAAGTCTCGTATGGCTTCCCCCGTCAAGTCGTGCAGTCCACTGATCTTCTGCCTCACGTTGTCAGGGATCGGTACTACCCTATAGCCATCGCGTGCCGCTCGGTCGATCATGTCTTTGGCCACGAACAACTCGTTAGGGGTCACGAATATCACTTTGTCGGCTGCGTTGAGCAATTTACAGGCATGTACTGAAACCTCGATCCAGGCTAGCTCGTCATGAGACTGTCCGGTCTCAAATCCCTTCAGATCCTCGACGAGAAGCCCCGCGACCTCTTTGCCTTTACACTCAAGGAGGATCGACTTCACTCTGTCGGTATAGGCTGTCCTGCCGACGTGGGTTCGCTCCCGATTCAGCGCTTTCCGCATGGTTTTGGTTAGCGACGTGATGTTGTACGAGAAGAGGAAATTCTCTTCCTCAGCGACCCTCAGGCCGTTTACGTATATCTTTGCGCCCGACCTGCCCTTCTTCAAGACCTGCCCGTACTGGGTCTGCTCCAGCGGTTCATCATCGGAGAACTTCAAGAAGAACGACTTTGCCCGCTCGATATCTCTATCACTTACCCTCTCCAAGACGACTTCCGTGCCAACAAGATTCCCATCTGAGGGCTCCGAGATCAATGCATGCAGCGTGGTAATGTCGTCAAAACCATACTTGGCCGACTTGCCGAGCGTGATGTCACCATGCTTGGACCTTATCACGACGGGGATCTTGTGCCGATCAAAAGTTGCCAAGGCGTCCTTCAAACCGACCCCGAATTTTCCGATGACTAGTTCGGGGTGGCGCAGCTTCTCATCGCACTCATTTTGTGTCAGATGCTCGTACCGCAGGCCCCTGCCAAAATCCCTTACGCGCCACCTGTCTTGACCGTCTTTGGCAATCTCGATATCCTTGGTCCCGGTCAAGAGCTGCTCGTCTATGGCGTTGGCTATGACTTCCCGGACTGCGTGGTAGATTTCCCAGTCTTCCAACACCTTCTCTATATTCAAGTCAAATTTCCTTTGTTCCATGATTTCAAAACCTCAATTGCAGGTAGTTCTCGCGGCCTGTCAATAGATCGCCTGTACAGCATCTGCGCACGCATCACTGAGGATCATCCGGAGCCCTTCTCCATGCCATGAATGAGGTAATCTCTTATCTCACCCTCCGGCAAGAGCCTCAATCGCCCGCAGGAATCGATTGAACTGATCGGATGGGGTAATCGAATCGGAGCCAGGAAATGCGTTTAGGCCCTCGGACTCCACTGTGTTCTCTTGGCAGGCCAAGGTCAGATGCCAGTGAGTGCCGTCAAGAACCATGCACCTCTTCGACCGATACCTACGAGCCCAACTCCAGACACCACACTGCTCAACAGCCTCCCAGAATCCACGCCAGTCTTCGGACGTTGGCGTTATCTCCTTGGGGATGGAGTAAAGCCTCTTCACCACGACAAGCTTGCCACCTTCCCATGAAACCAGCAGCTGACCGGTGTCACCCCGCAGCAATTGGAAATGCAGAGCGCGAGGATAGACTGGATCTGTCTCCGTCATCTACACCTCATACACCTTCAAAACCTCATCCCCGTAGTGGTTGATGACCTTCACGGCGATTTTGCCGGTTTTGGGCGGGTCGAAGGGGCGGGAAGTGGTGGAGTAGAGAGAGGCCCAGGCCTCCTCGTCTATCTCGGCCCGGAGGGCGCGCTTCAGCTTGTCGTAGGGCTCGTTGCCGCCGGTGAAATAGGCGTGGCGGACGAAGAAACTCTCCCCGTTGTAGTTCGTGTCGATGAACCAGCAGGCGATGTCGTCCGTGGAATTGGAGCGAATCTGGCCGGTGGTCGGGTCGTAGACGTCCACACCCTTGATCGTCACCTGCACCTTGCCGTCGGTATGCGTGATCGCCACGTCAGGCTCGCCGAAGACCATGAACAGGTTGCCGGAGCCGGTCTTCTTGAGCAGCTCCGGTCCCATCACGAGGTCCGGATTCATGCGGGCCAGCATCACCGGCAGCTTGCCGAACTGCTTGGTCTCTTCGGCAACGAAGCCCTCTCTCGGCATTGGCGGGACGGGGGCAAACTCCTTGGCCGTTTCCCCGGCGTGAGCGTCGAAAGCGAAGCCGCAAACCACCAGCAAATCGAAACCGACACCCTGCAGCGCCTCTTTGGCCGCCTCCTTAACCTGTTCGGGGCCGACCGTGCCGTGCTCCGGGCCGATGGAGACGGCCACACGCTTCACAGCACCCTTCAAATCCGTGTATTCGCCGGTCGCCTGCAGCCAGGCGCCGGCAAAGGGCTCCAGCCTGTCGAACTTTAGCCGTTCGTTCTTCCTGGTGTTCTGCACGCCGGCCTTCTTGAGGTTCTCGATGATCATCGTCTCGAACTGCACCGCTTCCGGCGCTTTCTGGGCGTCCTGCTCAGAGGCCGGAGCGTCCTGATCGGTCGAGAGCATCCGATGTGGGGAGAGGGATTCGACTGTGAACGGGCCGGTAACCCGGATCCGCTTGTTGTCCTCATAGGGCTGGTCGTAGAGCAACTCGATATCCGCCCGGCGGGATATGGAGTCATCGATCTCCTTCTGTCGTCTGCGGCGCATTTCCCACCATTGGCCAAGCGCTTGCTTCGCCGCTTCCGGCCAGTTCTGGCCCGGCTCGCGAGGAATCTCCCACTCTTCCCAGTTCTTTCCGAGCAGGCCGTTCAGCTTGGAGCGCAGCGGCTCCATCTGGTCCTGCCACCTGGCGTGGATAGCGTCAATCTCCTCGTTATTGGCGATGGACTTGAGGGTGATATGCGGCACGCGCTTATAGACGAAGCCCTTCTTGATATCGCTGTTGGTCTTGAAACCCGGCTGCGCCTGGCCGGTGATCTCCGCTTCTTTCGTCTGGCCTTCGGTGGAATCGGCCAGGAGAAAATAGGGGAAGCGAGCGGACATCAGCCGGGTGCGGGCCAGGGCCAACGCCACGCGGGAGGTGTCAATCGTTATCCAGCGCCGCCCCCATTGCTCGGCTACATAGGCCGTCGTCCCGGAGCCGCATGTTGGATCCAGTACGAGGTCCCCCGGGTCGGTGGCCATTAGCACGCACCGCTTTACGGCTTCAGTCGCCGTCTGTACTACATATACTTTAGGATCTGTCCGGCTCTGTATCCCGCCAATATCTAGCCAGATGTTGATCTGTGGGAAAGCAGCGAAATCGTCTAGGTATCGCACGTACGATAATGACCGCCCCTCGATGGCAAGCCGACCTGATTGTCCAAGCCGCCTTAGGCCATCCACGTTCGTTTTCCAGTGCAGGCCGGCAGGCGGTGTCCAGACTTGATCACGGAAACGGAACTCTTGGTGAGTGTTCAGCGACGCGCCTTGCGAGGTTAGCTGATCTAACCTCGCAAGGCGCGTCGCTCCCGCGATTTCGGTATCTAATGCCGATAGGCTACCAGCTGGTCGGTACTTGGATGCTCCTTCTCCTCCTGCCATTTTCTCACGATACAGGTTCCTGTACTTCATCCGGTCGATATCTTTCGCATACCAGATGATGGTGTCGCAGATCGAAGAGAGATAATTGCCTGAAAAGCTGGTTGTTTTGGCGAACGATATCTCGGATGCGAAGCTTTCACTACCGAAAACCTCGTCCATAAGACACCGAACAAGATGAACGTTTTCGTCCCCAATTTGTACGAATACTGATCCTGTGTCTGTTAGTAAATCGCGAGCGGTCACGAAACGGTCACGCAGGTAGGAGAGATAAGAGTGAATGCCCAGCTCCCAGGTGTCCCGGAACGCTTTCACCTGCTCCGGTTGGCGGGACATGTCCTCGGCTTTGCCGTCCTTCACATCTAGTCTCTTCGTGGACACCTGCCAGTTCGAGCCGAACTTGATGCCGTAGGGCGGGTCGATGTAGATCATCTGGACCTTGCCCTTCAGGCCCTCTTTCTCGGCCAGGGAGGTCATGACGAGGAGGGAATCGCCTAGGATCATCCGGTTCGCCCAGTTCTGCTCGTGATGGTAGAAGTCCACCATGTCCTCGAACTTGATGCCGTTGAAGTCGGAGAAGAGGTTGAGCTGGCTGGCTTCCTGTCTTTCCTTCGCCTGGGCGCGGACGTCCTCGATGATGGCCTGCGGGTGAATCTTCTCTTGGATGTAGACGGGCACGGCCGGGACTTCGAGGTCCTTCTGGTCCTGCTCATCCTTGCCCTTCCAGACAAGCTGCGGATCCAGCGAGGGGTCGCGAGGGTAGAGAATAGTCTTGGGCGCCTTCTCATCCTCCGCCACGAAATCCCTCAGCTCCTCAGTCGGTATATTCACCCGCTTGTCCTTGTGTTTGACGATGGCGACCGGCATCTCAGTCTTGCTCGTCTTGGAAGCCATAATCACTTCACCTCTCTACACGGAATAGCCACAAAACGAACGGGATTGTCCTTTCGGTGGCAGAGACGTGTCATTTCGAACGTGTCATTTCGAGGGCCGACCCATGTGCACTATGTCAAGATAACCACCATGGAAGGCCCGAGAAATCTAGTTCTCCTGGTCCCTCGGCTCTCTTCAATCTAGACTGGTTACTAGATTTCTCGGTCGCTATGCCTTCTTCAATCGGGCTCTATCCGACCCCACCGCTCCCTCGAAATGACATCTACTCTCTCCATTAGACCTCTTCACGAAGCCAAGTCCAAGCCATCTTGGTGTGGTGCCTCGGGGCGCGCCTCTGGCATTTCGTCGTAGGTACGTCCATCGAGTAGCCGGCCGGTCTTCTTGCGGTTCGTCCCGCCCCACTGCTTGAAGAAGAAGGCTACTTGGCCGCCCCGGCACTGACGACAAATGTCGAGAACCCATTCAGGCTCCATCGGCCTTGCGCCTGGGCCCGACTCACCACCCACAATCACCCAGTCGATTCCCTGCAAGTCCATGTTAGTAATGGGGCCGAGCAAGGGCTCCATGGAGACGAACTTGACCTTAGCGCTGGTCTGCCGGAGATGATCGATGCGGAAGGCATAGTCCTTGTTTTCTACACTCACGCCCATCCAGATATTCGGGGCCCAGTTCAGATCAGGGCTCAATCTCTGCAGGCGTTCCGAGCGCTTAGTAAGCACCTGGAACCGGTGCCGCCGCGCCCCGCGCATGACATCGAACACCTTCTTGATGAACTCGTCCGGAACGGCGTCATGGAAGAGGTCGCTCATAGAGTTGACGAAGATCATCTGGGGCTTCGTCCAGCGAAGCGGCAGTTCCAGGGTCTGCTCGTGCAGGGTCACCTCGAAGCCATTGGCGTAGTTGGCCATACCCATTGCCTTGAGCCGCAGCGACATGCGCTCGGCGTAGCAGTGCGCACACCCCGGGCTAACCTTTGTACAGCCGGTAACGGGGTTCCATGTTGACTCAGTCCACTCTATTGACGATTTTGCACCCATAACTAGCTCCTTATCACGGGGAAAGTGGCGACGACATCGTCACCGAACGTCCCTGCTCGTAGCTGCGGCCGGTTAGTAGAGATAAGACCGCCCTCAAGTATCGTTGTCAAAGCATCTTTATAATTCTTCTTGATGTACCTTGTTCCCACGTTATGATTGTCATATATTTGCTTCATTGTCAGAGTGCGACCCGCGAAGACCATGGGCAGGTCATTAACGAGATGGTCCATCGCGGGTGAGACTCCCGACAACATCAATTGTCCCACCTTCTTTTCATCGAACTCGAACATCGGCACGCCTTTCCCGTCTTTTTGGCTTTCCTTACCCATTATCTCCTTCATTATTTCGTAACCGCGGTAATGCTTAGTAACGAACACTAGGTAGTGGCTTGTTCTATCCCTGTCTCTGTCCATGAACCGGAAAGTAAGCACGTAGTTTCCATACGTCTCCTGAAGAGCAGCCGACATCTCGCGCAGTATCGTCTCTTCTCGCTCAGCCGGACTTAGCAGGGGTAGTTGAGTCCTCAAACGGTCGGCCCTGGCCTTGCCGAACAATTCGTCCATGCATCTTCTTCTTCAACTA
>JAMCWQ010000091.1:0-1044 GCA_023480825.1 Chloroflexota bacterium | reverse complement strand
GTTGAGGACTCAACTACCCCTGCTAAGTCCGGAGTTTATGCGCTTGTAGTTGAAGAAGAAGATGCATTCACAGGCCCAGTCCTTGAGCACCGAATTCACCAAGTCCAGAGAGAGACCCTTATAACCCCACGGGTCAATGAAGCACACAGTTGGCACTAGCCTGACGCTCCCAAGCTGCCCGACAATCTCGCTTCCAACCTCTTCGTTATCCACTTGCGGCTTGTACTTGAGACCATCTATGCCCTGCATGGCATCTATCGCAGCCTTGAGAGCGTCGCAGTGCGCTGGGTCTTTGTCATTGAAGATCGTCACAAGCCTCTCGCGCAGTTTCGGATTTCTTATGGCCTTATCGATTATCAGTAAGGGTGTGGATGGCGTGCCATCAGCGTAGAATCCCGGCCCCGAAAAAAGGTCGATGTAGGCCACCCTATCGTACAGATGGCCCGCCTTAGAGATAATGACCGTAGACCACGCATCAAAATATCTGGTGACTATCGCTGACTTAATTCGCGATTGTTGAAGCGTCTCCTCGAAAAAGCCTTCTACACTCATTGCGCGACCTCCACGCTCGTCTATGTAGTCCTGCGCCTCGTCAGTCTGTTTGTCGCTGACGCTCAATCAGGGCCCGGACGGTGTTCTTCGCGTCCCAGGGGTCGCCGATTTCGATGAATGCCCAGCGGCCGAAGCCGCCGTGGTTGTTGATCGCCGGAATCCAGAGGTTGCGGGCGGTGGAAACCTTAGCCTCTTTGTCTTTCTTGCGCTCGCCGGAGACCTCCACGATCAAATTCAGGAGGTCCGCCTTGCCGTCGTCGTAGCGGACGATGTAGTCGGGCAGGTAGTTGCGCTGCTCCCCTTCGATGGTATAGGGGATGTTGAAGCCGAGTTGGTAGTTCTTGACGTAGGCCACCACCTCGTCCATCTCTTCCAGCGCCTGGGCCATCTTCTGCTCCCAAGATTCCGTATCGGCCACCACGTAAGCCACATGGCACTTGTCCGGATCGGTGGGATAGACCGGCCGGATGGTATCGAAGTCCACGTAGCGGG
>JAMCWQ010000022.1 GCA_023480825.1 Chloroflexota bacterium | reverse complement strand
GTAAGTCTTGCAAGGGCGGACACAGGCGTAGAGGTCCAGCTCTTGACGAAGAGAAACGTTGGCACTGCGAAATCCCGTGCCGACCGGCGTAGTAACCGGGCCTTTGAGCGCCACGTGGTTGCGCCGGATGGACTGCAGTGTGGCTGGTGGCAGCGCGCTGCCGGACTGGGAGAGCGCGGTCTCACCCACGGTAACCACCTCCCAGTCGAACTGGATGCCGGTTGCTTCCAGCACGCCAACGGCCGCGTTGGTTATCTCCGGTCCTATACCGTCTCCCGGAATGAGAGTTGCTTTATAGGTCATTGTACTTCCTTAGAGCCAGGGGCTGGGCTTACCATTGATCATGGCGTTAGTTGTAGGTCGCCGAATTTCTTAATGTATTCTGCCAGTCCCCCGCTCTCCAAGATGGCAATCATCACAGGGGGGATATGGCCGAACGTGATCTCTTTGCCGTTGGTGCGGTCCAGAATTGTCCCTCGCGCCAGGTCTACTTCCAACTCGTCACTTTCGCAGATTTGGTCCGTATCGCAGACAAGGACCGGAAGCCCGACATTTATGGCGTTGCGGAAGAATATCCGGGCAAAGGATTTTGCCAGGACGGCGCTGACTCCGGCGAGTTTGATAATCGTCGGGGCGTGCTCCCGGCTCGATCCAAGGCCGAAGTTCTTGCCCGCAACAACGAAATCTCCAGGGCGAACCCTACTGGCAAAGCTTGGGTCGGCGTCCTCAAGGACGTGTTTGGCGAGTTCTGGCAGGTTGCTACGGAGGTGAAACAGCCTGCCGGGGGCGATATGATCGGTGGAAATATCGTCTCCAAATTTGAAGGCTTGCCCGCGCAGAGTGGGTGATGTCTCAGCTTGAGCAGCACTTGTCATCCTACATGACCTCTCTAGGATCGGTAATCTCGCCCGTTAGGGCGGTGGCTGCGGCGGTCGCCGGGCTGGCCAGATATATGAAGCCCTCGGGGTTGCCCATTCTGCCTTTGAAATTCCTGTTCGAGGTGGAAAGGCACGCCTCTCCGTCGCCCAGTATTCCCTGATGCACGCCGACACAGGCGGCACAACCGGGCGGCAAGATGGTGGCTCCGGACTCGACCATGGTCGAGATCAGCCCTTTCTCCAGTGCCCTAAGTAGAACCTCGCGTGAGGCCGGAGCAACGATCAACCGGGTTGCTGAATTGACCTGCTTCCCACGGAGCAGAGCTGCGGCAACTTCAAGGTCTTCTATTCGTCCGTTGGTGCAGGAGCCAAGGAACACTTGCTGTACCTTGGTTCCTCGCATCTCCCGGACCGTGGCGGAATTATCGACCTTGTGTGGGCAGGCAACCATGGGCTCCAGCCCGGCGGAGTCGATCACAAGAACTCTTTCATAAACGGCGTCCGGATCAGAGGCGAGTGGCCGGAAGCAATCCCCCCGTCCTCGTTCCTCCAAGTATTGCCTGGTAGTCTCATCAGAAGGCACAAGCCCGACCTTGGCGCCGGCTTCCACGGCCATGTTAGCCATGGTGAAGCGGCCCGACATGGTCAGCGAGGCAACAGTATCTCCGGTGAATTCCAGCGCCCGGTAGGTAGCGCCATCCGCGCCCAGCTCACCGATGACGCGCAGGATCAGGTCCTTGGCATAGACGCCAGTTGGTAGCGCGCCCACGGCTTGAACGGCGATTGTCTCGGGCACTCGAAGCCAAGTCTTGCCAAGGGCCATGCCCACCGCCACATCGGTAGATCCCATCCCGGTGGCGAAGGCACAGACTCCGCCCGCAGTTACCGTGTGCGAATCGGCACCTATTACAATATCTCCCGTGTTGGCGTAGGATTCGGCGATTATCTGGTGGCAGACTCCCTGGCCAACTTCTGATAGCTGCATGCCCATGCTGGAGGCGAACCGGCGTAGCAGCATGTGGTCGTTGGACAGTTCTTTGCGGGGACTAGGAGCGGCATGATCGAGGAAAAACACCGATTTGGCCGGATTGGCGATGGATTTGAGCCCCATCTCCTCGAACTGTCGAACCGCGAGGGGTGCAGTGCCATCCTGAGCCAGGGCCACGTCGACTGACGTTACTACTATGTCTCCGGCGCGGGCGTCACTGCCTGATTTCTCGCCGAGTATCTTCTCCGAAATTGTCTTGCCTGCTCGAACCACCAGAGGTCTACTGCTCCTTCCGAACTGCTCGGTCCCCGCCGAGGACCCCGGCGCGCGGTGAGCGTGCCGGCGAAGCCTATTGTATGCCGGAGCATCAGAACGCCGGAGAGAATCATGGCCACGGGATTCGCAATCCCCTTCCCCGCGATATCGGGCGCGCTGCCATGGGTAGGCTCGAACACCACCACCTCTCTGCCTATATTGGCTCCGGGCGCCAGCCCGAGTCCCCCGATGAGCCCGGCGCACAGGTCGGAGACTATGTCGCCATAGAGATTCGGTAGCACGAGTACATCGTATCGATCCGGCCGCTGGACCAACTGCATGCACATGTTGTCCACAATCCGGTCTTCGAATTCGATATCAGGGTAATCGTGGGCAACGGCGCGGGCTGCGGCAAGGAAGAGCCCGTCGGAAAACTTCATGATATTCGCTTTGTGCACCGCGGTCACCTTGCGACGCGCGTTCTCCCGGGCATAGGTAAAAGCGAAGCGAACAATTCTATCCGACGCCTCCGCGGAAATTGGCTTGACGCTGATCCCAGAGTTGGGCCGGATGGCGCGCCCCGCCAATCGCTCCACAGCCTCGATGAACTCCAAAGTAGCCGGTTTGCAGCTCTCGAACTCGATTCCGGCATACAGGTCTTCGGTGTTCTCACGAATAATGACGAGGTCGACGTCCTGGTATCTGGTGGGGGCCCCCGGGTAAGTCTTGCAAGGGCGGACACAGGCGTAGAGGTCCAGCTCTTGACGAAGAGAAACGTTGGCACTGCGAAATCCCGTGCCGACCGGCGTAGTAACCGGGCCTTTGAGCGCCACGTGGTTGCGCCGTGGCTACGAGA
>JAMCWQ010000099.1 GCA_023480825.1 Chloroflexota bacterium | reverse complement strand
TCTCTCCCCCCAGCCCCCTTTCCCCCAATGCTCGGGGAAAAGGGGAGCAAGTCGTTCCCCTTCACCCAGCGTTTGGAGAAGGGGCCAGGGGATGAGGGCCTAACCACCCACGGCTCCAGTCAGGGGAACAACCAGAAGATGGGCCCCCCCTACAAGTATGGAGACAAAGAAATGCCAGATTTCGATTTGGACGACAATGCATCGTATCCCAGCGTGGACCCGGATGGGATGTTGCAGCGTATTCACGACCTCCCAGGCCAGCTCACCAATGCCTGGAACATGATTGAGTCTTTCCCCATACCCGGAAGCTATGCCTCGCCGCGAAACGTCGTGATTCTCGGTATGGGTGGATCGGCAATCGGCGCCGATCTCGTGCGCTCCTTGGTTGCCGGCGAGAGTCCGGCCCCTATCGTAGTCAACCGCGACTATTCGCTGCCGGGTTTTGTCAACGAGAAAACCATGGTCATCGCCTCCAGTTACTCCGGAAATACCGAGGAGACGCTGACCGGCTTTGACAAGGCCCAGAAGCGCGGGGCCAAGCTCATCGCTCTAACCACCGGCGGCCGTCTTGCCGAGAGAAGCAGAGAACTGGGCATTCCCGTCTTCACCTTCTCCTACCAGGCGCAACCGAGAGCAGCACTTGGCTATTCGCTGGTCCCTCTGCTGGGAGTGCTGGAAAAGGTCGGGCTGATCGGCAGCAAGAAGGAGGACATCCTCAGCGCCCAGAAGGAGATGCAGGCGCTGGCCCAGACGATAGGTGAGGGCAACCCGGAGTCCAAGAACCCTGCAAAACAGCTGGCCAGGCGTCTTCACAACCGGCTACCCGTGGTCTACGGAGCCGACATTCTCGCCGAAGTCGCTCGCCGCTGGAAAGGGCAATTCAACGAAAACGCCAAAGCCTGGTCCGCCTTCGAGGTCTTGCCGGAATTGAACCATAACGCAGTGGTAGGGTACGAGCATCCGCAGGCGCTCGCCAGCCAGATCGTCGTGATCATGCTCAAGTCATCTTTGAACGAGCCCCGGAATCTGACCCGCTTCGCCGTTACGGAGAGTATTCTGGACAAGCGGGGGATCGAGCATGTGGCTATCGAGGCACGCGGCGATAATCCCCTGGCTAATATGATGACGTCCATCCTATTCGGGGATTATACGAGCTACTACCTGTCCCTACTCTACCGGCAGAATCCGACACCAGTGGACATCATCTCGTACCTGAAGGACGAGCTGGCAAAACGGGCCTAGCGGGCGGGGGGCTAGCGCAGAGCGAACACAGTGCGGGCAGAGGCTGATATGGTAGGGTAGGCTTCAGCCTACATCCCCCTTGAGGGGTTAGGGGTGATCAGGCTAAGTCTCGCTTCGAGTCATGAGTTCGCTTATGGCAAGCGGGCTACGGCAAGTCCCCATGCCAAGGGGGATTGAGATCGTTTTATGCCTGTGCAAAGCCCTAACCCCCCTAGCCCCCCTTATCAGGGGGGAACTACTGCCGATCGCGAACTCACGGACCTGCAAGAGAGCTAGTCCCTACGTAGCCTCGTCATCACCTTCCCCCAGGCCTTTCCCACCTGCTGCCGGGTGGCTTCCACCGGCCCGCTGTTGTCGATCACCACATCGGCACGGGCGATCTTCTCCTGTTGCGGAGGCTGAGCATTGATCCGCATTGTAGCTACGTCCTGAGCCATACCACGGTCTCGAATCAGGCGGTCGAGCTGCTGCTCCGCCCGGCAGGTGACTACCCAGATGGCATCGCAGCGAGCACACATGTTGCTCTCCAGCAATTTGATGGCGTCGATCACCACCACCTCGGCCTTTGATTCCTTAACCATTTGATCGATGGCCGACTTCACAGCGGGGTGAACAATACGCTCCAAGCGGGCCAGTTTCTCGGGTTGCGTGAACACGATCCGGGCCAGCTTCTTCCTGTCGATGTGAGACGAGGAATCGACCACTTCCGGGCCGAAGGCGGATTCCACCTGGCGGCACACCGCTTCCCCAGGCTCCATGACCTGCCGCGCCTCCTCATCAGCGTCAATGGTGTCCGCTCCCAGTTGCCGCAGCCACCGCAGTACCGTAGACTTGCCGCAAGCGATATTGCCGGTAAGCCCGATTATGTAAGGCATCCGCATGCTCCAGAATCAATTGACTCGAGGCAATCGAAACCATCAATGAACAAGAATTGCCCCGATAGTAACTCCATTATCATAGCACCCCGTGCACATCCTTCGCCATTATGCAATTGACAGGCTTGCGCCCGGCGGCTAGACTGACTCCAACCGTTTGCCGGACGCCGGTGCCATCGGAGACCAGCCGTCTTTCGGAAAATCCGGGGGGATTCGCATGACTCAGAATAACGCCACCCGGCCTCGAATCGCCATTCTCCATTACACATCGCCTTCGATTATAGGTGGTGTGGAGTCCGTCATGGCTTCTCATGCTGCGCTGCTGGCGGAGCATGGCTATGCCGTCACTATTGTGGCAGGACGGGGCGCAAGCCTGGCGGGGTCAGACTACGTTCTCTTGCCGCTTCTCGACTCCAAGAACGCAGAGGTATTGGCTGTCCACGAGTATCTGGAAAAGGGAGTTGTAGGCTCCCGTTTCTACGAACTGGAAGAGCGAATAGCGAGCGATCTACGGGCCGCGCTGGAGGGCGTTGCAGTGTGCATAGTCCATAATGCCTTCACTCTGCACAAGAGCCTGCCGCTCACCGCGGCTCTCCACCGGCTTATCAAAGAGGGAATCGGGACTAGGTTCGTCGCCTGGTGCCATGATGTCGCCTGGGTCAATCCCCTCTATCTGCCGCATCTGCATCCCGTTTTCCCTTTCACTCTGCTGCGCACTCCCCTTCCCCAGGTGGCCTATGTCACCGTCTCGGAAATCCGCCGGAAAGAGCTTGCCGAGACCATGCAGCTGCCGCCGGATAAAGTGAGCGCTATACCAAACGGGATTTCGCCGGAGAAGTTCCTCAAGCTCTCGGGAACGGGACGGCAACTGGCCAAGGACCTCGAACTGCTCGATCAGGATATCGCCTTGCTGCTTCCGGCGCGTATCACC
>JAMCWQ010000071.1 GCA_023480825.1 Chloroflexota bacterium | reverse complement strand
CATCGAGAGCAGGAGCTGCGTAAACATCTGTGCGGTGATATAGGGATATACCCCCATAAGCGCAATAGACAACGTAGTCAGCGCGCCGCCGGAGAACAGGTCAAGCATGCCGAGCAGTTGGCTCGACGCGAACAACTGATTTAACTTGACCAGGTCGACTCCGGGTACCGGTATATGGGCTATAAGGCGAAAGACGACCAGCATCGCGAAGGTGAAGAGTATCTTCCGCCTAAGGTCCGGAATCTTAAAGGCGTTCGCCGCAGCCTGGAGCATTACTGGATTCCCTCTACACTACCGCCTGCCGCTTCGATGCGCGACCGGGCGCTTGCTGAGAACCGGTGTGCCTTGACATGCAACGGCTTGGTTAGCTCACCGGAGCCTAGTATCTTGACGCGTGACCCGGTATCAACGAACCCACGCTCGATCAGAGTCTCGGGAGTGATGGTGCTCTCTGCCGGGAATTCCTCCAGCTTGTTGAGATTGACTATCTCGTATTCCACCCTAAAGATATTGGTGAAACCGCGCTTGTAGGGCAGTTGTTGCATGATGGGTGTCTGTCCGCCCTCGAAACCAGGCCGGATGTTGCCGCCCGAGCGTGACTTCTGCCCTTTTGTTCCTCTACCTGCCGTTTTCACGTGCCCGGAACCATGGCCGCGACCGACGCGCTTGCGCTCGCGGGTCGCTCCAGGAGCGGGATGTAGCTCATGTAGCTTCATTGGCTGTTCGATACCTCCTCGACCTTGACCAGGTGGCGGACCTTATTCACCATGCCCCGAATGACGGGTGTATCTTCGTGTTCAACGGTCTGGTGCAACCGGTGCAAGCCCAGTGCCGCGACCGTGTTCTTCTGGTCCTGTTTGTAACCTATTGCGCTCTTGACCCATGTGATCTTGAGCTTAGGTGCATCACTCTTACTCACCAGCTATGCTCCTCTGTGGCTTATATCCACCCCGACGCATGAGAAACTCCTCAATTGTCTTGCCTCGGCGGGCAGCCTCTTCCTCCAGCGGCTTCAGTTGCAGTATCGCATCCGCGGTGGCCCGGACTACATTGACCGGATTGCTGCTGCCCAGGGACTTCGTCAGCACGTCCTTGACGCCTGCCGCCTCAAGGATTGCTCTGACTCCACCACCGGCGATTACGCCGGTACCGGGCGATGCCGGCTTCAGGAGGACCTTCGATGCGGAGTATGTCCCGACCACCACATGCGGAATTGTGCCTTCCACCAAAGGCACGGCAATCAGATTCTTCTTGGCCGCTTCTACTCCCTTGCGGATCGATTCCGGGACTTCCGTTGCCTTGCCAAGTCCAAACCCCACCCGACCTTTGCCATCGCCCACGACTACTATGGAACTGAAGCTGAAGCGCCGTCCACCCTTCACCACTTTGGCGACCCGGTTGATCTGCACGACACGCTCTTCCAGTTCTTGTTCCGATGGCTCAACTCTTTGTCTGACCACATTCCCTCCTAATGCCATTGCCTCGAATCACTCAACATAATGAGTGCGTAATCTCTAAAAGGCCAGGCCACTGTCCCGGCTGCCCTTGGCCAGGGCTTCGATTCGCCCATGGTAGAGGTAGCCACCCCTGTCAAATACTACTTCCTTGATGCCTTTTTCGAGTGCTCTTTCGGCAATAAGCTTACCTACCAAAGTCGCTTCCTCGAGCTTGGTCATCTCCTTGGCCTTCGCCCGGACCTCCAGCTCCAAGGTAGAAGCAGAGGCTAGGGTACGCCCGGTCACGTCGTCAATCACTTGGGCGTAGATGTGATTTGTGCTGCGAAAGATGCTCAAGCGCGGCCGCTCAGCCGAACCGTGAACTTTGGTCCGGATTCTCAGGTGGCGCCTCTTTCGAGCTTCTCTTGCTGTCCTTTCTCGAGCCACTTAACGACTCCTCTCTCCGTTATCCGTAGTAAAAGCCCGGCCCCGGCATCCTGCCGGCCCAGGCGCTAGTGTTCCTATTTCTTGCCGCCGATCTTGCCGGCTTTCCCGGCCTTTCGCCTGATGCGTTCTCCAGTGTAGGTGATACCCTTGCCCTTGTACGGCTCCGCCTTCCGAAGAGCCCGAATTCTGGCGGCATACTCACCGACAAGTTCCTTGTCAATTCCCTCAACCGCCAGCCTGGTGGGGGTATCAACTGCATACTGGATTCCCGCTGGCGGAGCCAGGCGAACCGGATGGGAGAAACCAAGCTGCAGGACCAGGTCATCACCTTCCTTGGCGGCGCGGTAGCCTACACCGCTGATCTCGAGCTGCTTCCTGTACCCCTCTGTCACGCCCTTCACCATGTTAGCGATTAGGCTTCTGGTCAGGCCGTGCAGAGAACGCTGCTCACCACTGTCGTTTGCCCTGGCCACGATCAGGTTATCCCCGGAGCGCTCCACGGTGATTCCTTCCGGCACGCGGTGGCTTAGTTGGCCCTTCTTGCCGCTAACTAGCACGTGGCGGTCCTCTATCTTAACTTCCACCCCCGCTGGTACGGGAATCGGCATTCTTCCGATTCTAGACACTGCGTCCTCCTAATACTAGGCAGTAAACTGTGCTCGGCGTTTCCGCAGAGGTCGCAACTGCTACCAGATGTAGCAAAGGACCTCGCCACCGGCTCGCCTGCGCCTTGCCTCGTGGCTCGTCATGACCCCGTGTGGAGTGGAAACGATTGCGATACCAAGGCCGCTAAGAACTCTTGGCATTGTCGTACTGTGTGAGTAAACGCGCAGCCCCGGCCTACTCACCCTCTTGAGTCCTGTCAGCGCCGGCCGTTTATCTGCACTGTATCTCAGCCAGATTCTCAGCATCTTCCTGTTGCCGTTCTGGAGCAGGTCAAACCCCTTAATAAATCCTTCTTCTTTGAGGATTCGGGCGATCTCCAGCTTCAACTTCGATGTCGGCATGACAGCAGACTGGTGCCGTGCCATGCTAGCGTTCCTCAAGCGGGTCAACATGTCCGCAATCGGATCAGTAACGCTCATGCAATCTTCTCCTTAATTGACAAACACTGAGGCCCGGTTGTTACCTTCAATACCAAAGCCACCGAGCAACTCGTACATAATGTGGTCTGCTATTCTAAGTCACTCCGATAGAGCCCCAAGACCGGTTTACCGGCCCCGGTTCTACCAGCTGGACTTCACAACTCCCGGCAGCTTCCCCTGAGAAGCATGCTCCCGGAAGCAGATGCGGCACATGCCGAACTTGCGCAAATAGGCGCGGGGCCGGCCACAGATCTTGCATCTGTTGTGGGCCCGAACACGATAC
>JAMCWQ010000074.1 GCA_023480825.1 Chloroflexota bacterium | reverse complement strand
GTCACCTGCGGCAAGTAGTCCATGGCGAGGTCCGGCCGGCCACCGCGGGAGACTAGGGCGCCGATGGACGTTCCCTCCCGAGCGGCGGCCTGCAACGCGGCCGCCGCGCCGGTGCTGGCTCCAAAGTAGCCAACAGCCAGCGTCTTTGTGTCCTTCTCCCATCCCAGCCAATTGGTGGCATCCAGCAGCCGGCTTGCCAGCAGATCAATATCGAATACCTTGCGCCGGTCCTCCGCTTCGCTTTCCGTGAGCAGGTCCATAAGTAGGGTGGCCAAACCAGCGTCCTGCAGGACCATGGCGACGAAATTGTTGCGGGGACTGAACCGGCCGCTCCCGCTACCATGAGCGAACAACACTATTCCCCTGGCTCCCTCAGGCACCACCAAATTGCCAGGCAACTGCAAGTCTCCAGACTGAATGTTGACAATCCGTTGCACTCCTCTGCTTCTGGTTGGCTGTTCCATCTCAGCTTCTCCCATGCGAATTTCCTAGAGGAAACGCTTTGCCGCCATCCGGCCCGGTAAGGCCGTGGTAATTTCCCGCGCCGCAAAGACCGTGCCAAAGCTGCAATCTGGCAAACTGGCCATGAAGCGAATCTGCTATGAAGATGTACAACATCAGGTAACAAGGGATAGCAAAGACATGGTAGGTGCGACTTATGGTCGTTAACAAATTAACGACGGTTAAGGTAGGGCGGCTGGCTTGTCCCCGCCCGTCCTTCTCTGAAGGATTCGGGAGGGCACAAGGCACCTCCCCTACATGCCAAAATCGGCAATAAATAGTAAATGACCATCAGTCGCATTGCGCGAAGCGCCGTGGGAATCTTCATCCGTTTGAGGTGGCCCCAAGGACGATGGAAGACTGCCCTGTCTTGATGCTTGTCTCGATTTCAGCGTGACTTGACAACACTCTGACAACATTCGCATGGTCAGACGTTGTCAAGAGTGCCACCACAGATTGGCAATCAGGCACGAGAAAAGCCCGTCGGAACGGGCTTTGTGTTGGTACCCCAGGAGGGACTCGAACCCCCGCACCCGGCTCCGGAGGCCGGCGCTCTATCCGCCTGAGCTACTGGGGCATGCAGGCTTATTATAGCAAAGAGTGGCCGCAGCGGCAAGGTGACGAGCGGACCAGCCGAAGGGCTCCTCCAGAGTCAGACAGCAGAATGCCGAGGGTGGAAGGGCACCTCAGCGTTCGGGACCGCGGCGCACGCGCACTCCCCGCTTTGTGATGATGAAAGCCTTCAATCGCCGGGTGTTCCTCGAAAGAACTGCTGTAACCTTTAGTGGGAATCAGCAGTCGCTACGCACCAGGAAAGCAGGGGGACGAGAGGACTGATTCCTGGCCCCCCGCCCCCGCTGTTACCGTCTGGTCTGCACCTACCAGGTCTAGCTCTGGGTCTCCTGCTCGCCCGTCCTGGTTTGCCGTCTCTGCCGGGTCGTGGTCGGCCCCTGCCTCTGAGGCTGCATTCGCCGGCCCTGTGTAGGTTGTGCCGCCTCGTACTGCTCACCCTGAGGGGCAGCCCTTGTGGCCCGTCTCCGCTGAGGCTGTGGTTGCTGTGCGGATGGCCTCTCGACGACCTGGAGCTCATCGATCACGTCGACCACACCGTAGGTCCAAAACGCGTCGGAATGAGCCGCATACTTGGCCTGCTTTGAGGATACCGTTCCGCCAAGGCTCACGATGGCGTCACGGGTCTCGACCTCGATCTTATCTCGATCGCCCCTAGGGATCATCGGGTCGGCATCGATGTTGTCCAGCACCATATCGGTAATATCAGCATCCGTCGGGCTCCAGTCGTAGTAGTGGTAGTCCGGCCAGAAATCTTCCAGATGATGGTGGGACCACATCGGCGGTGCACCGTAGAAACCGGGATAGCCGTAACCCATGCCATATCCCGGCCCTCCGCCTGGGTACCAGTTACCATACATATCGTAAGGCATCTCTAATCCTCCTTGTTTTTCTTAACCTGTGCAGCCAACCTCTTGGCCTGCTTTCATAGTATTTCCGCTAATGGTGATGCCACACCCTCTTCCCCGGGGATATCACCTCCTCTCAAGCACTGCCGGAGTGGAAAGATGCAGGCAATGATGCAGTGAGGATGCAACGAAGCGGCAGTCTGCTGGCTAAGTGCAGCAAGTCCCGTGCCAACCGGGAGGTAAACTGGCATGTATCTTGCTTTCCTACTCCTCGCGGTCTTATGACCCGGTAGTCTATACCTGGTTGCAAGGAGGCTTCGGATGCTGCGCTCGCGGAGTGGTCCACCTAATGATTTGGAGTTGCTCCAGCACGAAATGGAAAGGTTCCTCGAACACGTCAACGCCTGCAAACGCCAGACTTTTGGCTTTTCGCCCGGTTCGTGGCGCCCGCCCGTGGACATCTACGAGACAGCGGGCGAAGTCGTTGTGCTGGCCGAGATCGCCGGAGTGCAGGCCGTGGCGATGCGCATAACCGTAGAGGGCGATACTCTTACTATCGCGGGCACACGCAGCTGCAAGGGTCCGGTGCCCGGCCAGACCTATCACCAGCTGGAGGTGCCTTTCGGCTCCTTTCAGCGGACTGTCATTCTCCCGGCGAACGTAAACGCCGACGAGGCCAAAGCCTCCTACCAAGATGGATTCCTGGAGATAACCTTGCCCAAAGCAGCCGTACCTCAACCCCAAACAGTGAGAGTACGCACAACCGAATGAAGCCTTCAAGCCAACAGGAGGTTCGCTAATGGTTGAACCACAACTAGGGAGCATCACACAACCCGGTGTGGGAACTTCAGAACTGCCTATCCCGGAACTACTTCCTATACTGCCGGGCGAGTCAGCCGTCCTCTTCCCATTCGGCGTGCTCCCGCTGTCCATCAAGGGAGAAAAGTGGACACGTCTTATCAATGAGACAGTCACTGGCCAGCGAGTTCTGGGCTATTTTGTCAAACGAGAGCCCGAGCGCGAAGGTGTATTGGATAACATCTACGAGGTCGGCGTGGCGGCAAGCGTTGCCCGCCTCTTGCGCCTCCCCGACGGCACGGTGCAGGTGCTATTGCAAGGGCTGGACCGGATCCGCCTGCTGCAATTGACCGAGACGGAGCCCTATCGGCGGGGTAGAGTACAAGTTGTACCTGAAGATGTAACGGCCGGTCCTGAGCTGGAGGCATTGCGGCGCACGGTTCTTGACATGTTTCAGCGGAAATACTATGAAAGCAGGCCAAGAGGTTGGCTGCACAGGTTAAGAAAAACAAGGAGGATTAGAGATGCCTTACGATATGTATGGT
>JAMCWQ010000079.1:14852-16728 GCA_023480825.1 Chloroflexota bacterium | reverse complement strand
CCATACCGTCCTCGATTTTGACGTCCTCGGCGCCGGCATCGATGGCTAGAAGGGCCAGGTCGTCCGGGTCCTGCTTGCCGGCCTCGATTGATATTACTCCAGTTTGGTCGAAGAGCCAACTCACGCAGCCGCTTTCGCCAAGGCTTCCACCCGCCCGGTTGAACAGGTTGCGAATTTCCGATACGGCCCTGTTCTTGTTGTCCGTCACGACATCGAGGATCATCGCCGTTCCATGGGGACCGTAACCCTCATATGTAAACTCTTCGAAGGCGGCGCCTTCAGTTTCTCCGAGGCCTCTCTTGATCGCCCGGTCTATGTTCTCGTTGGGCATGTTCACTTCACGCGCCTTCTGGATCCCCATGCGCAGCCGGAAGTTCGCCTCCGGGTCGCCGCCGCCGCTTCGGGCGGCTACGGTGATCTCCCTGGCGATCTTGGTGAATATGTGCCCCCTGCGGGCATCAGTCACTCCCTTTTTCCTCTTGATCTGGGCCCATTTGGAATGTCCAGACATTGCTCATTACTCCCTATTCTGTCATCAACATCATTTTCAACTGCCGCGCCGTGGCTACCGCCTGACCTTGCCAATGGTTATTCGTAAACACGTAGGTAGTCTCCGTCTCCTTGGCAAGCTCGCCTATCTTAGGCACCCATTCCTCTAGTTCTTCCGCACTGTAGGAGTAGTCGTACCGCTGCCAGGCTTCTTCGTGCTCCCACCACTTCTTGGCATTCCGCCCATGAAAGCGGACATAAGCTACGTTGCTGGTAGCGACGGCCACCGGCGGGATCAATCCAGGCAGCTTCGGCTCATCAACGCAGCAAAATCCAAGCTTGTTCCTGCGAAGGAAATCAAAAGTGTCCTCGCCGATCCAGCCAACATGCCGAAACTCGACAACCACAGGCAGATCCATCATTTTGTCTCGAAATAGCTTCAAGTAGTCCAAACTCTCCTGATTCTTGCGAAACGAGCTGGGAAACTGCGCCAGAACGCAGCCGAACTTTCCAGCTTCGAGCAATGGAGACAGCCCCTTGATGAAAGTCGTGAACACCGAACCGTCCGCTTCCCGCGTATGGGTGAGTTCCTGATTGGCCTTCACGGCAAAAAGGAAGCCCGGAGGAGTCTTCCGGGCCATTGCCGCCAGGGTATAAATGTTGGGCATGGCGTAGTATGTAAAGTTCAGCTCAGTGGTGTTGAACTCGCGGGAATAGTAGGCCAGCATCTCCCCCTTCTTCATCGCCGCGGGGTAGAACTCACCCTTCCAATCCTCGTAGCTGTAACCACTGGTGCCGATCCTGATCATTTTGCGCGGCCCTCTAAAGCTGTGTCCGCTTAGATTTTATCAGATGGCAGCGCCCAAAACAAGGAAGACTACAGAAACTTGGGCACAACTCCCGTGGCCGAGGTGATGAAGTAAAGGCTCAAGAACACCAGGAAGACCGCACACACGGCTATCAGCGAGCGATAGACGAAGTCGTTCAGGAAGCGCCGGCCCGATCCAAGAACGGCGCTCACCGAGGAATACCATATCAAGTCGGCAAGAATATGGCCAACGTAGAAAGCCGCGACGCCAGCCGGACCTAGCTCGAGGGAGGTAAGGACATAGGCCAGACCGATAGTGGCCCACCAGAGGGACCAATAGGGGTTGGCCAGGCTAACCAGGGCTCCGGCAACCACCCGGGGCATCCTCCAGCCGGCTCCCTCAGATGCGGCGGAGGCAATACTCACCTTGCCTTGGACGACCCCCTTGAGCATCCCGAAGGCCATCCAGAGCAGAAAGGCTCCCCCTAGAAAAGCGATTATCTGGGTGATGATCGACTGCTGCAGTAACCTGGACAAGCCCAATGCCAGGGCTACGACCAGCAGCAGCTCGATAATTGC
>JAMCWQ010000079.1:0-14842 GCA_023480825.1 Chloroflexota bacterium | reverse complement strand
CATGGCCGGCCACTAGCAAGGGGCCGCTACGAAAACCTCGCTTCATCGTTTCGCTGACTGTGACCGTCAGCAAGGGACCGGGCATCATCGCTCCGGAGAAGCCCACGGCCAGAGAGGTTCCGAATATCAGACCTAGTTCAAACATGCTCTGAGCCTTCCAGAGCTACGCCAACTGCTGGTTTGGGGTCTTATGCTGACCGGATAACAGGAGTTTGGCACGGAATCTTCACCATGTGGTTGCCCGCAAAGTTGACATGTCACTTGACGGATGTTAGCATTTTATCTAGATGTGGGGAACACTGTCAAGCTGGCTGGCGTGCAGGCCCAATTTGATGGGCGGCGCGCCATAGTAGCCGTTCCACTGCAACCTGATAGGGGCCCTGAATGACTGAGCGCAGGAAATGCGGGACCTGCAGGCACTATGAGCCCTCTCCCTTGAAGGGCAAAGGCTGGTGCCGCAACCCCCTCCTTTATGACGGAAGCCAGAACCACTTGGTGGACGAAAAGGAATATAGCTGCTTTCGTACGTTTGGGAGTCATTGGGATGCCGAGTTGGGCGACAGCCGTGTGCCTCGCACCAGTCCGCAAAGTGCGCCGTATTTACATGTGGAACTACCTCCGGAGGACCCTGGGGGATACGAAGCAGCTCCGGCCCCCGAGCGGAACGAGGTGCAAACCAGGCCACGGCGCCGGCCCCCGCGGCAGGCTGAGCAGATTCCCTTCCTGCCTCTAATTGGGGTCGCCCTAATTGTGGTTATCGTTTCGGTGTGGTTCTGGCAATCGAGGCAGCCGGAAAGCGCGCTAGTCGCTTCTGTTACGGCCACTCCCACAGTCACTCTGACCGCCACGGCCACCGCGATTCCAAGCCCCACTCGCACGCCTACTGAGACGCCTACACCAGCCACTAGCACGGCCACGCCGACCCCCACCCCGGTTCCAACGATGGGCGTTGGGGCCACGGTTCAGGTGGTGAGCACCGGAGGGAACGGGCTGAAGGTACACGAATCGCCGGGTATCAATACCGCCGTGGTGACCCAAGTAAACGAGGGGACGACTCTTCAAGTGACCGGTGGTCCTGAGAGTGCCGACGGCTACACCTGGTGGCAGGTAACTGTCGATGGGCAGACCGGCTGGTGCGCCAGTGATTGGCTGGCCTTAGCCACTCCGTAGGGCGGATTCAGTTCTGTTGGTTGAGGGTCCTGGCGGCGTCGTTTCTGGGTTGGACGTTGCCGGAAGCCTCATCCAGAAGCCATTCGGCCTCGTATGCCTGGCCATCGATGCTAAGGCTGAGTATTACTCTCCACAACCCGGTTCCTACCGTTTCGGCCTCCCAGCTTCCGATCTCGAACGAGTAACCCCTTCGTTCCAGGGCCATCCAGTAGCGGCTGATCCGATCCAGAACGGAGGCGCGCCCATCAGGACGGAAGGACCTGACTCTCTCGATGGCGTTGCGCTCCCCGGCATCATCGAGGACCGGAGCTGCGTCCTTAGGCCTATCCGTTCTGGAAGCAGGCTCTCCGCTGTCTGCGTTCTCGCTTCCCCGGGCTTCAGTCTGGGGGGCTTCTTCTGCTGTCTTCTGGTCCCCATTCCTGTTGAGGAGCTGGCCAAAGCGATCAATAATGACCTCCAGGACTCTGGCCAGTTCCGGGTACTCCACAGAGAAGGACTCAAAAGTATCGAAGTCCTCGATAGTGCGGAGACAGCGGCGTAGCGCCGTGCTCAAGTCGTTGTCCGGAACCTTCGCCGCGGGTCCTAGTGCCTTCTTGGCCACCGGAGTTGTTTCTCGAGTGGCGTCCTTGATGGCGTGCTTAAGGCGGTCGCGGCCCAAAGCGCCGGCGGCAATTCGCTCCAAGAGCTCCGCGCGAATGTCCTGGTTACCGACACGCGCCAGTTCCCTGGCTTCCACCACGCCGATGACCTTCTTCCGGACGGCGTCCCTGACGTCATCATAGGAGAGCAGCTTGACACGCATATCGATGTAGCCGACGCTCTTGCCAATGCGCTCGGCGAGGGAGCGGTATGTGTAGCCTAGGTCATCGAGCATCTGCCGGTATATTTCCGCTTCTTCCAGCGGGTCGAGGTCCTTTCTCTGGAGGTTCTCAACGAGAGATATCTCCAGCTCTTGCTCATCCGACTCCGGATCCACAAGGCGAGCCGGTATGGTGGGCAAATCGAGAGAAAGACAGGCCCGGTAGCGCCGCTCGCCGGCTATTATCTGGTATTGGCGCCCTACCCGTTTAAGAAGTATAGGCTGGAGCACCCCGTACTCAGCAATGCTGCTCGCCAGTTCTTGCAGGCTTTCCTCAGAAAAGGCAGCGGATTCCCGGTCGCGCGGTTGCTTGGGGTTGGGCCGTATCTGGCTCAGAGGGACCTCTTCAACAGATATCTCTGGGGTGGTCTCCCCACCCACGAGCCGGTCCAGAGCGGAGAGAACGGTTTTTGCGTCGTCAACAGTGAGTCTAGCACGATTTGCCACGTTCCACCTCTTCCGCAACCATCCGGTACTGTTCCGCCGCTGGCGTCTCACTGGCATAGGAAAGGACACTCTCGCCAGCGGTGGGCGCCTCTTTCAACTTGACACTGGTCCTAATGACCGTCTCGAACACCGGGATATGGCCACTCAAGCTGCTCCGCGTGAAATCGATGACATCGCGCGCGTGAATGGTGCGCACGTCGGCCATAGTGAGCAGTACACCGGCAATCTGCAGGCTATGGTTCAACTTGCGCTGGACGCGGAAAATGGTCTTCAGAAGAAGGTCGACTCCCTTCACCGCCAGATAATCTGCCTGAAGTGGGATAATGACCTCATCAGCGGCAGACAAGGCGTTGATAGTAAGTAACCCAAGAGAGGGCTGGCAATCCACGATCACATAGTCATAAGAGTTACGCACTGCATCAAGCATCTCGCGGAGAATCATCTCCCGCGATGTGGCGCTGATCAGGTCCATCTCGGCCTGAGAGAGCTCGATATTGGATGGAACGACGTCCAGTCCGGATTTGGAGTGTACGACAATATTGGAGAGCGATGGCTGGCCATCCTCGTCGATGGCCGCAGCCAGTGCGTTGTAAATGGTCGGTTCGATGGTGTCCGGATTGAAACCGAGAGCCAGCGTGAGACTTGCTTGCGGATCGAAATCGATAAGAAGCACAGACCGGCCGCGTTCCACAAGGGCTGCGCCAAGGTTGACGGCAGTCGTCGTCTTGCCTACTCCGCCCTTCTGGTTAGCGATGGCATAGATTTTCCCCATATCTTAGTCCCACCCCTGCGGCTTCATTTGCTGTGAGCGGCCAATCCGGGCGGCTGGCCGCAAACATTATATGCTAACGGTCACCGAAAGTACAACCGAAAATCAGGCAGATTCACCGCGGAGGGCAACATCTTCCTTACTCATCTCCGGCGCTTCTTTGAGCAAGATGGTTCTCAAGAAGTTTATGGCAGATAGCACTGCCCGCACCTTGTAGGCCTCCCGAGATGTAGGGAAGAGAGAAGTCATCGACGACACTTCGCCTTTGAAGTCTACCGCGACGTGAATTGTTCCCGGCTCGTTACCTTCAAAACCCTCCGGGCCGGCCGCACCTGCCAAGCCAATGCCAACATCCGCCGCCAGCAATTGCCTCGCGCTTGTGGCCATCGCCTCGGATGCCTCCCGGCTGGATTGTCCATGAGCCGTGAGGGTTTCTTGCAGTGCTTCGCATCCGGTGATATTGCCGGAAGAATATACCACCATCCCCCCACGAAAGTAGTGGGAGCTGCCGGCAACATTGGTGATGGTGGTTGCCAATTGCCCTCCCGTGGCGGACTCCATAGTCCCCACCGTCAGGCCGCGCTCTTGAAGCATTTTGCCGATCATCTCCTCCGGGGACTCCGCGTCGACGGCATAGATATACTCGCCAAGTATAGCGCGCACCTTCGCCTCGAGGCTGGCGATCAGCGCTCGCGCTTTTTCCTCGTTTCCGGCTTTGGCCGTTAGGCGGAGATGCACGCCGTCGTCTTTGGCGTAGGGGGCAATGGTGGGGTTACGGGAAGAGAGCAAGGCTTTGATCCGGTACTCGGCGGTGGATTCGCCGATGCCCACAAGCTTCAAGTGGCGGGAAATTATCACGTGTTCACCCGCCGCCTTGCGGATCACCGGTAGAGCTTCTTCTTCCCACATGCGGTACATTTCTGCCGGCACACCAGGCATGGTGATTATCATGTGGCCGTCTTTTTCTACCAACCAGCCAGGGGCGCTCCCACGCGGGTTCGGCAGCGCTCTGGCGGATGGTATGAGAGTGGCCTGCTTGAGGTTGTTCGGTGTCAGAACGAAACCTCTCTTGGCAAAATGGGCGCGTAGGCGCTCCTCTAGAGCGGTGTCTATCTTTATTTCTTCACCCAGATACTCGGCAATTGCCTCTCTTGTCAGGTCGTCCTCGGTGGGTCCTATACCCCCGGTGGTGACGATTAGGTCTGAGCGGGTCCACGCTCTAGAGAGCAGGTCAACCAGGCGTGTTTGGTTGTCTCCAACCTGGGAGATCCAGTAGACCTCTACGCCTATGGCGGCAAGATATCTTGCCAGATAAGGAGCGTTGGTGTCGGTTATCTCTCCGAGTAGTAGCTCGGTCCCGACCGATATGATTTCAGCTTTCATCTGTTGTGCCTCTTCGCTGGGTAGGCTGCAGGAAAGATAGCCTCTGCGACTGCCTGTTGTCAACCTCGGTTGATAAATCTATTGACAACAGAACATATGTTCTACTATAATGGGTCTAAGCTGTTTACTTAGGTCTTATTCAGCCAAACGAACTCGTGGACTGCTATTAAGTTACCATAAAAAGGGGTACCACGTGGTCGCCAGTTTCGTCGACCGGAGTATTTTACTAGATCAACTCATACTCTCCGCTGAGCAGCGCTGGGGATACAAAGCGCTGGTAAGACTATCCCCCTCCTCTACCGTGTCCTGTGTGCCTGTTATACCGACCGGGTTCTCTAGTTTCGATTCTGTGCTTGGCATTGGTGGTATTCCACGTGGCCGGATAAGCGAAATTTTCGGCGCGCGCTCATCCGGCAAGACAACGTTGGTCATGAAACTTATTGCCATGGGCCAGCTTAATGGAGGAGTTGCCGCCTACATAGACTTGCTGCACACTTTCGACCCGGTCTACGCTACACAACTAGGAATCGATTTGGGGCATCTTTTAGTTGCCCGGCCTAACAACCTCGCCGAGGCCCTGAGAATAGCCACGTCTCTATCATGCTCCAAAGACGTGGCCCTAATCATTTTCGATTACACCACGAGTTCGAGTGGTAACTCCAAAGAGGAGAATGCACATCTACCGAAAGTCCCGGACTCGCCTATTAAGGGTAGCCAGCCACACCAAGAGATAAGATCCCACCTTATGTCTACCGGCCTGCGTAATCTATTGAGCCTGATCGATAAATCCGGCGCCGCTCTGGTTTTCATCAATGATCTTTGTAGCATAAATGGGAAAGAGGAGAGCACCGGCGGCCTAGCCATGAAATTCTACTCCTCGGTGCGGGTAAATGTAAGCAGAAAGGATTGGATAAGGTGCAGAGCGGATATTGCCGGCTGGGTAGCCAGGGTGACAGTAGTCAAGAACAAACTTGCTCCACCGTTTGGGGCGACCGAATTGGAGATCATTCATGAAAATCGCTTACGTGCTGCTTGAGAATTTCGCCATCTCTATAGAGCTTCGCAACCGGCCGGAGTTGGCTGCCCGCCCGGTCATCATCGGTGGTTTGCCGTCCGAGCGCAAGATGGTCTACGATCTATCACCTGAAGCTGCTGCCTATGGAGTCAAGATAGGGATGCCGCTGCGCCAGGCGTACCAGACCTGTCCCCCGGCTGTATTTGTAGAGCCGGACCACGAGAGGTACGCGGCCGCCTTTGAAGAAATCTTGGGTGTCATGGACGGCTTCAGCCCCCGAGTAGAGGTTGATGGGCCGGGGAAGGCTTTTCTCGATCTCACCGGCGCCGGGCGTAGCTACGGTGGCGAAGAACGGATGCTGCGATCTCTTTCCGCCGCCCTCTCCCGGTGCACCGGAATCACTCCCCGCATTGGGATGTCAAGCTGCAAGCATGTAGCCAGGCTGGCAGCGCAACTTAGCCATGGCAGTCCACTGATAGTATCGGAAGGCGCAGAAGCGGAAATGATTGCTCCTCTCCCCATAGAATGCCTGCCTTGCTCTGATGAAGTAAAGAGAAGTTTGCGCTTTTTTGGCCTGCGAACCGTTGGAGAAGTAGCTCACTTGCCCTTGGAGGCCCTATCGGTCCAGTTCGGCAAAGAAGGGGAAGCGATCTACCGGTTTGCCCGGTGCGTCAATCATGATCTGGTGATTCCGCGCCTAAGGCCCATGATCTTCGAAGGGCGGACTCATTTTGAGGACGCGATCACCAATTCTGTCTATCTGCTCGCCGTGCTGGGCGAATTGATAGATGGCCTTGCCCTTAGGCTTCGCCGGGAGCACCGGTTATGCCGCAAGCTGAAGCTGAAGCTCGACTTTGATAAGGGCGGAGAGTTGGAAGAAAGCATCGATTACCGCTATCCCACAGCATCGACCATTGACTTGATGCGGCCGGTAACAAAATTCTTGGAAAGATTAGAGTGCCGGTCGGGTGTGGCCGGCGCCACCGTGTTCCTGATGGATATGCAAGGGGGAACTGGGGAGCAATTGGGTTTTAGTAGCAGGGGCAGCGAAAAGCGCCGCCATCTAGAAGTAATAGCCGGATCAATAAAACCGGCGGAGGCATCCGCCTGCCTGAGACGGGCCCTACTCGCCGATGTTCATTCCGGCCTTAGTGAGAAAAAGTTCTCCATAATCGGATTTGACGAAGCCGCCTCTTCCGCTAAGGCAAAGAGGATTTGGGAAAGATGACCAGGCTTTTGCACGCCTTAAAACTGGAGATTGTAGAGAAGAACGATTCTGGCTGCCCGGTCTCTTTCATGCTGCAGGGGAAAATGGAGCATGTAGCTCAGATCTGTAACGTGTGGAAGGTCGACGACAACTGGTGGCGCAGGCCGACTGTTCGTGACTATTTCAAGCTCCAAATGGAGAGTGGCCTGCTGTGCGTGATCTACCACGAGTGCTTAGAGGACACATGGTACCTGGAGCGGGTTTTTGACTAGCAATTCATCACCCACTTATGTCGAGTTGCACTGCCACACGAACTTCTCCCTTCTCGACGGCGCCTCATCGGCGGAGTCTCTGCTGGAGCGGGCAAAAGCTCTCGGTATGGATGCGCTGGCTATCACCGACCACAACGGCTTCTATGGCATAGTGAGATTCTGGAAGGCGGCGCTTGACCTGAATATAAAACCGGTCTTCGGAGTGGAGATGGATACTGATGAAGGGTTCCATCTCTTGCTCTTGGCCAGGAACATGGAGGGATACGCCAACCTTTGCCGGTTGATTAGCCGGTCCCACTTGAAAAACAGCAAAGGCAAGGCCTCCCTCGATTTCGCAACCCTGAGTGAATGTGCTCCCGGCCTGTTCTGCCTCTCCGGCTGCCGCAAAGGAGAGATTGCTGCCAATCTGCTGGCCGGCAGGCGCGAGGATGCATTGAGGGCCACAGAGAAGTACTACCGCCTTTTTGGCGATTATTTTCGGATCGAGCTACAGAATCATTTCCTCCCCGATGATGCCTGGTTGTGCGATGAGTTGGCTGATATAGCTTCTAGAGCCGGAGTCAACTGTGTTGCCACAAACAATGTCCATTACGCCACTCCGGACAAGCGGCAGCTACAAGATGTCCTGGTCTGCATCAAGCACCAGGTCAAGCTGGATGAGTCCTCCCATCTTCGCTATGCAAACTCGGAGTATTACCTGAAGCCGGCCGCCGAGATGGGCAGTATCTTCGCTCGCCATCCGGAAGCGGTGGCAAACACTGTGGATATTGCCAGAGACTGCAATGTCTACCTCGACCTAAGCCGTTACTCGCTGCCTGGCTTTGATGTTCCGGAGGGAGAGACCCCTTACAGCTATCTGTGCAAGCTGTCCTGGCTGGGGGCGGAGAAAAAGTACAAGGAGATAACACCGGCCGTCCGTAAACAACTGGACCACGAGCTTGGCGTGATAGACCGGACTGGCCTGGCGGAGTACTTCTTAATCGTCTGGGATATCATGCGCTTTGCCAAGAACCGGGGGATACCGGCGCAGGGACGGGGCTCGGCGGCGAATTCTATTGTCGCCTATGTGCTCGATATTACTAAAGTAGATCCTATTCGCCATAATCTCCTTTTCGAGCGTTTTCTCAACGAGGAGCGGGTGGGCATGCCGGATATCGACGTCGATTTCTCCACAACCCACCGCGAAGAGGTCATCCAGTACGTCTATTCCAAGTATGGCCAGGAATACACGGCAATGGTCTGCACGATCATAACCTTTCGCGCGCGTAGCGCCGTACGGGATGTGGGCAAGGCGCTTGGATTCCCGCTCGAAGTCCTGGACCGGATGGCGAAATCGCTCTTCACGCGGTCGGCCGGCAAGATCGACGAGGAGATAGCAAAGATGGAGGACCGCATGTTCGCCATGGAGGGCTCCGGCGAAACCGTAAGCAACGTCCAGAGCTTGCCCTGGCGGCAACTCTTCGATCTTTGTGCCCAAATCCATAGGTTTCCCCGCCACCTGGGCATCCACGTAGGGGGAATGCTGATCACTGCCAGCCCACTGATAGAAGTAGCCCCGATTGAAAACGCTACGGCTCCCGGGCGGGTGGTCGTTCAATTCGATAAGGACGACGTGGAAGATCTTGGCCTCATCAAGATCGACCTGCTAGGCCTGCGCACCCTCTCGGTCGTGCACGATACGCTGTCCCTGGTAAAAGAGAATAGGGGAATTACGCTTGATCTAGACAACCTGGCCTTGGACGATCCGGCAGTCTTCGACGTTTTGTGCGAAGCCGACACTATCGGCGTCTTCCAGGTAGAGAGCCGGGCGCAAGGGCAGACCCTGCCCAAGATGCGGCCACGAAAATTCGAGGACATAATAGTGGAAATCGCCATCATCCGCCCCGGTCCATTGCAGGGGAATATGGTGCATCCCTACTTGCGGCGGAGGCGAGGATTGGAAAAGGTTGAGTATCTTCACCCCAAGCTCGAGCCGGCCTTAGGCGAGACTATGGGGGTCATTCTATTTCAAGAACAGGTAATCCGGGTAGCTATGGCAGTAGCCGGATTTACGCCGGGAGAGGCGGACATGTTCCGCCGTGCCATGGGCCATCACCGCTCGGCTACCGAGATGCAGAAAATCAAATCGCTCTTCCTCTCCAGGTCGGTGGAGAATGGAGTGGAGGAGGGGATAGCGCTGCAAATATTCGACCAGCTAGCTTCCTTCGCCGCCTTCGGTTTCTGCAAGAGCCATGCTGCCGCGTTTGCCAAGACGGCCTATGATACTGCTTACTTGAAAGTGTACTTTACCCCGGAGTTCTATGCCGCCATCCTGAACAACCAGCCTATGGGTTTTTACCCGGTGGAAGTGGTAGTCAATGATGCAAAAAGACATGGAGTAGAGATACTACCGGTCGACGCCAATCGCAGCCGGGCGCAGTGCAGTATCGAAGGTCAAAAAGTCAGGCTGGGGTTCTCCTACGTGGACGGGATAGGGGAGGCGGCATTACAAGAACTGGAGAGGGAGAGAGAAAACGGGCCCTATCTCTCACTGGATGATTTCTACAGGCGTATTACTGTTAGCCGCGACGCTCTGGAAAACTTGATAATGGTCGGCGCTTTTGATTCCTTCGGGAAATCCCGCCGCGCTCTTCTTTGGAGGCTGGGGGAGCTGCAAAGCTTCGGTGGCCGCTCAGCGCTGCCCTTCGATTGCGTTTACAATGGCATTACTCTTCCAGAACTATCAGCCACAGAGTGTATATCTGCCGAATACAGTATCATTGGTTTTTCCCCCGCCCACCAGTTGCTCGATATCTACGAAGAATCGCTCCAGGGCAAAGGTATTGTCCGAAGTATTGATCTGGAGCGAATGCTGGATGGCGCCGAGGTCTGCGTGGTAGGGTTCGCCGTCTGCCGGCAGGCGCCCCCCACTGCCAAAGGCCACGTTTTCCTCACACTCGAGGACCAGTATGATTTGATAAATGTCATAGTCCGTCCTGACGTGTATGGTCGGTATCGCTACCTGGTGCGCATGGAGCCGGTCCTCATAGTACGCGGCAGGCTCCAGCGTGATGGTAAGGTGACAAGCATCCTCGCCAGGCAGTTCCAGTCGCCAATCCCCCAAAAAGCCTTGCCCGAGCCCTACGCGAACAAATCCATGGTGGAACTATCTCATCAATGGAGATGAGTGCGCATGGTACAGCAATTGCGATAAGAGCGGCGATTCAGCCGGTAGCCTGAGGAAGCCCGGTCAGCATGACTGGCAACCATACCAGTCACATACTGTCGCGCATGGAGCACAATAGTTGGAGGAGGAAGCACCAGTACAATGGCGTTTAGGAGGCTAATCGCTAGGGTCTTGCCGATCTTAGCCATCATCGGACCGGGGATCATCTCCGGGTCCGTCGATAATGACGCCGGCGGCATAGCTACCTACTCGGTCGCCGGTGCGAACTACGGCACCTCGCTACTTTGGATCCTGTTTCTGACCACATTCCTATTGGCCGTCACCCAGGAAGTCGGCGCCAGAATGGGCCTGGTAACCGGCAAAGGACTGGCCTCATTGATAAGGGAGAGGTTCGGAGTACGTTGGACGGCCTTCACAATGATGGTGCTGCTCATAGCAAATGTGGGAGTGATAGCCGCCGAATTTGCGGGCATCGCCGCCGCCATGGAGATCTTCAGTGTGCCCCGATGGATTTCCGTCCCGGTGGCGGCGGTGGTTGTCTACTTCCTCATAACCAGGGGCAACTTCCAGACATTGGAGCGATTCTTCCTGGTTCTGTCCTTCTTCTACGTCGCCTACATTGTGTCAGCCATTCAGGCTCACCCCGACTGGGGAGCTGGGGTGAGGGCCTTGCTGATTCCCTCTTTCAGCTTCGATAAGGGTTACCTGCTCACGATGATGGCGGTCATTGGCACAACCATAACTCCCTGGGGGCAGTTCTTTATCCAAGATTACGTCGTGGACAAGAGACTGGATGTAAGGGCGCTCTGGGCGGAGCGCGGCGATGTCTTCTTCGGGTCCTTTCTGACGAACTTCATTTCGTTCTTTATCATCATCGCCTGTGCTGCGACTATCTTTGCGACTGGCAGGACCATATCGGATGCCAAGGACGCGGCCCTGGCACTCGAGCCGCTTGCTGGAACCTTTGCCGCAACCCTCTTTGCTTTCGGCCTGCTCAACGCCGGATTCTTTGGCGCTGCTCTGGTCCCAACCGCCACGTCCTACGTCGTTACCGAAGCCTTCGGCTACGAATCAGGTCTAAATCTCCGATTCCGGGAGGCTCCGGTCTTCTACGGCATCTTCGCCTCCCTGCTGATCGTTGGGTCCCTTTTGGTCATCGTTCCCTTTGCCCCCCTGATAACCATTCTGGTCGTCACTCAAGCGCTGAACACCGTCTTGCTGATCCCGATTCTCGCCTTACTGCTTCTTCTATCCAATGACAAAGGCCTGCTGGGAAAACACAGCAACGGAAGGATCATCAACCTGGTGGTTGTCCTGGCCTTCCTGCTGGTCACTGTGGCCTCTCTAATCTATCTGTACTCCTTGTTCTTCAGCTGATTCCTCGCTCTGCAAACCCGGGGCTATCCTTCGAAGGCAATTGCACGGCGCAGTGCATTGACATTCTGGCAATACCAGTAGTATTCTCTCCGTGCAAGAGAGTCGAAGGTGCCTGCCTTGACAAAATTGGCGTCAAGGAGGCATCGGGTGCGCACCGCTGTAGTCTCGTTTGCGGTGCGGCTCTCTGGTGGTAGTGTCGCTCCCACCAGCATCTTCTGCCGCGTTGTCCCGCGGCCGGATCACCGAAGGCTAGCTTGCCTCTGTCCCGTGGCTCGCGCGCTGCGCCACAATCCAACGGGATGGATGATCAAGGGGGTGAGTTGATTGGGCCTAGATGATAGTCCCCAACCCCGGCGCAAAGGTGACGTTTCGGCGTATGCCACAGGCCGGAGAGAAGCGCTACCTGGTCCGGTCGCCCCTCTTCCCCAGCTCTAGCTCCGGAATTTGGGTTAGACCTCCAGCGTGGAAGCCGGTGTTGCCGCTGGCCTGAATTCCCACAGTCCTAGCCACGCTGCGCACCGAAAGCAATCGTGGGCAACGGCAACCGTGCCACCGGTCCGCTAGTCATAGCCTCAGCCGTCTCGGGCGTGATTGGCCAAGCCGATCCATTCTCGGACTGCGCCGTCTTGGCGCCGCGCTTGGTAGTACGTGCCCGGTGCGCTCTCTCTAATCTGGTGATCAGGAGACTACTATTGCAGATACAGAAGCGATTTCGTGCCATAACAAGGCGTCAGGCAGATTCCGGAGCCTCCAGTAGGCAAACCCCGCCAGGGACTTCGGGCTCAGGGTTCTTCGGCCATCTGTTCAGTTGGCGATTCCGACTTTTCGCCGCCATGGCTCTAATTGGCCCGGGCATCATAACGGCGAATGCCGATAATGATGCTGGTGGAATCAGCACCTACTCTGTGGCGGGAGCGCAGTACGGCTATTCCCTGCTGTGGATGCTGGTAATAATTACGTTCAGCCTAGCCGTCACTCAAGAAATGGGCGCCCGCATGGGGGCGGCTACCGGCAAAGGGCTCGCCGCGCTCATCCGCGAACGGTACCGGGTGAAATGGACGCTGTTCGCGATGGTCTGCACTCTGGCGGCCAACCTAGCCACCACCATAGCGGAGTTCGCCGGCATCGCTGCTGCCTTCGAGCTGTTCGGTGTGCCGCGCTGGATTTCCGTCCCGATAGCCGCCGCAGCGGTATGGCTGCTAGTCTTGAAGTGGAACTTCCGCCGGGTAGAAAAGGTCTTCCTGCTGATCTCTGCGGTGTATATTGCCTATCCTTTGTCGGGTATTCTCGTCGGGGCTCCTTGGGGGGACGTGCTGCGCCAAACCGTGACGCCAACTTTTCAAATGAACACCGGCTTCATTCTAGTTTTCATTGCCACTATCGGCACAACAATCACTCCCTGGGGACAATTCTTCATCCAGTCATACGTGACGGACAAGGGGATCGGCCCCAAGGAATACAAGACCACAAGGATAGACGTGCTGACTGGAGCATTGGTGACAGACGTGGTGTCGTTCTTCATCATTGTGGCCACCGGTAGCACGCTGTTTGCGAATAATATCAAGATCACAGATGCCGCCGACGCGGCAAAGGCTCTTGAGCCTCTTGCCGGACCATTGGCCCATTACTTGTTTGCTGTTGGTTTGGCCAATGCCTCATTCCTTGGCGCCTGCATTTTGCCGCTGGCCACATCGTACACAATCTGCGAAGCCTTCGGTTGGGAGTCCGGCGTAAGCAGGACTCTAAAGGAGGCCCCAGCCTTCCATTCGCTCTACGCCTTTTCGATTGTGGCCGGCGCAGCAGTGGCGTTGATCCCCAGCCTGCCGCTTGTGCCGGTGATGCTTTTCTCGCAAGATGTGAACGGCATCTTGTTGGCTGTAGTGCTGGTCTTCGCCATCAAGATCGCCAGTGACCGTAGCGTAATGGGTAAATTCGCCAACGGCCGAGTTGGCAATGCGATTGCTTGGGCAACCACGGTTGGGCTAATTGTCCTTACCGTGCTACTAATTGGGGCCTCATTGGCTCCGGCTTTGGGAATAAACCTGGGCTGACTTCCTCGCAATGCGTGTTATAATGCTCACGCCCATTAGAATCGAGTGGGAGTAGGTGATGATTGAAGTAGCCATCGCGGCCGCCCAAGCGGCGGCTGAAAAAGTGATCGAGGGGGCCAGTCAAGCAAAGGAAGTGCACCAGAAAGCGCCCCGGAGCCTCGTGACTAATTTTGATCTGGCCGCCGAGAAAGCGGCCATAGATATCATACGGGGGAAATTCCCGTCCCACGCCATTCTCTCCGAAGAGGCAGGCTCGTTGGCTGGGTCTGGCGAATACACCTGGGTTATCGACCCAATCGACGGGACCGCGAATTTCACTTCCGGCATACCGTTCTACTGTGTGGCAATCGCGGCAATGCGCGGCCCGGAAGTTGTGGCCGCTGCAGTAATAGATCCCATGAGACAAGAGACGTTTACTGCTGAAAGGGGGTCCGGGGCGTTCTCCAACGGAGAGAGGATCCAGGTGAGCGGCGCCAGCCGTTGGCAGGATGTGGTGCTGGGCTACGATCTGGGGTACTCCGACGAACGCGCCAGCCAGACGTTTGGCATCGCCGGATTCTTGCGACCGAAGGTGCGCAACCTTCGCACCCTTGGCTCCGCCGTTCTTGGCCTGGCCTACGTGGCCACTGGTCGCTTCGAGGCCTATGTTCACAGCTCCCTGGCGCCTTGGGACCTGGCCGCCGGGTGGCTGTTGGCCGAGGAGGCTGGTGGGGTCGTGACCGATCTGACCGGCCAAAGGGCAACCATTCACACGAAGTCAGTGCTGGCTTCAAGCCAATTGCTGCATCATTCAATGCTAGCGGAACTGCCGGAAGGGCTATTATTGCTTCCGGCATGACCGAATAAATACAGTAGTGCCTGAAACCGGTGGGCGGTCCCACCAAGACCAGCGCAGTTTTCGTAACGTCCGACTGGCAACAGCCCGCAAAGCGGGGAAAGGAGAACCCAACATGCGACGAATCTATCTACTCATCATTGGCTCTCTACTTCTCGTAGGACTGCTGGGAGCCTGCGGCTCCAGCTCAACCCCCACTCGATTCTAATGGGCGTGAGCATTATAACACGCATTGCGAGGAAGTCAGCCCAGGTTTATTCCCAAAGCCGGAGCCAATGAGGCCCCAATTAG
>JAMCWQ010000035.1 GCA_023480825.1 Chloroflexota bacterium | reverse complement strand
TGCTGCAATCTCAGCCATTTGATCTCACTGATACCAAGAAGTAGACCCAGTGCGATGAGAGAAAGCGCCCCAAGGATGGCTGGGAGGACAACTCGCAGAAGAGCATCTAGGAGAGACGACGTCACAAAGATGTGACTGCTCGCCTGTGCCGAGAGCCAGGTGACAACAGCCATGGACGCTGTTCCCGCCCCAAGCCTCCACACGTGCCCACTTAGACCACCGCCTATCCTCCCCAGCTTCCCGTGCAGGGCCGTATAGCAGATCATGGCTCCGATTGCAGAACTGGCAAGCCAGGCCGAAACCAAACCGTTTACGCCGAGCCAATAGAGTAGCGGCAGGCTAAGTGCCACTCGCAAGACAGCAACAATTGCCGTACGTATGAAGGGAGTCAAGCTATCTTTCCAGGCCAAGAACGGAGCAGTAAAGATGCGTATGAGGCCGTTTAGTGGCCAGCTTAGTGCGTACAAAGCCAGAAGGGACCCTACCAGGAAGGTGTCCTGCTGATTGAACCTACCTCTCCCAAACAGCAGTTGTACCATTGGTACGGCAAGCACCGCAACTCCTGCGGAAATTGGCACAGTGCTTGCCAATACCAACCGGACTCCCCAAGCCAGCCTCTCTTTGAGCTTCTCGAATTCCTTTCTTCCCGCACTTCTGGAAAGCGATGGCATAAGCGCAGTAGTGACGTTATCGCTCAGCACCGTGAGGAAGGATGAATGAACCCGCGAAGCATAACCAAGCGCTGCTACACTCCCCACGGGCAGGAATGAGGCCAAGAAACGTTGGAAGATGTCTGTTCCTTGGCCAAGCGCAGCGCCTGCTAGCGGGGAGCTCAGTAGACGCCATGACTCCGCTACACCTTCGTGGCGAAAGTCTAAGGAAGGGGAATAACGAAACTCCATCGAACGAAGGGCCAGAAACAGCACAAGGGCCTGGAGCACACTACCTGCCGCGTAGCCGATAGCAACACTCTTGATACCCCAAGAGCCAGCGGTTGCTGCGGCAAGGGCGAGCGCTACCACGTTCTGGATCGAAAGCGCGGCGGCAGGTACGGTGAACCGGTTCCTTTCGTTCAGGGCAGCCCGGAGCACACTCATGGCACCGATGGGGAAAACCGACAGGAAGAGTAGGGCGCTAAGTTGGGTGGCAAGGAGATATTGCGCTCCGGTATAGCTGGGCGCGACAGCTTTTACGATCACCGCCGAACCTGACGCTCCCAGCACACTGATCGCGGCCATTATCAGCACGCTATAGTTCAGGAGTATGCTCACGAGCTTGTCAGCGTGCGCCCGCCCGAATCCAAGCACTGAATGGCTGAACAAAGGCACAAAAACCCGGTTGCTTGCCATGACTGTGGAGTTCATGATGAACGTAGGGACAGCCCAGGCTACAAAGAAGGCGTCAGTCTTGTAGCTGAGGCCGAACCTGGCAGCTATTAGCATGTCCAAGCCGAATCCCGTAATGATACTGACGACGCTCAGGACAGATATTATAGCGGAGTTTTTCGCCAGACTTCCGAGTTCAGCCCGCTCAGTCTCTTCCATTCAGAGACTCCATCCTAGCCTTTCAGAGACTCAGTTCCAGCCTTCGCCAGCGGAGATGAGTTTTAGGGTGGCGGACGAGTGCATAAATGCTCAAACCTACCCCAAACAAACCACTCGCGGGCAGTCTATCACGAAAGGGCACTTCCCACCCCATGCTGACCCACTGGTCGAAGCAGTTCTTCATATACCGTCTGGATTGCCTCGGCGGCTTGGCGGGGATGGAAATGCGATTTGACTCTGTGAGTGGCCGCCTCCCCCATGCGCCGCCTAAGATCATCATTCTGAAGTAGCCGGAGTGTAGCCGCTGCTATCGTCTCCGGGTCCCGCGGCGGCACGAGCAATCCGGTCTCGCCATCCACGATTTCCTCCACCGTACCGCCGGACCGCGTGCCCACGACCGGTTTCCCGGCCGCCCCTGCTTGCAGAACAATTCTCGCCAATGGTTCGTCCCAGGAAGGGAATATGACGACATCGAGCAGAGAGAAGATCGGACGGAGGTCTTTCCTGAAGCCCGTAAACACAAATGGCCCGGTTCGCCCGCAGCCGGTGGCACGCACCGCGGAAAAGACCCTGTCGAGCTCCTCCGCCGGAATCACCGGGCTGTTGTGTCCCCTGCCTGAGCCCTCAGGAGGCTTATACCCCACAATGATGAAAATAGTTTTGGGATCCTCCTGGCTCAGTAGTTTTGCCGCCTCCAGGAAGTCATAGTATCCTTTCTCGGCAATCAGATTTCCTATCATGCCCACATACCGGCCGTCCGGTGGTAACCCTAGCTCGCGGGCGACTAATTCCCTAGGGGGACCGCCGGCCAATTCGGCAGGGTCAACAGTCTCGTAGATAACTTGGGTTCCCGGTACCGCAAGTGCTCTGGCCGTCGCCTGCGAGCATGTGATCGTTCTCGAGCTGCAGGCACCTACGATCATCCGTACTACATGCCTGCGGAGACCAAAGTGCCCACTCGCAAGATTTTCCCTGATGTGCCAGACAACTGGCACGCCGGTTGTCCGCGCAGCCAAGCCGGATGCCAGCAGGACAGAGGAATTGAGATGAACAACTGCGGGATCCAAGTCTCGAATGAGACTTCGCACGAATCTCATATTGGGTATGGCAAGAACCAAGTTCTTGGCTAAGAAGGGGGCATCACCAATCACTAATGAATGATGTGTGCTGTGGATAAAGGAACTGACAGGTCCGAAGAAGACTCCGGCGCCAGACTCCTCCAACAACTCGGATGCTGGTCCCGGACGTGGCAGTGCGACGACTGCCTGAAATCTCCCGGCGTCCAGACGCTTGATCGATTCGGCGAGGCTGTACAATGCACCACCAACCCAGTCGCCGTGATGAATGTAGAGTATCCTCTTCCTATTGACCAAGCGGCTTCTCCGTTCCCGCTGTGTTGCCCGCAAATATCATTGGAGCATCGTTCCAGTTCAGATTGGCTGGCCGTGAAGACGCACCGCAGTGCAGAGGGCAATGGCGCACCTGGCCCATCCTCCTACCCACGGCCACGGGTTTGCGGCCCATCATATAGGATTCGATAATTGGCTGCAAGCACTCGGAGCCCTGCATCAGCGTGCTGTCTGTGGCCAAAGCCCGCTGACCCGGCACTCTACCCCCTAGCCAATTCGTAGGCTGCGATGGTGATCGCTGCGGTCTTGGACCAATCGAACTGCCGGGCGCGATCGATGCCCTTCTGCACCAGGGCTTGTCTGTGCTCGCGATTGCCCAGCACTGATTCGATCCCCTTGGCAATGTCTTCCGGGTCCTCGGGATCAACCAGGATTGCAGCATCACCGGCAATTTCGCTCATTGCCCCTCGGCGGGACGTAAGAACAGGCGCGCCGCAAGCCATCGCTTCAACTATTGGCAAGCCGAAGGCCTCGTGAAGCGACGGGAAGAGGAAAAGGTCTGCCGAGGCATAGAGAAGGGGCAGTTGCCCGTCATCCACACGGCCGAGCAGGATTACCTCCTCTTCCAGCCCGCAGGTGCTGATGGTCTTCAGCACATGCTCGTCTTCCCAACCTTTGATCCCGGCTATGACCAGCTTCTGGCGGAACCCCTCTCTTTTGACGATGCCAAAGGCCTCTATGATCCTGGGTAGATTCTTCCGCGGGTAGGACCTGCCAATCCACAATACATATCCTGAGTCACCAGCGGTATGCCAGATGCCGGGACTCGTCTGCTGAGATGCATGGAACCGCTCGTGGTCCACGCCCAGCGGTGTTACGAAAGTCTTCGGGGTCGGCACCCCCATGTAACGCACCAACTCACGCTTGGCAGACTCTGATATCGTCAAGATGATACGAGCTTTCTTGGCAGATAGGCGCCGGAACAGTCGCCAATAGATGGCAAGGTGCATGGGAAGTGATCCAGGCCACATAAAGGGTTCCGCTTCCAGCAGTGTCAGCACCGAAGGAACGCCGCTCGCCAGTGGAGCCACATTCACCGGGGAATGCAGAATGTCGAGCCCCTGACGTTTCACGACCGTTGGCAACACCAGTTGCTCGTACATCACGCGCCCGGTGAAGGACCGGCTCGGGAGCGGGCAAGTGGTCTTTCTCAACTTGCCGGCGGCAGGAGAAAGACTGTCGGCGTTCCACGGACTGCACAGAACCACGAATTCGTGCTCGGATTCCTGGGACGCGAGTGCCGCTACTAGATTGCGGACGTACGTTCCATCGCCGCCCGACCGCCCCGGCACATACGCCAGAGTGTTGATGCCGATCCTCACTACGGCGCTGTCCTTTCATAGATTACTACTTCGCTGCCATCCGGTAGAGAAAAGCGATCATCCGTCGGCTTAAATGGCAGGGTCGGCAAGGCATCCATAACCGCCTGCACGTCCGCTGCACCGAATGGCTTCCCCTTCACGATGAGGTAATCCGACGAGGTGGCTGCGGCAATCAGTTTCGGAACGGTCTGGTTCCCAACACCCCGTATCTTTAGCGGGTACTTGAGGAGCGAGGCGCTGGTAATGAAGTTCGACGGATTGAAGCCCGTCTGCCATGGCACCAAGAAGACAGTTGCACTCCTCTTCCCGGCTTGCTTTCTTCTGTTGTCAATGGCTGCAAGTATCTCGTTTATTTTCCAGTCTTCACGACGCGGAGTGGCGACATCAGCGAGCTGGGCCATGTAGGATTTCACGTTAACCGCTCCAGAGCCGGGACCGGGGTATTGACTAGCAATTTCGTCCACGCTGTAAATGAAATTGAACCGCGGCTGGTCGCCTGCGAACCCAACCGCGTAGAACTGCGCAAGCCCTATCACCACAGCCAACCCCACGATTGCGGTGCGCCAGCGTGGCCACGGAACGCTGAGGATGAGCCCACTCAGGAGAATGGCAAACGCCGGCAATGCCGGAGTAACGTATCGCAGATCATTGGCGTAAGAAGTGCAACTCACGGCGAACGGAACCACAATCCAAGCTCCAACCACTGCTGCCCCCACTACGCTGTGACTAGAGAACGGCCTGCCTCGCGCCTTAACGACAAGCACCACCAGCACGAGAGCTACCACCACAAACAGTAGCAGATAGGCTATCGAAACCCCGAACTGCCCAAAGGCGTACGTGTAGGCAGCGGCCAGGTCGAGCCTGGACACGGACTCAATACCGTGATACTGCGCGGACCTAGCCGAGCCGTAAACGTTGGGCAGGTATCTCATCGCCTTAGCCAGTTTGGGCAAGAAGAAGGGAACCGCGAGCGAAATGGCTAGCACCCCCGCGATGACTGCGCCCCCTACGACCCGCAAGTAACCACCTTTGCCTCGCCTGGCAAGAAGTGCACCGACGAGACTGGCGGCGAAAGGGCCGGCAACGAAGAGCGGGTAGGTCTCGCGGACGAGCATGCCGATCCCCGCCACCGCTCCAATTCCAACCGCGGTTATCGGGTTATTGAACGCATCCCGGCGGACTAGCAGGTAGACTGTGGCCGCGCAGACCGCGGCCTGCGGCAACTCGAGGTAGTACTGCCTTGAGATAATGCTGACCAGGGGAAGAGTGATCGTGACGAAGGCAGCCAAAGCTCCAGCTTTTGCATTGAGCCATTCTTTCCCAATCAGGAAGCAGAATAGGAGGAGCAGGATCCCGGAAAGAAGAGGAGTCAAGAGAGCGCTAGATCTCGAGTCTCCGGCAACGAGATAGGTTGCCCCAGTCAGTAGCGGCACGAGCAAAGGCCGGAGGGGCTGTAATCTGGCATCAGTACCGGTTTCCAAGTCCCGGGTGATGGAGGCGATGTCTGCCCTAGAGAGCTGCCCGAAGAACTGGGTTGCACGCGAGTAGTATACCGACTGGTCTATTTCCACCGGGCTTGTGTCGAGGGAATGCCAGTACCAGAAGGAAGATACATAGAAGCAGACAACCACCAATAAGGCAACCCAGGCCCAGTCCCTTTCCAGAAACCATGTAGTGGCTGAATGCCTTGTCACGCCCGAACTGTTAGCCGGAATAGTCGGATTTCTCGCTTGCATCATTCATACTTGTTTCGTTCAGTTGGTTCGTTTTCCAAGGGCAGGCTCACCCTACCCGGTGCCCACCTTCTCATAGATGGTCATGTGGCTCCCATCCGGCAAATCGACTGGGTTGCCTACGGGTCTGAAGGGCAACCGGCTGACGCTCTGCATCAGTTTTGGTATATCTCCCTCGCCGAAGTTCGCGTCTTTCACTAGGAGGAAGTCGCTCTGCCGCATAGACTTGAGAGCGTCGTCGAAGGTGGCCATCCCCGGACCACTGAAGCTCAACCGGAGTTTGCGGAAAGCCGCCGTTGACACGAAGATTCCGGTGTTCACATCTGTGGTGTATGGAACCACAAAGACCTTCGCACTCTTGAGTCCCTTTTGTGCACGCAGCTCATCAAGGGAGGAAGTGATTTCGTCCACTTTCCAGTCTTCGCTACGCGGACTGGCCAGAGCGGTGATATGGGCCATATAGTTCTGCGCCCTGATCCTGCCCGAAAAAGCTTGATTCACGGAAGCCACCACGGAATCCCATGTCGTGAAGGGGTCCAATCGCAATCCACCCGGGGCGAACGACACCAGCGCAAACTGAATCACAGCATATATGGCCACTACGGCAGTGGCTGGGGTCTGGAGTCTCCCCTCAGTGGCCTTTACCACGGCCACAGCAAGCAGAATGGCGAACGCCGGCAACGAAGGAGCGACGTAGCGCATGTCTATAGCCGTCGAGAACCAGGCGACACTATAAGGAAGCAATAACCATCCGGCGACGATCCACATGGCACCGGCTCCAGCAATGCCCGCGGTACCACGGCGGCCCCTTGCCCTCCTGAAAGCCATGACTGCCGCCGCACCCAAGGTGAGGAGCAGATACGGCAGTGTTGTGCCAGCCAAAAGGAAGATGTAGGTGAACGCCGCCCACCGGTCCCAGAGGGAGGCCCTGGCGATGCCGTGAGCTTGCGCCCAATCCGGAGCAGAGTAGGCGCTGCCCACAAACTCGGTCAGGAGCGCAAGCTTAGGTAGATAGAATGGAGCCGCCACCGCAAAACCCAGCGCTGCTGCAATGCCTAGCCCAAGCAAGAAAGGAAGCTTTCGGACGGGTTTCCTCGATGATCTTTCTCTGTGAATGAACAGCCCGGCCGCTACCACCAGTGGGCCGCCGACAAACAGTGGGTAATTCTCTCGAATCAACATCCCTAAACCTACCAGCAGTCCCAGGGATATGGCCACGAATGGACTAAGGAGGCGCTCCGGCCGCAGGAGTAAGTAGACGACAATGGAGATGAGAGCGGCCAGCGGAACCTCGAAGTAGTACTGCCGGGAAAGAACACTTACCAGCGGCAGCGAAAGGGTGACGAGAGAGGCTAGGAACCCAGCCTTCCAGCCGGCGATATTCTTCGCGATCAGATAACAGAAGACTAGAAGGATAGCGGAAAAGGCGACAATAACTCCGGCGGCCACCTCACGCGATGGTCCCAACAGTGCGTAACCCATGGACGTGAGAAACGGCACCAGAACCGGCCGGAGGGGCTGAACCGGAGCCAATGGTCCCATCCCGAGTTCGAAATCATGGAGCGCCCCCGAGATGTTGCCGGATCTTAGCTCGCTGAGAAAGTCAAGACTCCTCACGTAGTACATCGATTGGTCGAACTCAGTGGGGCTCTTGTTTAGCCAGAGCCAGACGGTGGAAGCGGCCACGCAGAAGACGATCACAGCAAGCAACGGCAGCCAGGTAAGATACCTACCTGCAACCGGGCGTGGCCAGCGGTCTCTCGCAATGGCTACCGGATAAGCCACAGTCAATACTTCACGCCCTTCCTGCTGCTAGCCGCGTTCCGGAGCAAGAGCCAGTACTTGCGCGCGTGGATACCGATGAACATGACGGCGGTGAGCAAGGTAGAGGAGGCGCCGGCATAGTGCTTTTTGTAAAAGTACCAGGCGCTGCGGTGATACTCACGGATCATCCGCGTACTCTCCTTTGCGCTACTCCCACCCTTGTAGTGAATTATCTGCGCCTCTGGCAAGTAGAATATCTTAAACCCCGCGGCTCGTATTCTGGTGCACCAGTCCACGTCTTCGCAGTAGAGAAAAAAGTTCTCATCAAAAAGGCCGACTCTCCCGGTTGCCGCCCGATTCACCATCATGCAGGAGCCGCTGACATGATCCACTTCTTGTCTCGATTCGTAACTTTGGACAGGCAAGTAATAACGGTCAGTGATCTTACTATCAGGAAGGATCCTATGAATCCCTAGACCAATATAGAAAGCGGCCACTGGATCAGGGAAGGTCTTCCCGGAGAGTTGCAGGCTGCCGTCCGGGTTCAGTACCTTGCAGCCTACTACACCAACATCAGGGTGCAGTTCGAGAAACTCCCGCATCGTTTCCAAGGCGCCGGGCAACACCACCACGTCCGTGTTGACAAGCAGAATGTAGCGGCTGTTACTCTCTCGTATGGCCCGGTTGTTGGCCGCCGCGAAGCCCAAGTTGGCTCCATTTTCAATGATTCTCACGCTCGGGAATTCCTGCCGGACGAACTCTACGCTGCCATCGGCCGACCCGTTGTCGACCATAATCAGTTCCAGCAGTAGGCCGCCCGCCGTCTCCATGATGGAGTGGAAAAGCGGAGCGAGAAATTCTCGAGTGTTCCGGTTGACCGTGATCACCGAGATATCGGGTTGGCCGGCGCCGGCATTATGGCTCATGAGGCCTGATCATCGGCTTTGGGCCGGTGTCTGGACTGGTCTTCGCGCTCCCGCCGGATGCTCAGCATGCTCAAGAAGAAAGAAGCGAAAATGGTCTGCGCGCCGATCACCACGAAGGTCAGTGCGAATAGCGCTGTTCGCACTTGATTGAGCGCCCCAAAGCCACGGGAAATCCACTCGACCAGGACGTAAGCATCGGTAACGAAACCGATGGTAAACAGCACCAAGCCCAGTAGTAGCCCCTTTTCCAGAGAAAAATGCCTATAGAAAGAGACCAGCAATGGGTCATCCTCGTCGAAATGGGCTGTCAATGAGTAGGTCTTGGCGTACAGTCCGAGGGTGAAGACCTGCTGGCCCAGAATTGTCAGCATACTGGCGAGGATCATGAAGTGGATGTCAAAAGCCCGGTGCCCAATCATAATTGCACCGGGCATCAGGGCAAAGAGCCCAACCAACCCCAGTGCGAAAAAGATCAGTCCAGGGACCAGAAATAGAGCGGTGGGGCTATACAATAGCATGAAACGCAAGTGCCGCCAACCATCGCGAAAGGTCCGAAGCTTGGAGTCGCCGGCGCGCGGGTAGTAGGTGATCGGGACCTCGGTCATCTTCAGCTTGGCTTTGGCGGCATTGATCACCATCTCCGACGCGAACTCCATGCCGGTGGTTTGAAGCCTCATTCTGCTGTAGGCTTCTTTGGAGAAGCCACGCATCCCGCAGTGCGAGTCGGAAATCCCTGTCCGGAAGAGGACATTCAGGAACCAGGAGAGAAACGGATTGCCGATGTATTGGTGAGACCACGTCATGGCGCCCGGCAGGATCTTGCCACGCAGGCGGCTTCCATTCACGAAATCATAGCCTGCTCTCAGGCGCTCCAGAAACTTGTCGATTTCGTCGAAATCATATGTGTTGTCGGAATCAGCCATTATGATGTACTTGCCGCGCGCTTCCTCGAAACCCTTCAAATAGGCACTGCCATAGCCGCGCATAGGTTGGTGCACTACTCTGACTCCCAAAGACTTCGCGATGGCTACCGAATTGTCGGTTGAGCCATTGTCGGAGATCACTATCTCGCCCCTTATGTTGTACTTCTGTAAAGCGGCGAGCCCTTTTTCGATGCACGAGCCGAGAGTCTGCTCCTCATTGAGGCAGGGCATCACTATGGATACCTCTAACTCATCATCGGAAGTCATCACGGCCTCCTCGAAATCCGGATCGGTCTCGCCTTGAGATAATATGGCCATCATTGCCTCACGTGAACTTCTTTAGTGAGCGACTTGACAGTTCAGTTCTTACCCATTCCCAGGTTCGCCCGATACCATCTTCAAGGGAGGTCTTCGGCGCCCATCCGGTCTCCCGCCCGATCCTGCTGATGTCCAAGACACTGGCCGGCACATCAGTGGGCCTACCCTCACGATAGACGACTTCGCAGCCTGATCCTATGGCAGATCCAATCGTAGCGAGCAACTCCCCCAACGACGTACCCTTTCCGCTGCCGACATTGAACAACCGGTATCTCCCGCTATGTTCAAAGGCGCGAATGGTAGCGTCCACTGCATCACCAACGTATACAAAGTCACGCACAACGGAGCCGTCGCCCCAGATCTCCACCGTCTCGCCCATAGCAACTCGGGAGAGGAACACTGCAATCGCCCCCTGCTGCCCTTCCGGATTCTGCCGCTCTCCGTAGGGATTTGCGTATCGCAGTACCAGATAGTCAAGACCGTAGAGATGATGAAACACCTGCAAGTACTTCTCGACTGCCAACTTGGTTATCCCGTACGAGCACATAGGATCGGTCGCGGCATCCTCGTCTATCGGTAACCTCTTGGGGATGCCGTAGACCGTGCCACCGGAAGACGCGAAGACAACCTTGGAAACGCCCATACGGATCACCGTTTGCAGCATCGTCAGGGTATCAACGAGGTTGGTCTTGATGTCAAAGTACGGATCAGCATTGGAGCCCTGCGGCAGGCTACTGCCAAGATAATGGAAGACACAGTCAATGCCTTGGAGCGCTCTCTCCACGTCCTCCACCCGGCCGAACTCGCCCTCCGTGATTTCGACATCCTGCATAAGATGGTGGATGTTCGCTTTGCCCCGCGGGAAACGGTCGAAAATGCGAACGTCATATCCCTGGGCAAGGAGCCCCTCGGCGATGTGGGAGCCTAGGAAGCCTCCACCACCGAGCACCAAACACTTAGCTTGACTCATCGGCGGTTCCTATGTCGTCCCCTGTACGTGACCGTTTTCCAGCCAGTTGGCGGTAGACATCCATGAGTTGCTTGGCATCCTCAGATATGATCTTGGTTGGCGGCGTGGCCTTGCTCATCTGCTCTACCAACCCCGGCTCTGTGACGAACCTGGCCAAACACGCCAGCAACCCCCGGGCATCTCCGGGTTCGAATGTAAGCCCATTTTGCCCGTTGCGCACATATATTGTCAAGCCTTCCACGTTAGACGCGACGACCGGCAGGTGCGCCAAAAGAGCATTGCGGACCACAAGCGGGGAGTTCTCGGCCCAGATTGATGGCACCACCAAGACATCCATTCGGCTCATGACCGCGGCAATCCGATCCGGAGGAAATGTACCGGCCATGGTGACCCTAGGGGCCTTGGTGAGGTGACCGATTTTCCCGAGATATTCTTTGGCCGCTAGGGAGTTGGTGTCTCCGTACACCGTAAGCGTTGCAGTTGGGCTGTCCAACTGGGAAAACGCCTCGAGCAATGTCCCCACGCCCTTGTGAGGCTGGATCTGACCGATGTACCCGAAGCGCAGATGGTCGGACGGAACCTTGAGGAAGGAGCGGAATAGGGAATCATCTACTCCATATTCAGAGAAAAGAACCTTGCTCCGGTCGACTCCCCACTCGACAAACCGGTCCATAAGGTAACGGGTTGGTGCGACGACCGCATCCAGTTGCGTCAAGGCCCACTTAAGGTAGCGAGCGCGCTCCATGTAGGCCCGCTCGGTGCGGGGGAATTTTGACACTAGTGTTGTGTCACGCTCCCTGCCTGATGCTTTCTGGGGTGGTTCCTGAGATCGTGATCTCCTGTGGCCGGTTGCACCAGGGCTGATCTTTCGCCTTAAGGCGTTGTATTTGGCCTGTGTGTTGGACAGCACAGCAACCAGTCTGTCACTGTCTGCGCTTGAGATTGGCGCGAGGGTCGCGACGTGTCTTGCCAGGCCTGCCAGTAAGAAATCCGGCCGGCTCTCCGCTGGCCTTGGCGACGATATTTCTTTCAGCCAGGCAAGATACTCGAAATATCCGGACATTTCCCCAGTACAAGCAGCGCAGCCGCGAGAATCTCCTGGGCCTGCGCACTGCTGGCCATCGGGCTTCAACAATTGACCGAATGGGCACATTAGACTGAAATCCGTCAATGTAGCTAGTGCGGGGACGCCGAGTGATTTGCTCAGGGGCACCATGGAGGCGGAGAGCCCACCCAACATGTACAGGAAATGCACGATGTCCGGCCTCACCTGCTCCAGGACGACGTGAAACTGCTGGTCGATGAAGGGGTCCCGGTACGTGTTCTCCAAGCTGGTAAGATAGTGTTCCTTGATCGGGATTTGCCAGCAAGTGATCCCATCGTAGTGATACATCTTCGTCACGAATCGGATTGGGGCGAGGCCATCCGGCCTGACCCAGTTATTCTGGGGAGCGCTTCCCTCCGCCTGAGATTCTTCCGGCCGCTGTCCAAGCCCCTCGTAGCGTGTGAACACGACGTGTACATCTACGCCGCGACGGGATAGCTCCTTGCCCAGTGAGTAGGTGTACATTTCTGTCCCGCCGAATTGCACGGGCGGGAAGCCGTGCGCTACTAGTAGGATTCTCATCTATGGCCTATCTTGCTCCCTGCCATCGCCCTAAGGTCTCGGCAAAGGTCAGCAGGAATGCCTGGGCCCGGGCATTTGCTTTTTGTTCGTCCTTCAAATCCGATCTTCTGATGAGATCCAGTCGGTGTGTGAAACCACCCCGGAAATTGTCGAGGAACCCTCTCACGCCGGTTATGTCTCTGATACCAAACGCCCGGTAGTACGCCTGGCTACTCAAAAACGCCCGGTGATAGTCATACACAAGGGAACGGGAGTGGGAGTGCAGCACAAATGAAGCCGGCTCATAGACCAGCTTGTAGCCACGCTGCAGCACACTCTTGCCCCAGTGGAGGTCTTCGGCAAAATCCACCACCGGAAAGGGTATCTCCAGCAAAACTGCCTTGCGCACGCAGGAGCTGACGTTATCGAATCGCGCCAGGTCTAGCTGTGCCCGAGGACTCATGCTTTCCCATGCGCCGTTGCCGCCCACCGATTTCACCCGTCGGTAGTGGCTGGTTGTTCCTGACCACTCGTAGAGGTCCTTCACGAACAGATTCGCCCAGGGCAGTGGGACCTGCCGCGAATAGGAACCGGCCACCGAGTTATCCGCCTCCAAGGGGGCGACAAGCGAATCCAGCCAGCTCTCATGGCCGGGCACGGCGTCCTGCACGGTGAAAACCAGGAACCTGCCCTTTGCCAGATTGGCTCCTAGATTGCGCGTCCTTCCGTGATTGAAATCCCTTGTAGGAATTCGGACCACCCGTGTTGGGAAGCTGGATGCTATTCTAATGGTTTGGTCGGTCGACCCCGAATCGATAACCAGAACTTCGTAAGAGAAGCGCGTCTTCTGGCCGAATATTTGCGCAAGACACTCTTGGAATCGATCTCCCGCGTTCCGGGTAGGAATGATAACCGACACGTCCACCGGTTCCGGGTTAGCCATACCAGGCGCATCCCCATCGCTTTCAGTTTCCGGCACCTTCGTCCTACCGGGCGAGGCGAGCGCAAAAGCCCGCCGCAGGAGAGCCGTAGCAACTGTCCTAGGAAGCGCTCTGGCGGAGAAGTCGTGCTGAAAACGGGCGATGATCCGGTCGCGCTCGGCTATCTGGTGCTCGAGGTGCTGGACGTAACGGTGAACGCCAGGCATTGCTACCAGCTCCTCTCGAGCAGCAGCCATGTCCGTCTCCAAAGCCTTAGTCCTGGCGGTTGCGGCAGCCAAATCCTGGCTCATCCGGCGCAGTTGGTAGCTCTGTTCCTCCAATAGGCGCTTGGTAGACGCTAGTTCCGGGGATGCAATCTTGGCCGGGAACGGGATCGAACGTGCTCGCTCGAATTGCACGGCACTTTCGTCGATGAAGGCGGGGTCGAATGCCTCCACAAGAACCTTCCCATCCATATCGTCCGGGACGGGCACGCCGAGAAAATGAAGGACGGTAGGTGTGATGTCGGCGATTCCGGCACTCTCCAGGCGCACTCCCTTCTGCACCCTGTTTCCATAGGCCATCAGCACGCCATCCAGGCGATGGTTTCCCGAGTGCTTGATAGCGTTGCGATGATATACCATGGGCGGGCCGACAAGTGAAGAATGCACGGCTTCGTAATCACCGCGGGTCATGTATTCGTAGTTGCGCATGCACACCAGGATATCCGGCGCGGCTTCCAAGAACTGCCCGGAGTACAACTCCTCCCGGCGCCATACTCTGTCGGTCAGCGGGGTCCCATCCTCAGGGTCCAGCAACTTCGTTAGCTCGGAGGCGATAAGAGACTTGAGTTGCTCGGCCTCTTTCCCCGGCTCTACTATTCCGGCTGGTTCTCTTCCCATTAGGTTGATGTTGATGTTGCCGAAATAGCCAAAGGCGTAGGCTTTCGTCTGCTCCCAGTCAATGGTCTCTAAGGATTCCGGACCGAGCCTCAACTCCCCCTCACCGAACTTGAGAAGCCCGAGGTCAGCGAGAAACTTGTTGAGATAGACGTCCTTACGCAACGGCCCGAACCCATGGTCGGAGACAACGAGAAGTAGCCCGTCATCGCCGATCTGCGCCATGAACTCTCCTACCAGATCGTCGATCATCTGGAAACATGATTCAAAAGCCGACCGGAAATGACCGGCTTGTGGAGAGGCAAAATCCGGCGATGCCGGATCGATGTACTTCCAGAAGGCATGCTGCAGTCGGTCGGTCTCCACAAGGGTCGCCATGAGAAAATCGAGGTCGGGATAGCGCCCGAGCAAAAAGTGAAGAGCATCTAACCGCTTGTTGAGCATCGTCGTCACGAGTTCGAGATATTCTTCCTCGCCCGTGCAGGGCACGTCCGCGTCGATCATGTATCCGTCGACGGCTTGAACTAGCTCCCGGCGAAGAGACTCGGGGTAAGTGAAGCGGCTCTCGAGGCCTGGTGCATCCATCCCGGACACCACGAAGCCATTGACAGCATCAGGCGGGTAGGTGATGGGAACGTTAAGAACTCCAACGCGCTTCCCGTGCCGGCTGAGTATCCCCCATAGAACTTCGCTCACCCGCACGCGGGCATTGACCAGCTCCAGCTTGTAGGCGCCACAGGTTTCCGCCGGTAGAAGTCGTACACGCCGTACTTCCCCGGATTCTTGCCGGTGACCATGCTGGACCAGGCGGCCGGAGTTAGGGGATGGATTGTGGAAATGAGCGGGCTGCGAACTCCCCCCCGCAGCAATTTGGCGATGTTGTTTAACTTGCCTGCCGAGACCAGGGGATCGACAATATCGAAGGTCGCCCCATCCAGTCCCAGTATGATTACGCTCCTTGCCATCTGTGGTCGGCCCTCTCCCTAAAGATATCCCAGGCCGCGCAGCCGTGCCTCGATCCGCTCGGCGTCTTCCTCCGAATACGGGCTTTCACCGGTCTCCGGCCCATCCTCAGCTGCGGCAACGTCAGCGTAGACCACGGGGTGCTCCGACTGGAATTCCTCTGTGAAGGCAAATCGCATGGCCTTGCCGTCGAGCTCGGCCGGAATTGGCAGGTCTAGGAGCTGCAAGACCGTAGGCATAACGTCGACAATGTCCGCATCTGTGCGCGTATCAGCCTTGAATGCCGGTCCCGCAGCAAAGAAGATACCCTCTCTCCGGTGCCCACCCGATAGCCAGTCCGATGGCTCTATCAAGCTTGACACCGGGAACTCCTCCCTGGGTTGGTATACACTATCGCGTACTTTGAAGACGATGTCGGGACCGAGCGAGGAATAGGGCCCAATGAACAACTCGTCTGCCCGCCAGGTTTCCGTCACCACGTTTCCGCCGGTGTCTGGGTCGACTACGCCAAGCAGCGCCCGGCGAACTTGCTCAACAATGGCGTCATACTCCTCACCCTCTTCCACAATGCCAAGAGGGTCCCGTCCCCGGAGGCTGATATAGACGGCCATCTCGGCTCGTTCCCCGGAATAAGCGCGAGTCTGGTCCCAATCAATGACCATGGCGCCATCGGATGCTTCCCGGAATGCTATGAGTCCCATGTCGCTGAGCAGCTTGTTGACATTCAGCTTCTTGCGAATGGGACCAAAGCCGTGGTCCGAAGCAATGATCACATGCGTGCTTGCCGGCACCTTCTCGAGGATCCGGCCGACAATGCTGTCGAGGTAGGAATAGTAGTCCTCTATAGCAGGGCCATACAACGCCGCAGCTTCCTGATCGAAGCAGGGGTGCTCGGGGTCCCGGTACTGCCACATGAAGTGCTGGATGCGGTCCAGGTTCGTGAAGGTTACGGAGAAGACGTCCACCGGCCGGTTTTCCAGCAGCCACAGGGCAAGCTCCACCCTCGCCGACGTCACGTCGTAGAGGTTGTCCAAGAACGCCTTTTCCTTTCCCTTCGCATACACCTGATAGTCCATGTCCACCCTGTACGAAGGGAAGAGCTGTCTGATTTCCGCCGCCAACTCTGCCGGGTACGCGTAGTCGTCGGTTTCTCCGCCTGCCAGCATTCCGCACACCATGTAGCCGTGGACCCGCTCGGGTGGATAGGTCACCGGGAAGTTCACCGCTCCCACCGAGATTCCATGGGCCGTTAAGTATGACCACAACGTGCGGCCGCAGAGGGCCGAGGAATCCATGAGCGGCCGGGAGTAGCCCGCAGGGTTTCCCGCCGGATAGGGACGGCTGCGGAAGTTGAAGATGCCGTGCTTTCCCGGCCACAGGCCGGTGATAAAAGAAGTCCAGGCCGGCGCTGTGAAGGAGGGATACGTGGATTGAAGCACTCCGCTGGCCCCTTCTTCTCGCAGCTTCTGGA
>JAMCWQ010000067.1 GCA_023480825.1 Chloroflexota bacterium | reverse complement strand
CTATTGCAGGTGAGGGTGCTGGCGGAGAGAGCGGGCAAGGCTACCAAGGAGATAGCCACTCTCATCGCCACGGTACAGAGTGGAACCATGGAAGCGGTCAAGGCCATGGAGCAGGGAGCAGGTGAGGTGGAGAGCGGAGTAGGGCTGGCGGAGGATGCCGGCCGGGCTCTTCAATCGATACTGACGGCGGTGGAGTTGACCCGCAATCAAGTGGAGCAGATAGCGGCAGCCGCCCAAGAGATGAATGCCGCCAGCGGCGAAGTGGTGAAGGCCATGGATGAGGTGGCGAGAATAGTGGAACAGAATACTGCAGCCACCGAAGAGATGGCGGCGGGGTCCGATCAGGTGAGCCGGGCGATAGAGCAGATAGCGGCGATATCCGAGGAGAACAGCGCAGCCGCCGAGGAAGTGAGTGCCGGCACAGAGGAGATGAGCGCCCAAGTGGAAGAGGTGGTGGCCTCATCTCAGGAACTGGCCCAGATGGCGCAACAGCTACAGGAAGTGGTGGCGCGGTTCAGACTGAGTGAAGGCCAAGCCGGGCGAGATAGTGAACTCGTTTATCGCAGGCGAAAAGATGACTGGAGCCAGCCGGGAAGGCCGGCAACCTCTAAGCAGCACCGGGTAGCATCAGCCAGCTAGCACCGGTGATCAGATAAGGGGGCAGGCGAAAGCCTGCCCCTTCAAATGTAGTCAAAATGAAGACCGCTCTACGGCGTCTCTGCGGTGGGCGAGGCTTCGGCCCCTTCCACGATCAGGCTTGTTACCTCTATGTTCATTCCATAGGCGTCGGGGACATCATGGTAGAGCGTGCCCCATACATGCACGATGTGGCCTGATCCCCTCTCGTTGATCAATTGATCGTTGATTGCCGGGTCAAGCGAGCTTATGCCGAAACGGCCACCATCCATGTCCAGCACTTGGAAGTAATCGTCCAGCTCGGCTCCCGGTGGGTACGCGATGATGGTGCCTGCCCAATCCTCAACCGGCTCAGCGTCTTGCTGGCCCTGCGTCCGGCTGACTTCTATACTGCCGCTTAGTCCATCTGCGCCGTCTTTCAAAAGTGAGCCCCAGATGTGCACGATCTCGCCGCTGTTGCTCCTTGCTAAAAGCTCCTGGGCAATCATTGTCTGGTAGGACGTGAGCGAGTACCGCTCGCCAGGCCTCTGCAACGGATTGAAGTAGGTTATGTCTTGGCCACCGGAGGAGCCGCTGGTTATTAGCCCGATCCAGTCCCCCACCGGCTCGGGGGTGGCCGCGGTAGCAGTTAGAGTCGGTGTCGGAGTCGGGGTGGGAGTGGGTGTTGGTGTCGGCGTTGGGGTTGGTGTGAGTGTAACGGCCGGAACAGCGGTATGCGTGGCCGTTGGCGTTGCCGTCTGCGCTGAGGGGGGCGTTTCCGTAGTCATCACCGTAGGTGTCTCAGTAGGGGTTGTGGTTGGCGTCTGGCTCTGTCCGCAGCCGCTCAGGGCTAGCGCGGCTATCATGGCCAATCCTAGAATAAACGCTGGAGTCTTCAATCTGCCTCGCCTTTCCGCTGTGGACATCAGACAGGAGTTCCGCACAACAATATACCAGTAACGTCAACTGGTCGTGAGTAGCCAGTTGGCAGTAGACAGTAGACGGGGGCAAGGGAGGCCCTGTAGCTCCCGACTTGTCGGGACGCCGGCCGCCAGGCCGGCCATCTCTGTTCGGTGTTATAGATGGGCCGGCTGACGCCATCCAATGCGAATAAATTCGCACCTACAAAGTACCCGCTTAAATTCTTAAACAGCATTATCGAGACTGCCGGCTGCCAGGCGGGCAAGGAATCTGACAGGTGTAGGGGCAGTTCGTGAACCGCCCGCCGTCCGCGGATCCTTCGGCGAGAGGATGTCCCCACGGACGTGGTACTAGAATAGGACAAACGCGGAGCGAGGTCCACCCGCTCAAGAACGAGCCTGCCCCTTGCCGGCCGGCAAGGGGCAGAATAGGTTACAGCAGAAAGGCTATTCGTTTATCCCCGGTAGACGTCGTACGGCCTCACGCCCCAATACCACAGCGGGTCCGGCCGGGCGCCTTTGATATAGTCATGCCAGGCGGTTCCGTGCACCTCTTGCGCGACCATGATCCAGGCGGCGTCATCCCGTACCATCTTGTCGATTTGCTCATACAACTGGGTTCGCTTGGCCTTGTCAGCTTCTCCCTGGACCTTGCTCAAAAGGTCGTCCATTTCAGGCTTGTTATAGAAGCACCAGTTAACCCCACCCTTAGAGTTCCAAAGGATATTGGCGATTGAGTAGCCATCGCGGTTGTCAGGGGCCCAAGGGAAGATTACCATCTGGGCGCCGGTATCCGGTTTCGCCTGCATCTCGAACAGCGCAGCTTGGGCTATCGGCCGGAGTGATAGCTTGACCCCAATCGTGGAAAGATCGGCCTGGAACATCTCGCCAATCCGGCGGTCGATTTCCAGTCCCTCCAAGTAGAACATTTCCAGCTCGAGACCACTGGAAGAACCTGCATCGGCAAAGTACTTCTTTGCTTTCTCGAGGTCCTTCTTCGGGAGCTCGATGTCGGACCGGTACCCCTCGTAGCCCTTGGGGTAGGTCGTACCGTTACGAATCGCCAAGCCTCCATAGATATTGTTTATCACCGCGTCATAGTCGAAGGCGTACACCAGGCCCTTGCGGATGTTGATATCCGATGTTGGCGCCTTCTGGTTGTTCAGTTGAATAACGTTCAGGACCATACTTTCCGTCTTCACCAGCTCGATGCCCGGTTTCCCCTCCAATGCCTTATAGTCTGTGGCGGGGATAGACTCTATCATGACGTCGATATCGCCCTTTTCCAGCAGCAGACGCTCGGTGGGAATCTCGGGGATAATGCGGTGGATCACCTTGTCGAAGTGCTGCCCATCCCATCCTCGCCAGTAGTCCTCATACTTCGATATCACATACTGCACCTTGGGAACGTACTCATCCAGCTTGTATGGTCCGGTGCCTACCGCATTGCTGTTGAACCAATCCTTGGCCCATTTATCTTGGTCAGTGGCATGATCCTTTACTGCTTTGGGACTAAGAGCAGCCGAGGGACCCCAGAAGCCGGCCAGGTACTGCATGTAAGTGGCAACGGGCTTCTTGAGGGTTAGCTTGAGGGTTAGCTCGTCAGGAGCCTCGATCGTCTCCACATAGTCGTTCAGCATGTAAGCGGGGCCTTCATTCATGGCCATCATTCGCTCATAGGCAAACTTTTGGGCCCCGGCATTGTATGGTTCCCCGTCGTGGAAAGTCACTCCCTTTTGCAGCTTGAAGGTGAAGACGGAAAGTATGGTCCTGAA
>JAMCWQ010000081.1:3026-3312 GCA_023480825.1 Chloroflexota bacterium | reverse complement strand
TGCTCGAAATCTATCTCCTCCGCATACGCCAGAGCAGGCATGGCCCGCGGCACCCCGCTCAATAGGGATTTCACCGGCTCGCCCTCCGCGCCCGCCTCCGCCCGGGATTTCTCGCGCTCCTTCTGCTTGATTTCCTCCCAGTTGCGCAGAACCTCTTTGCTGCCGGAGACGCTGATATCGCCAAAAACGTGAGGATGGCGCCTGATCAGCTTCTCGGAAATGCCCTGGATCACGTCGCCCATATCGAAATCCCCGCTCTCCCGCCCTAGTTCTGCATGCAGAACCA
>JAMCWQ010000081.1:0-3016 GCA_023480825.1 Chloroflexota bacterium | reverse complement strand
GAACCACCTGCAGTAGGAGATCCCCCAACTCTTCGGAAAGCTTTGCCGGCTCCCCGCTGTCCAGAGCCTCCACCACCTCGTAGGTCTCCTCGATCAGGTGCGGCTTGAGCGACTGGTGTGTCTGTTCCTGGTCCCATGGGCATCCGCCGGGGCCTCTGAGGCGCGCTATGATCCATTCCAGAGCCCGGAATGATGTTAGCATCTCGTCCAGATTTACACTAGGGACATACAGCACGGTGAGATGATCGATTCCGTTCCCGGCGCGGTCGATCTCATACAGGGGTAACCGCGTGACCGTTTGGCTGTCGAGGCCGGCATTCCTCACGATTGCCACCTCGTGCTCCGCGAGATAGATTTCGAGCAGCGCCAGCTTCGCGGCCGAGGCCACGCGCTGGTTGTAGATCTGGGAAATTAGGGCCGGGACAGTCGGCTGCAGGGGCGGGTACAAGCGCATCAGCAAGCGCGGGTCGCCGCTGTCATTCGATTCTTCCACCTCAAAAGCCAAGCCATCTACGAGTTGAAGGCCTTCATTCAAGGGGTCCACGCCGAGCGCCCGCAGGACCGGCTCCACGAAACTCATGCCCGAAATGATGCGGACCTCCACCCCAGCGCTCGCCGCTTGCTCCAACAGCAAGCGAACCGACGCTTCGCCGACCATAGGGTCTCCGGGAACGGCGTAGAACACCTCATCCTGCCCCTGCAAAGCCAAAGCGATGAGACGGGAGGCGATAGAGGCATAAGTCTGGTCGAAGCTCTCAGCCTGATCGTAAACGCTGTCGAACGACTCGACCTGCAGCCCTTCTGGCAGCTGTGAAACGGTGGGGTGATGGACGGTGCGAACGTAGACCTTGCCGGCTTTCTGGAGCGCCTCTGCGGCCTCCAGAGTCAGTTTCCGGGGATCGCCAGGCCCCAGCCCTATTACAGTTATCTTCGCTGCCATGAGACTCCTAACTCTGTCCGGTCTGGCTCAAGCTGAGCACGGCCATGAAGGCTTCCTGGGGGATCTCCACGCTTCCCACCACCTTCATCCGTGCTTTTCCTTCCTTCTGCTTCTCCAAGAGTTTCCGCTTGCGGGTTACGTCTCCACCATAGCACTTGGCTAGCACGTTCTTCCGCATCGCCCGGATCGTCTCACGGGCGATGATCTTGCTCCCGACGGCCGACTGAATGGGAACGTCGAATAGCTGGCGCGGGATCAGGTGCCGCAGCTTGTCTACGAGGGCGCGGCCGCTGGCATATGCCCGGTCCTTGTGCACGATCAGAGAAAGAGCGTCCACCGGCTGGGAATTGACTAGTATCTCCAGCTTCACGAGATCCGATGGCCGGTAGTCGGAGAAGCTGTAATCCAGAGAGGCGTAGCCTTGTGTCCGCGACTTCAACTGATCATAGAACTCCACAATGATCTCCGAGAGCGGCACTTCGTAGGAAAGGAGCACTCGGTCTTCGTCCAGGTACTCCATCTTCGTGAACTCACCACGCTTCCCGGAAACCAGCTCCATTACCTGGCCAATATAGCGAGACGGTGTCACCACGCTGATTTGCATCCATGGCTCCTCGATCTCGTCGATCTCGCCGGCCGGAGGCATCTCCGACGGGTTGTCCACCATCAGGACTTCGCCGTTCCTTTTCAGCACGCTGTATTCCACGCTAGGAGCAGTAGTAAGCAGCTCCAGCTTGTACTCCCTCTCCAGCCGCTCATGAACGATCTCCATGTGCAGCAAGCCCAAAAAGCCACAGCGAAAACCGAAACCAAGGGCGGCTGAGGTCTCCGGATCGTAAACTAGAGAGGCGTCATTCAGCTTCAACCGCTCCAGGGCATCCCGCAGTAGCTCGTAATCCTCGCTGTTTACCGGGTAGAGACCGGCGAACACCATGGGCTTCACCGGACGATATCCGGGAAGCGCCTTCTGGGCAGGATCATCGGCAGTGGTTATGGTGTCGCCCACCTGGCAATCCTTCACCACCTTTAGTCCGGTGGCGATGTAGCCGACTTCTCCGGTCAGCAGCTGCCTAACCGGGCTCATCTGGGGCCGGAACACGCCCATTTCCAGGGCTTCGGCCCGCTTGCCGGTAGCCATGACCAGTAGTGGACGACCCGTCTCTACTGCCCCATCCATCACGCGAACGTATGCCACGACTCCTTTATATGAGTCGTAGTGGGAATCGAAGATCAGGGCGCGCAAGGGCTGCCGCACGCTGCCGGACGGAGGTGGTATGCGATGCACGATTGCCTCGAGCACCTCGTGGGTACCGATGCCCTCCTTGGCGGAGGCCATGATCACTTCTTCGCGGGGTATCCCGATCACGCGCTCGATTTCTTCGGCCACGTGCTCGGGCATAGCGCTTGGCAAGTCGATCTTGTTCACAACCGGCACGATGGCGAGATCATGCTCCAGAGCCAGGTAGACGTTGGCCAGGGTCTGCGCCTCGATGCCCTGCGTAGCGTCGACCACCAACACCGCTCCCTCGCAGGCGGCCAGGCTGCGACTGACCTCGTAGGCAAAATCCACGTGGCCCGGAGTATCGATAAGGTTAAGCTCGTACTCGTCGCCGTCATCCGCCTGGTAGGCCATTTTGACGGCCCGGGCCTTGATGGTAATGCCCCTCTCCCGCTCCAGGTCCATGCTGTCCAGGACCTGGTCCACCATCTCGCGCTGGCTCAGCGTACCGGTCTGTTCGAGGAGACGGTCCGCTAGAGTGGACTTACCGTGATCGATATGGGCGATTATGCAGAAATTTCTTATGCTTTGCTGAATATTCAGCACTGCGATTCCTTGTAATCCGAATAGTATATCCGTACAAGTATACCCTACTTGGAGGCCCTGCGCAAAACCCGATGGCGAGCTTTTCCCATTACAGAGCCCACAATCTGCAGCTCATCAGAGCGCAAAACATAGGCCACGCCAAGATAAGCCGCTAGCCCAAGGCCGAGAAGCAAGACCGTCCAGACGGCCTGTGACACCGAGCGCACCTGCGGTATAGACGGGCCGAAGAACCTCATCGCCCCCGGCATGTC
>JAMCWQ010000005.1 GCA_023480825.1 Chloroflexota bacterium | reverse complement strand
TGGTCCTTAGGCCATCCCCGTTGTAAGTATACTGACAAGTGTTGGTACCATCTGCTATCTGGGTGAGCCTCTTTTCGTAGTCATAGGTGTATTCGGTGGTCGTTATCCCGTCTGTCTTCGAGAGCATATCCCCATTGTTATCCCAAGTGTAGGTGATTGTCCCCGCTGCCGTCATCCGGTTGTCCTCATCATAGCTATAGTTGGTAGTAGTGGCGGTGCCATCCACGGTGGCTGTCAGCACCGTCCGGTTGCCTACCGCATCATACTGGAAAGCCTCAGAGTTGTTGGCGTCGTAGACGGCATCGGTCAGCTGGGAGAGGTCGTCGTAGGTGAAGTTCTTTACCGTGGTAGTGCTGCCGATGGTGTCGGTGATGATAGTGGGGTTCTCCAGGTTGTCCCGCTTGTAGGCGATGTCGTGGGTGGTGCTACCCCCGCTATCCTTGTACTTGATGTCCTTTATCTGGCCGTTGTTGTCGTAGGTATAGGCGATGGAGGTGCTGTTCGGGTAGCTGGCAGTGGCTAGCTGGCCGGCATCGTCGTAGGTGTAGTTGGTGACACGGGAGGCCCAGTCGGTAACCTTCTTCATCAGGTTGCGCTTATTGTACTCGTAGCCGAATCGCTTCAATGTGTTACCAGCATGTAACGACTAGGTATTCACTTGTCCCATAGCCCGAAGATAGGTAACGATCAGCGAGGATTATGGTCTCCGCACAAACCAAGGCTATCGTAACACGCTTGTCAATAGGGTCTTTTACTCTCTTGTGGTGTGAATTTGGCCCTTCTTCGAAAAGCGTGTCTAAGGGTCAAGCGGGCGAGAGCTTGGGGGGCATGGAAGTACCTACCGGATGGCTCGTTTCCTTGCGCCCTCTGCCCCTTGCCCCTCCGGCTGGGCAGGTCTTTCGGAATGACAAAGCCACGTTCCGCATCACCCCTAACCCCTAAAGGGGGATGTAGGCTGAAGGCCTACCCTACCTGGTTGGTGCCATTACCGGCGATAAATAGTAACCGGCCGTAATTCGAACCTACCTATTCCTCCCTCCCCTTGCTTCAAGTCGGCAGTTAACGTAACATATACATTCCGTGGGGCGTTTTGCTGTGTATGAGGTAGTCATCTAGGCAGAGTAGGAGGAAGAGAGATGTACGGATCGATACCAACAGTTCCCCGGTGCCTGGATACCTATTTGGCCAGCGCTGGCGAGGAGGAGATTGCCGAGATAAGGACCCTGGCGGAGCCACTCAAGGGTCTTAGGGTCCTGCACTTGAGTGCGGTGGCCTTTGGCGGCGGGGTAGCCGAGGTGCTGGGAGGGCTGGTTCCACTGATGAAGGACGTGGGGCTAGCCGCCGATTGGCAGATGATTCGCGGCACGGGAGAGTTCTTCAAAGCCACCGATGCGATGCGAAACGCCCTTCAGGGAGCACTGGTCACCTGGTCCAACGACTTGGCCGATGTCTACCTCCGGTACAACCGTCTGAACGCGGAGCTGTTTGACGAGCAATACGACTTCGTGGTCATACACGATGTGCAGCCAGCAGCTCTGCCGGCTATGGTCGTCGATGTGGATCCGGCAAGGCGCCGGGGCAAGTGGATTTGGCAATGCCATATCGACCTCACCGAGCCGCATTTCGAGGTCTGGAACTTCCTGCGGCCCTTCGTGGACATGTACGATGCCGCCATCTTTAGTGTGGATAGATACGCGAAGCTGGACTTGCGCACGCCGAAGGTAGCCGTGTTCCCGCCGGGCATCGATCCGATCAGCACCAAGAACATGAGCCTGTCACAGGAAGCCATTACCGAGACTCTTCACCGCCATGGTGTGGTAGCCGACCACCCGCTCATCACTCAAGTATGCAGCTTTGACTTCTGGCGAGACCCCGCCGGGCTTATTGAAGCATACAAGATTGCGAAGCAAGATGTGGAGGACCTCCAGCTCGCTCTAATTGCGTCGATGACCTCGGAGATGCTACAGGGATGGACATATTACAAACAGGCCGCCCAGCTTGCCGGAGAAGACCCCAATGTGCGTTTGCTTTCCAGCCTAGCCGGGGTGGGCAACCTCGAAATAAACGCCCTGCAGCGCGCCTCCGAAGTCATCGCCCAGAAGTCGCGCCGTGAAGGGTTCGGTCTGGGGGTGTCAGAGGGGCAATGGAAGGGCCGCCCGGTAGTGGGAGATGAGGTTGGCGGGATCGCCGCCCAAATCGTCGATGGGGAAACGGGCTTTCTTGTTCACAGCCCTCAGGAGACCGCCGACAAGGTCCTTTTCCTTCTGAAGAACAAGGACAGGGCTGACGCAATGGGGCAAGCCGGCCGCGAGCGCGTTCGCAACTGTTTCCTAATCACCAGATACTTGAAGAATTGCTTGAAGCTATTTTCCGAGCTTTTGTAGATAATGGCTGATTAAGAGAGAATTGCCATCTCTCATCTAGGGCTCCAGGAGGCGCATACATGCTTGGACCGGTTCCCACCGCTCCAAAATCGATAGAAGAATACCGGGCGATCATCGGCGACGAGGCGCTCGAGGAGATCCTCGATCTGGCAAGGGATCTACGTGGGGCTAGAGTGCTGCACCTGAATGCCACCGCCTTCGGAGGCGGTGTGGCGGAGATACTGGCTACTCTGGTACCGCTGATGAATGATGTGGGATTGCAGGCTCACTGGCAGGTCATCACGGGTGCGGATGAATTCTTCCAGGTGACCAAGGCCATGCACAACAGCCTTCAAGGCATGTATATCCAATGGACACCGGAAATGCATGACATATGGCTGCGGTACAACACCTTGAACGCCGATCTATTCGACGAGGACTGGGATTTTGTCGTCATCCATGATCCCCAGCCGGCCGGGATTCTCGCCAAGATCACCGAGCGTCTAGGGCATCGACCGGCGGGAAAGTGGACCTGGCGATGCCATATTGATCTTACCGATGCCCAGCCGGACCTCTGGGACTTCTTGCGCCCGTATATCGAGCAATACGATGCGGCGATATTCACCCTCGAGGAATATGTGAAGGAAGAACTGCACGTGCCGCATATCGCCATCGTGCCCCCTTCCATCGATCCGCTCAGCCCTAAGAACGCCGACCTGCCTGAGGGAGTGGCTAAGAGAATTCTTGAACGCTACGGAATCGATACCGGGCGCCCATTCATCTGCCAGGTATCGCGATTTGATCCATGGAAAGACCCGTTGGGAGTAATAGACGTGTACCGGCTGGTCAAGCAGCAGATACCGGAAGTGCAATTGGCCATGATAGCTTCCATGGCTTCCGATGACCCTGAGGGATGGTCATACTACGAGCGCACGGCCCGCCGCGCCGGCGAGGACTTCGACATCCACTTATTGTCAAACATCAACGGTGTCGGCAATGTGGAAGTTAATGCCTTTCAGCGCGAGGCGGCCGTGGTGATCCAGAAATCGGTCCGCGAGGGGTTCGGCCTCGTTGTTTCCGAGGCTCTGTGGAAGGGAAGACCGGTAGTAGCCGGCAATGTGGGGGGCATCCCACTTCAGATCATCTATGGGAAGACTGGATACCTGGTGAACACCGTTCCGGAATGCGCCGATAGGGTGCTTTACCTTATGCGCAACCCCAAAGTCGCCGACAGAATGGGACGGGCCGGCCGCGAATATGTGCGGAAGCACTTCCTGAGCACCCGCAACCTGCGTGACTACCTGGCTCTATTCCGCACCATCGCCAAGTCAGCGCCGGTGCGGGTGTAGGGCATCTAGTGCATCCGCAGGGGGCGGGTGATTGGGTCTCTGTAGGGGCTGTCAGGGCGGCAATTTCCAGATTTATCGCTTCTCAAGGACGTAACCCCCCCTACCCCCTTGTCAGGGGGGCATTGCGGCCCACCTAAGGCGGGCCGGCGCGAAATGGTACTAGTGATTCTTAGGCCCGCTCGTTACTGGATCCGGCCTGTAGAGCGCAGGTATTCCTCGCCCAGCAAACCAAGCTGTACTACGTATGGCGTACCCTGATTCTCGGGATGGTATTCCATCCTGGCGCGCTCGAAGACCTGGATGAGCACTCCATCCTGATCATACTGTTCTGTTATCGGGTAACCGAACATCATCAGCCCGCCGTTTGCCTGCCAGTAGTCCAGAAAGAGGCCGTGAACCCAATGGCCGGTCTCGGCAAAGTAGCGGTGTCCGTAGGTGCTCGGGCCGGCCGGGACGGGTGGATCGGCGGGGTACAACTGCCGCCCCAGGTCGCTGACGAGAACGTTGTAGGGCGGCTTGTTCTCCGGCCAATACTCCAGCTTTGCACGCTCAAAGTATTGTACCGTCCTCCCGTTCTCCATCATTTCTTCAGAGATAGGATACCCAAACAGTTGCAGCCCATTGTGGCGTTGCCAGTAAGCGAGGAAACCATAGGCTAGCGTGTGACCGGTCTCCGCGAAGTACCAGCGGTCTGCTGTATTCTCGAGGGCGGGACGCGGGTCTAACGGTGAGAGCTCCGGCGCTGCCAACACATCCGGCTGTGCCGTGGCTGGAGGGGCCGCCGGCGCTGCGACGGTGATAGTCACCGGCTTGGAGAGCTTGCTCATCGGAGTACGTTCGCCGATATCCCATTGCACTCTTGCTTCGTTCCAGATCACCGTCCCCGGAGCCACTTGCTTGCTGATGTGGGTGGTGATCGTCACTGTGGCGTCATGCTTGGGGAGAAGGTCGCCGAGATAGGCATAGACGCTATTGGGAGGGTTGGCCGGGCTGTTCTGTAGACGGCCGTGAGAAACCCAGACATTGTCGACGACCAGCGATGGATCCAGCACGTCCATCAATAGAATACTCTCCGCCGTCTTGAGGCCATTACTCTGGACCTTTATATCAAAGACTACCTTGGCGCCAGGCTCAAAGGTGCTGGGCCGGACCGTCTTGTCGACGCTCAGCTCACCACGGTCCGGTTCATGAGCCATAATTGTTCCATCGTCTTCTCCCCAGGCTATGGGAATGGCGGATACGAGTAGGGTGATAACACAGAAGAAGGGCGCGAAGTAGCGGAGCCAAGACCAAAGGGTTTGCCTTTTCATTTACCGCTCTCCTTGAAGATGATGACTAGATTCCAGCGGGTCTATTGAATATTCGTGCTATCGCTTTCCCATACGTAGTTGAAGGCTCGCTACTCGTGCGGCGGAGAATGCCGGGAAACCGGCACCAGGAATGGCCTGGGCTTGCCTTGTTGAATAGTCAGGGGCTCGGCCAAATCAGGACGGGTGAAGCATGGGACATTTACCCCGCCACGTGCCACCATCTCTCTCCGCCACTCTGTCCGACAAATGGGGCAGACAAAGTGTTCTACCTTGGTGTCCTGACCATGCCGGAGAATAATACGTGCGCAGCAGCGCTGTGTGACCGGCTCAGGTCCTTCCTGGGGGGCCAGATAGGGATACTCTTCCCCACCTCTAGTGCGGCTGCGCTCCACGAACGCCCGCTTGTCGCTCCCGCGCCGGTAGTTGCCCTCTCCGGTCTTCACCCATTGAGTGCCACACTCCAAGCAGCGGAACTCTTCACCCTCCTCGTAGCATTTGCCATAAGTCAGGATCCAGTCCTCGCAGCAATCGGGGAGGATCGTCCTCTGCTCCATTGGTGCCTCCGTGTGCTTCCGCTTGCCTCACAGTGTCTCAAATACTGTGGGGGCCATTAGCATTAATAAGACTGACTTTTGGGCGTGTAGTCTGTTTTCCGCCTGGTCGAATACGGCCGATTGTTCTCCGTCAATGACGTCGTCGGCTATCTCTTCACCCCGGTGCGCTGGCAGATCATGCATGACTATGGCAGATGGTTTGGCGTGCGCCACGAGTTCCTGTGTGACCTGGTATCCCTGGAAAGTTGCCAAGCGCTTCTCGTACTCTGCTTCCTGGCCCATGCTCGTCCAGACGTCGGTGTAAATCACATCCGCTCCATCAACTGCCTCGAGCGGATCCGTAGTAATCGAAATCCGCGACCCGCTTTGCGCGGCGTCCTGACCGGCCCTTGCCACGACCTGCGGATCGGGCTCGTATCCCTTCGGTCCGGCGACAGCCACGTTGGCTCCCATCTTGGCCGCCGCCAGCATCAGCGAGTGAATCACGTTGTTGCCATCGCCGATATAGGCGATATTGATACCTTGAAGATGGCCGAACTTCTGCGTGATGGTCAGAATGTCGGCAAGAGCTTGGCAAGGATGGCTGGCGTCGGTGAGCCCGTTTATCGTACAGATACTAGCCCATTTGGCAAACTGCTCGACGGTCTCTTGGGCGAAGGTCCTGATTACCACCGCATCGGCGAAGCGGCTGATCACCCGCGCAACATCGGGTACGCTCTCTCTTGTTCCGAGCCCAATCTCTTGGGGAGAAAGGTATATGGCGTGCCCGCCCAGCTCTTGCATTCCCACATCGAAAGACACACGGGTACGCAGGGAAGGCTTCTCGAAAAGGAGACCGAGCGTCTTACCTGACAAGGCGCCAAAAGCGCGCAACCGGTCTTCCTTCAACTTCTGTCCCACTACTAGGAGCCTGTCGATCTCCTCGGGGGTGTAGTCGACGATATCGAGAAAATGTTTCTTCCGCAGTTCCATCGAATAAATACCTGCACCTTCCCAATCCCGGCAGCCGGGTTTCTGATCTGAAGCGCCCCGTCTTAACAAGTAGTTGCCAATGTGAACCGATGGCGCGCTTTACGCATTATACGGTTTGGCATAGCCTTGTCAAGGGCGATCCAAGCTCGCCCGACAATCAGCGACACGGCTCATCGGATTCCCTGTCCGCCATCATGAAGGCCGGCACGGCGGCCGGCCACTACATGTACGGGCTGCCCTCTATGGCCGGCACGGCGGCCGGCCACTACATGTACGGGCTGCCCTCCATGGCCGGCACGGCGGCCGGCCACTACAAGGACTGCGTGCCCGTGGTATTATTGTTGTAGGCACCTATAGGAGGCCCCCAAGGCCCGGATTTGTTGGACTGAATTGGAGAGAGCAAGATGGAGCTCAAATATAAGGTCTGGCTGGAAAAAGACGGCAAGGCAGTGTTCGGCGACGGCTTGGAGGAGCTGCTGGAGGCCGTGGACCGCGAGGGGTCCATCAACCGCGCCAGCGCCAGCTTGCACATGTCGTACCGGGAGGCCTGGGGAAGGATAAAGGAGGCCGAAGAACGGCTTGGCACTAGTCTGCTTCACAAGCATGCCGGTGGAGAGGATGGCGGAGGAGCCGAACTAACCGATGTGGCACGGGACTTGCTAGCGCGCTATCGTCGGTTCCGGCAGGACGTGGATGAGGCCATGAACCGGGTGTTCCGGTCCAATTTCGGCAGCCCTACAGAGTAGCATATTGACATCGGGAAGGCGTTGTGCTAATGTGCACACAGCGCAGAATAAAGGGTCTCATCCGCCGTACCGTGTAGGGATTATCTACAATTGGGAGGTGAGGTAGATGGAACTCAGTGCGCGTAACCAGTTGTCCGGCACAGTCAAGCAGGTGAAGGTTGGCACCGTGATGGCGGAAGTGGTCGTGGATGTGAGCGGCCAAGAGGTGGTCGCGGCGATTACCAGGAGTTCGGTAGAACGACTGGGACTGAAACAGGGTGACAATGTGAAGGTCGTTATCAAAGCCACTGAGGTCATGATCGGCAAGTAGCGCAAGGAACGAAGCAGCCTTGAGCTGCTTCGTTTTTTTGTGGGCATCGTTATGTTAGCTGTCGCATAGCGGCCCCTGGTGTGTTTCCGGTGTCCCAAGATTCAATGTAAAGGAGAGGTCCAAAGTGTTCACTAAACGATTCAGCATCCTGCCTATTCTATTCCTGCTAGTGACCATTCTTGCCATGACCCTTGCAGGTTGTGGCTCGTCGGCGACCCCGACTGCTACCGAGACAGCAACGGCAGCGGCAACGACCCCGGCGGCAACAGAGACTGCGACTCCCACTGAGACAGCCACCTCTGCCCCTACGGAAACGGCGACAGCCACCGCTGCCCCGACGGAGACTGCAACGGCAACGGAGACCGCTACGGCTTCAGCCACGGCTGCGGCGAGCGCTACCGCGGCCCAGGCGCCGGCGAGGACCGGAAGCAAGGATGTCATTCTAGCGACTACCACCAGCCTGCAGGACAGCGGCCTGCTCGACGTTCTGCAGCCCGATTTTGAGGCCAAGACGGGCTACACGCTGAAACCTGTCGCCGTCGGAACCGGCCAGGCCCTGCAGCTAGGAGCACAAGGGGACGCCGATGTGCTCTTTGTGCATGCTCCAAGCCAAGAGGAAGCGTTCATGAGCAACGGCGATGGTGTCGACCGGCGTCTTGTGGCTCACAACTACTTCATTCTTGTCGGTCCGGCTTCCGACCCGGCCGGTGTAAAGAATACCAAGTCGGCGGTGGACGCCTTCAAGGCCATTTCCGATACCCAGTCAATCTTCGTCTCCCGAGGAGACAAATCCGGTACTAACACGAAAGAACTGAGCATTTGGAAGAAGGCCGGGATGGAGAGTCCGAGCGGAGCATGGTACCAGCAGACCGGCCAGGGAATGGGCGCTACCCTCAAAGTAGCTTCCGAAAAGGGCGGATATACCCTGACGGATAAGGCTACGTACCTGGCCAACAAGGCAAACCTTGATTCGGTGATCCTGCTGGAGAATGATCCCGACTTCCTGAATGTCTACAGCGTCATAATCGTCAACCCGAACAAGAATGCGGATATCAATAACGCTGGAGCCGTAGCATGGGCCGACTACTTGACCGGCCCGGATGCCCAGAAGCTGATCGCCGACTACGGCAAGGACAAGTACGGCGAGCCCCTCTTCTTTGCTGATGCCGGCAAGAGCTACGACGAAATCAAATAGTATTCTCTTATCCATCGGTATCGGCACTCCGGCCGCGCAGGCCGGAGTGCCCTTTTTGGTGAAAAGAGGCCCGGCATAGAGGGATCACTTGACTTCATTTGCATGGACTAATACTCTATGCTGGTTGTCGACTATCACTTTGGAGATAGGATTCTCTAGTTGCAGCTTATCTGGGAAGGTCTCAAGCAGGCTCTTGCACTCATATTCAGTGGCGATCCCCAAATCATGGGGATTACTCTGCTCTCCCTGCAGATTTCTCTGTCCGGGACGCTGATTAGCCTGTTCCTCGGCGTACCGGTAGGAGTATGGCTCGCGCTCTACTCTTTCCCCGGCCGGCGCGCTCTGGTAAGCCTGGTTAATGCCGGTATGGGGCTCCCTCCGGTGGTTGTGGGCTTGATAGTCTCGATCTTTCTTTGGCGCAGCGGCCCATTCGGACTTCTCCATATTATCTACACCCCAACTGCCATGATAATTGCCCAGGCAGTCATTGCCTCACCTGTGGTTGCGGGGCTTACTATAGCGGCAATCCAGCAGATAGACCCAAAATTCCGGCTACAGGTATTGGGGCTCGGGGCTTCAAGCGTTCAGAGCATGTTGCAGTTGCTGAGGGAAGCCAGGCTGCCGCTTCTAGCCGCTGTGATGGCGGGGTTTGGTGCGGTCATCTCCGAAGTGGGAGCAGCGACAATGGTGGGAGGCAACATCTTGGGTCAGACACGGGTTCTGACTACCGCCATGGTGTTGGAAACCAGCAAGGGCGACTTCGCCGCTGCCATGGCCCTTGGCGTGATACTGCTGATCCTCGTGTACGCTGTCAACGTGGCGCTGACTCTAATCCAGCAGAGGCGGAAGCCCCAATGAATGGTGCCATGATAACCCTTGAGAACGTCGTGGTGGTTCGGGGGAAGAAAGCCGTCTTGACGGTCGACCGGCTGGATCTCCGAAAGAGCGAGACTTTGGCAGTCATCGGGCCAAACGGCTCGGGCAAGAGCACCCTCCTCCTCGCGATGGCCCTGTTGCTGCATCCGGCGAGAGGAACCATCACCTTCGACGGGCAGACTGTTCCCGACTCCGGTGCGCCTCTTGACCTGCGCCGTCGCGTTGCCGTCGTATTTCAAACACCCCTCCTTGCCGATACTACAGTCCAAAAGAACGTTGCGATGGGTTTGAAATTCCGCCGGATGAGCCGGGACGAGGCGGTCGCTCGAGCTAACAAGTGGATGGAACGGCTTGGCGTACATCTCCTGCGCGACCGGCAAGCGCGCACATTGTCCGGTGGTGAAGCACAGCGGGTCTCCTTGGCTCGCGCTCTCGCCATTGAGCCAGATGTGCTGCTTCTGGATGAGCCTTTGGCCTCCCTAGACGCACCAACGCGAGCCGAGTTACTCGAGGATCTCGAGCGGATCCTGCGGGAATCCAGCATTACGGCAGTATTTGTGACACACGATCGCAATGAAGCGTTGGCGCTCGGTGAGCGGATTGCAGTCCTCATTGGAGGCAACATCTGCCAGATCGGCACGCCGGATGAGGTCTTCAATACTCCGGCAAATGAGGAAGTGGCCAGCTTTGTGGGAGTGGAAACGATGGTTCCCGGCGTGGTGGAGAGCCAATTCGAGGGTCTCAGTGTGGTACGCACTTCCGGTGTGGACGTTCAGGTGGTGGGCGATTACCGGCCGGGAGATCAAGTGATGGTATTGCTGCGGCCGGAGGACGTCGTGTTATCCTTGCGTGAGGGGCCTCCGCCCTCCTCCAGCATGAGGAACAACTTGCCCGGCGTGATCACCAAGCTGAGCACTGCCGGCTCTCAATACAAGGTGGTGGTGGACTGTGGCTTCCCCTTGGTCTCGCTGATAACCAAGCAGTCTCGTCTCGATATGGAACTGGCGCCCGGGACTCCGGTCCGGGCCTCCTTCAAGGCTAGTGCGGCGCACGTGATCCGGCGGACCGAGCGGCCGCAGGGATCCGGCTGTGCTCCCCCCCCGGAAGAGCAGCAGTCAGCTGCGAAACTGCACTGATAGGTCCGCGAGGGCACAGCCGCCTATAGTCCGTCATCTCCTGGAAGGATTGGCCCGTGTTTGGCTGGCTGCTAGCAGGCGGGGGGGGGAAGGCAGATTGTCATTCTTAAGGCCCGCTATGCCTGCCTTAAGAATAGAATCGGTGAAAGGCGGGCCCGAAGAATCTAGTACCCGGTGGTTCAACAACATGGACTAGTCCTTCCCCGGAAGGATCACTTCGCTCCCCTTCCTCACCACTAGTCCGCCTGGCCGGCCCTTTCGCCATTTTTAGACGTGCGTCTGCTTGGCGGGCTCAACTCTCGGCGACATGACATGCCGCTGCTGGGCCTGTCGATCTCATTGCCCTCTTTCCCGGCAGTAGCACCGCTCTAGAAGACGTGCACGATCTCGGTTTCGTAGCCGGTCATCTCGAACTCTCCCGGCTGGTTTTGCAGGAAACGGACGACGCCGGAAACCATTTCATCCGCGTGCCGGGGGTCATTGCTAACACAGGCGATACCCAGAACGGCGGACTGCCAAAGGTCTTGATCGCCCACTTCGGCGATAGAGACGTTGAACTGGTTCTTTGTCCTGGCGATCAATGATTTGACAATGTGCCGCTTCTCTTTTAGGGAATGGCCCTCGGGCAAATGCAGGTGCACTCTTGCCGTACCGACTACCACTGGCTTGTTACTCCTCAATCCCCGGTATCCGTCCATTCAGCGCAATTATTATGCCGCATGAGTAGCGGTACATGCACTGCTTGGCAAGCATCACGTCTCGGACCAGTTTCTGGGCAGCTGCCATCAACTCGAATGCATAGTACTGTTTGGCCGGTTCCGTACCCAACGCTAGGTCCATTGCTTCGCTCCTCTCGGCCTCCAGTGCGTGGTCAAACTCTACAAGTCGTTACTGCCGAGTTCCCGGATCGTGGAATCGAATCTCACCCTGCTACTTGGAAAGGCCTTAATTGTCGCTCTTTGGAGCCACTGCCCATGGCTGCGCCCTACTAGGATGTGCGGAAACCTTCGTAGCCGGTAATGACCTTCCGAGGTGGATATGGATAGGCGCGCTTGCTGTGACTTAGACCGATGTCAGCCAAGACCTCGGCAACCCTAACTGCCAGAACAGAGGGGTCAACTACGGGAACCGCGTAACCCTTCTTTCGTAAACCCTCCTCCACTGCTTGAGCTGCCCCTACCATACATGTACACCCGAAAACGATGACGTCCGCGCCATCCTCCTCTATCGCTCTCTGCCCTTGTTTTACAAGTGCACTGATCACCGTGCTCATGTCCTTCTCCAGTTCCAGCACGGGAATGCCTACCGCGCGTACAGAGGCGAGCGAGTGTCGAAATCCGTACATCAGGCAACGATCGCGGATAGGGGGTACGCTACCGCTGAGAGTAGTAATAACCGAGAACTTGCGTCCAAGGGAGGCGGCGAAATGGCTGGCTGTTTCCAAAGGTGCCACGACAGGGATCGACACCGCCTCGCGGCAAGCCTTCAGGCCCGGATCCTGCATGCAGTTGATAATGATGGCATCTGCCCCTTCTCTTTCCGCTTCGATTGCCTTATTGATCATGTCGGGAACGGCGAGAGCCTCGTCGAACTCGCATTCAATGGAAGGCGGCCCGTTGTCGATGAATGTTACCTGGACGTTGTCATCTGCCTTTGCAACAGCCGAGAGTTCTCTGATCACTGAAGGACCCAAATCACGCGTCACTACCGGCATTATCACCACGATACGCATCTCTCTAACCTCCCTGCTCTACTCTTCGAATAAGCGAGAACTGCCGCCCGTTCTTTGCTAGCGTCCCAACGCACAGACTAGTAACAGTGTAGCTGTAGTGGCTTCCAGGTGTCTATTGGTGTTTCCGGCAGCCCACAGAAGCCAGACAATGCTCAGGTGATTTAAGTGGCGATCGTTGCTAGCGGTTCTTCTCGAAGAGTGATATGAGAATCCGTGCCTCTTAGTGGTCTATCCAGAGCAAATCGGTGCCAACTACTAGACTGGGCCGGTTTGTCATTGGCCAATTGCTATCACCATCTGCTCCAGCAAAGCTTTCTCATGATCGTTCCACCACGACCAATCGGGCAGCCAGAGGCCGGCGAAAGGATCTGAAGCATTGGTGATGCCACGGCTGGCGAGGTTCTCCGGGATTCGGGCTGATTTGTTGGTTGGGTGCCAGTAGTACTCGGCCGCCCATTGCTCTTGCACTTCGGGCGAGCAGAAGCGGTTGAGAAGGGCGTAGGCGAGCCGCTTCTTCTTGCTGCCCTTGGTCACGTTCTTCACCTGAACGAGCGGCGCGGTCATGGTGCCCCAATCCAGCCAATCGACCTTCTTCCCCTGCCCGGCCAGCGTGTAGGTCTCGGCATCGGTGAGAGGGGTTATATCTATGCTGCCATTGGAAAGCTCGGTTTGCCCGTTAAAGGTGAACTGCCCGACGACCCATGGCTGCCCCGCCCGCATCGCCTCCATTCCGGCTCCGGTATCGTCGAACCCCCGGCCGAATGCCTTGGAAGCCGCCATGAAGAAGATTTGCTGTATGGACTGGGTGGCGTCGTATGCTCCGCGGCGCTTCTGGAAATTGCTGTTCCACAGGTCTTTGAAGCCGGTAGGCTGCGGGATGCGGGCGCCTTTGCGGTAGCCGTAGCCGCATCTGGCGAAGAGCCAGATCAGGCCTGGACCTGTCTTCGCCGGTTCCCACAAGTTTGCCGCGTTTGGTACGTTTGCCAGATACTCGGCCGCAGAAACATAGAAGTCCTGCGATTTTATTGCCTCGCCCATATTCTGGTCGACGATGTCGTACGCCGGGTAGTCCATACCCGCGGCGGCAAGCTTGGGGTAGAAGGGCGACGCGGCGTCGTAGTTCACGCGGCAGTTGAAGTCCTTTTCGAAGGCCGTGAGCAGGGATTTCCAGTTGAATTCCTCCCACCAGCCACCGCCATCGGCAATATTCAACACCGCGCCCCCGGAGTCGAACACCTCTCCGTGGTATACCGTCTCTACAGGTTCGGAGAACGCAGAGCAGGCGCCGAGGACGGGCAGAGAGGAGAGAACCGCAGCGCCGGCCACCACTTTGAGAAAATCCCTCCGGCTTATCCGGTTCTCCGTAAGACATAAGCGCGAGAACGCGCTCGAATCGGCGCGGCCGGGAGAAACTGGTTGGGGAACCTCTGTCTTCTGCATTCCTTGTACAGTCAATTATAGGCCGGAACTTGTACGAAGCACCTGGCCGTTGGCCCTGAAACGGGGTCAGGCCGCGGAATCCTAGCACAGGGCGCAAGGGGTGTCAACGCAGGGAGGGGTTAGGACCGATCGCTGTCCTGATCCTTCGCCGCTGTCTCGCCCCGCAAGCGCAGCAAGGTCTCCTCACCAACGCACTCCTTAGCGTAGGCGCACCAATCGATGCAAGAAGGAGCCCGGTCACGGAAGACTGGCGTCTTGCACTTCGGGCAGGTAGCCTTCATCTCATCGGTCCAGATCTCCACCTCGGTTCCGCATCTGGAGCACGCTACGTACTCCGGCATCGGCTCCTTGAAGATTCTTGATCCCGGGCATGACTTATTGGACAAATCCATTGATCTATAACTCCAATCCAGAAAGCTTGGGGCCTTTCATCACACTGGAGACGCGCAGCGCTCGACCATTTGCGCTTCAGACAACCATTCGTCAAGAAGCGCACAGTAGTGCGGCTTGTCCGACTCCGGCCGGATGGCCGGGCGGAAGTACAGGCACTCGGCGCACACTTCCGGCAGCCCTGTTCCCGCCGTCCTGTGCAACTGCATCACCAATTTCTTCAGGCCTGCAAACAAGGCCTCGCCCTCTGGAGCGTCCAGCCGGTCCAGAGCATCCACAATGCTATCGCTCCACGATTCGGCCTCGCGGTGGGCCCGCATTCCCGCTTCGGTCAGCCGAAATATGGTGACCCGCCGGTCATTGGGGCTGGGATGCTTCTCGATCAGGCCTCGGGCGAGCAACGGATTGCATATATCCGTCACTGAAGGTGGAGCCACGGATAAGTGCTTGGCAAGGCCACCTGGCGTACAATATTTTGGGTCGCTCCCGGCCAGGAAGGACAGAACCAGCATCTGCGCCGGCTTCAGCTGCAGTTCAGTGCCCCGCTGCCACATCGTGCGGCGAAGCGCCTGCCCGATTCTCGTCAACAGGAAGACTGTCTTCTCTCCAGTGGTCCTCTGCGGCATGCCCCAGCAATGCTCCTAGCATGATATTAGGTCTCCTAAATATTATTATACTGCTATCTGCAGGAACGTCAAGGGGCAGGCTGTTCCGGAGGAGATTGAGGAATGGTAGGGCCGAATCGCAGTCACTTATCGTTTACTGCTGGTCGCGGCACCAACCCGGTAGGGTAGGTCTTCAGCCTACATCCCCCTTTAGGGGTTAGGGGTAATGGGGACGCGATACTTTCATTCCGAAAGGCCGCCCGAGAAAAGGGCAAGGGTCAAGATGGGTGGCGCACCAATTCCGGGTCTGTCATTCCGAAAGCCCCGCCTCGTTAACATAGCACCCTATTGGCTTCCGGCAGAGGCGGGGCTGAGGAATTCACACCAGGTGGAGGACGTCAAGGTACGGATTCCTCAGTCGCTGCCGCATCCTTGCCCTGGATATAAGCGTATCCCGCCGTTCCTTCGGAATGACAGCTTCGCGTCCGGCACTCTAACGCGCTCTTCCCGCAAGGGGAAAACCAAGAGCGCTATTCCTTCACGTAGGCGATGGCCTCGATTTCCACGAGAATATCTTCGCTGGCCATCTTGGCCTCCACGCACGAGCGAGCGGGGGGATTGGACGGGAAGAACTCGCAGTAGATGTCGTTGAACTTGCCGAAGTCTTTCATGTCCTTTAGGAAGACGAGCACCTTCACGACATCGTCCAGTGTTGCTCCGGCTGCCGCAAATATGGCCTTGATATTGTTGAGTGTCTGGTGGGCCTGCCCCTCAAGGGTCTGGTCCACAAGCTTCGTGGTACCCGGAATAAAACCGACCTGTCCGGAGGTGAAGACGAAGTTGCCGGCTTTCACTCCCTGTGAATACATCCTTGTCGGGCCGGGGGCGTCCTTCGTGGTGACGATCTCTCGCATGAGTGGACCTCCTTCAGCATTGCTGGCGAAATGCTAGCATCGGGCTCGGCGCATGTCAACGTAATTCCCTTGATTTGACCGTGGCAATGGACAGGCGCGATGATAATTCGGCAGGCGGAGAAGGCGACGGGAACCGGGTGAGATTTGCAGAAACCAGCTCCCGCCTTAGACGGGCCGGGGTGGGGATGGTTGGGGGAGTGCTGTCCCTCCTGCGAGCATCCCCCTTTGAATTCCTCGTAACGCCATTTCGCAGAATAATCTGGCACTAGATTGTAGGGTCGAATTCATTCGACTTGCGGCGTTAGCCGCCAATTGCCGCCATTGCTGGGCTGCTACGCCGTACAATGCGAATAAATTCGCACCTACAAAATGGCCGCTTTAATTGTTAATGTGCATAATTCGCACTTACAAAATAACGGCTTGATGATTTAGAGTGCATCACGGGGGAAAGCGAATTGCCGGATGCGGTGCCTTCTTTCAGTTGTGCTCGCCCCCGGGTGACGAGCGCGTGCCGCAGGAGCAGATACCTTGTTCGATTCCGGAGCTAGCCGATGCCGCAGCTAAGCATTCATGGCGCCTCCATCAACTATCGGCTCGTTGGGAACGGCGAGCCTCTGGTGATGATAGCCGGGCTGGGCTCTGATCATCTGGCCTGGGGTCTCCAGGTCAATGCGTTTCGCAGGGATTACCGCTGCCTGACGTTCGACAACCGCGGCAGCGGTAGGTCGGGGAGCGGAGACGGGGAGTTCTCTATCCCTCTCTTCGCTGAGGATACCGCTGCCCTCATGGATGAGCTAGGCATCGGTAGCGCCCACATACTGGGGACCTCGATGGGAGGCGCCATTGCCCTAGAGCTTGCTCTACGTCACCCGGATAGGGTGCGGAGCCTAAGCTTGAACGCCAGCTGGCCCAAGACCGATAGGTACCTGAAGGAGATACTCGAGGTTCTAATTGACATAGCTGGTGGCGCAACGCCCGATCCGGCCACACTGCGTAGATTGATCTATCTATATAGTTTTACGCCCTCGTATTTCGACGAGCGGGACGCGGAGTATGAGACGATGCTCAGGGCGGCGCTCGAGCAGCCCTTCGACGCCCAGGCTTTCGTGAAGCAAGCCCGGGCGTGTCTGAATCATGATGTGAACGACA
>JAMCWQ010000026.1 GCA_023480825.1 Chloroflexota bacterium | reverse complement strand
CCAGGTCCATCACGGGATGGTTCCCCCCCCCGGTGCCCGAACTTCAGTCGCCTCGTTGTGGCGCCCAATGCCAGGGCCAGCAGTTGATGGCCGAGACATATCCCGAAGAACGGCAGGCCGGTTTCGAGCACCTGTCCAATGGTCTTGATAGCCGGAGTGGCATTCTGGGGATCACCGGGACCGGGAGAGCTAAGCACACCATCCGGCTGCAGTGCAAGAATTTCCTCGATAGTTGCTTCATAGGGCACAACGGTTGTCTCCACGCCGCGGCGCGCCAGCGAACGCAAGATGTTCTCTTTCAATCCACAATCGATAACCACAAGGCGAAGCGCGGGCTGAACGGACGGAGACCCGAAGTCGTAGGCGCGCCTGGTGCCCACCTGAGCGACCACGTCCTGCTCCGCTGGCCACAGTACCTCTCCGGCCCTCTCCACGGCCTCCGCTTCATTCAACTCGCTGGTGATGATGCCACGGCGAGAGCCCAGGCTGCGGATGTGCCGTGTCAGCGCCCTGGTGTCGACACCATAGATACCAGGCACCCCGGCTTGACGGAGATACTCGTCCAGATTCCCCGTAGCCCGCCAGTTACTGTATTCGGCGCAGTATTCTCGCACTACCAGACCGGCAAGCCAGGGTTGCCGCGATTCGGTGTCGCCCGCGGTGACCCCGTAGTTCCCGATAATGGGGTAAGTCAAACAGACAATCTGCGCCCGGTACGAGGGGTCCGTGCAGATCTCCTGATACCCTGTCATACTTGTCGTAAACACGACCTCTCCGCCGGAATCCAAGTTGGCTCCAAAGCGGTAGCCGCGAAACACCCGGCCATCTTCCAGCGCTAGAATGGCTCTTTCTGCCACCTGAATTCTCCTCCCACCAATGTGGCTACGACTTTTCCAAAGACCCGGCACCCTTCCAGTGGGGTATTCTTGCCCTTCGAAGCGAAGGCACTGGGATCGACAACCCACTCCTCGCGAGGGTCGAAAATCACAACGTCCGCCGCCGACCCAACCGCCAGAGTCCCGCGCTCGATCCCCGCTATCCGCGCCGGCCCCACCGTTAGTCTCTCCACCACTGTGCGCAGGTCCAACAGACCACAACGCACCAGCGACATCAGACTGGCAAGAGCCGTCTCCAATCCGCTGATGCCGAACGCCGCGTAGCCGTATTCGCATTCCTTATCTATTAGCATGTGTGGCGCGTGATCGGTGGCGATGGCGTCGATCGTGCCATCTGCCACTCCACCTGCCAGGGCCTCCAAGTCCTCCCGGGAGCGCAACGGAGGATTTACCTTTGTGTTTGTATCATACGGGGCCCCGCCGGGACCTTCCAGCACCACCTCACCGTGCAGAACCGTGCGGCGATGGCCCGCCACCCAATCCTCATGCAGAGTGAGGTGATGGGGCGTCACTTCTGCGGTAACGGGAAGCCCTTCAGCTTTGGCGCTGCGCACCAGCTCGAGCGAAGCCTTCGTGCTGACATGGGGAACATGCAGCCTTCCGCCGGTCTCCCGGGCCAAGGCGATATCCCTTGCCAGCATGGCTTCTTCGGCGGCTGCGGTGATGCCCGGCAGCCCTAGTCTCGATGCCACCGCTCCCTCATGCATCACGCCGCCCTCGGACAGGCGCAGGTCTTCGGCATGGTTGATGACCGGCAGCGCCAGCATCCGGCTGTACAACAGGGCATTACGCATCAAGCGGCTATCACTCACCGGGCTACCATCATCGGAGAAACCGGCAACACCCGCCGCCGCCAGCTCTCCCAGCTCCGACAACTCTGCCCCCGATCGGCCGCTTGTCACTGTGCCAAAAGGAAGCACGGATACCTGGGCATCCGCGGCTGCTCTCTCGGCCAGCAGATCCACAACCGCCTTCCGGTCGATAGGGGGGTTGGTGTTCGGCATGCAACATACCACAGTGAAGCCGCCCCTTGCCGCCGCAGCAGTGCCACTGGCAATGGTTTCCTTGTCTTCGTATCCGGGCTCCCGCAGATGGCAATGAAGATCGATGAAGCCCGGACAAGCCACAAGGCCGGAGGCATCAATCTCGATGGCGCCCGGAGTCTCTGGTAGGAAGCCTTTAGGACTCACAGCCTTCACTTTTCCGCCGGTAATCAAGACGTCGTAGAGGCCATCGACATTCTGTCCGGGATCGAGCACTCTACCTCCGCGGATAATAACGGGCCTTGGCGACTCACCGGTGGCCCTTAGCTTGCCCAGCAGTGCCCGCTCAGGCATGGCTCTCACCCCCGGTCAGCAAGTAGAGGAGCGCCATTCTGATGGCCACACCATTGCTCACTTGGGTCTCGATCACGGATTGCGACCCAGCCGCCACATCAGGCATGATCTCGATGCCCTCATTCATCGGCCCCGGGTGCATCACGATGGCCTCCGGATTCGCCCGTGTGAGCCGGTCCCGGGTCAGACTATAGCGCTGAACATACTCCCGTATGCTTGGCAACAAGCCGGATTGTTGGCGCTCCTTCTGCAATCGCAGCATCATTACTACATCCGCCCCTTCAATTGCCCGGTCGAAATCAAAGTCCATCTTTAGCCTGCTGTCCGCATCGAGGACACTGCTGGCATATGAGGGCCACCCGTCGTCGAGCAGTAGCGTCGGCGGCCCACAAAGGGTTACCGATGCTCCCATCTTCGTCAGTCCGATCAGCCCGGACCGAGCCACCCGGCTATAGAGTATGTCGCCGGCTATCACGACCTTGAGCCCTTCGACCTTTCCATACTTCTCTCTAATGGTATAGAGATCCAATAGAGCCTGGGAGGGGTGAGCATGACAGCCATCCCCCGCATTGACAACAGATCCATGGAAATGGCGGGAGAGCAGGTACGGCGCCCCAGACTGAGGGTGGCGCATGACGATGATATCAGCCCCCAGGGCCTGTAGGGTCCGCACGGTGTCGACCAGTGACTCCCCCTTCGTGACACTGCTTGCCGAGGCTGTGACGTTCACCACGTCGGCGCTCAGGTTCTTGGCTGCCAGTTCGAAGGATATGCGGGTCCGCGTACTCGCTTCGTAGAACAGATTGACCACCGTCTTGCCCCGCAGAGCCGGAACCCGGCGGATGGGACGTGAAAGAACCTCCTTCATCGCCTCCGCTGTTTCCAGCACCAGCTCGATTTCCGGCCTGGAGAAATCGTCCAGATCCAGGACGTGCTTCCTGTGCCATACCGGTGCGGCTCGGTCATCGGCAAGTGGCACCCTCTCTTCGTTTGTCTCCACTCGCGTCGAAGCCATAATGCCTCTGATCACTTGTTCCTCCCGGTTCGCTTCTTCACCATTAACAACCGGCTCCATGACTCGATAGTACCTGCCCATAACAAAAAACCTTTGAGCATCTCTATCTCAAAGGCTTCGCGATCTCCACTTCGTCGCGGCCATCAGTTTC
>JAMCWQ010000030.1 GCA_023480825.1 Chloroflexota bacterium | reverse complement strand
CAATTCACCGGGACGCTATAAGTTCCCATGTGATGGATCGGCTCCGGAAGCTCGACCTTCCGCTTGTCTATGTCCTCACCCATTTCCGCCTTAATGGCTTCGCTGATGTCGGCGCTGGTAATGGAACCATAGAGACGGCCTTTCTCGCCAACCTTCGCATGAAATGTCAGGGTTAAGCCGCTCAGTCTCTCGGCCAGGGACTTGTTTTCTTCTTCCGCCTTGGCGAGTTTTCTTGCCTCCGCGGCCTGTTGCTCCTGGACACGCTTGACAGCTTCTTTTGTAGCGGGGGTTGCCAGTCCTCTGGGGAGCAGGAAGTTGCGGGCGTAGCCGTCGGCGACATCCTTGATGGTACCGGGTCCACCAATGCCTTCGACCGTCGCAGTCAGTATTACCTTCATATGATCCATTTACCTCCAAAATTCCGGACGCTATTGGAGTCCAGTATAACCGTAGGTCCGGGCAAAAGGCAAGTGCAGGCAGCAACTGGAGTCCATCCGGCGACGTTATATTTGTAGGTAGAATAGACAAAAATTGGGCTATGCAGCTATGGGGTAACATTGACAACTGCGACGGCGAATTGGTACTATAACAAGGGTTTGTTTGCGCTGGCGGCACTTCGCGAACAGGCAAATTCCCCAACTTGATGCCCTAGATGGAGGCGCGTTAAAATATGCCCAGAATCCTCGATCGCATCAACCAGCCTGCTGATCTGAGCGAGCTGTCTGCTGCAGAATTGGAGACGCTCGCCCGGGAAATCAGGGAAGAACTGGTTGATACGATTACCATGAATGGCGGGCACCTGGCGTCCAACCTGGGTGCAGTGGAACTCACTATCGCTCTTCACTCTGTCTTCCATAGCCCCTGGGATAAGATTGTATGGGACGTTGGGCATCAGTCATACGTGCACAAGCTGCTGACGGGAAGGCGTAGCAGCTTCAACACGATCAGGCAGCATGGTGGTTTGAGCGGCTTTCCCAGCAGAAACGAAAGCGTTCATGATGCCTTCGGCAGCGGTCATGCAAGCACTTCGGTTTCTGCGGCTCTGGGAATGGCGATAGCGCGCGACCTAAAGGGTGGCCAGAACCGCGTGATTGCGGTGATCGGCGACGGGGCTATGTCTGGAGGTATGGCTTTTGAGGGCCTGAACAACGCCGGACATCTCGGTTCTAAGCTCATTGTCATACTGAACGACAATGAGATGTCCATCGACCCGAATGTTGGGGCGATGGCAAAGTACCTGAACCGGCTGCGAGCGAACCCTAGCTACAACGAGGCAAAGGGTAGAATTGAGAAATCCCTTCTCCGGCTGCCTTTCGGCAACAAGCTGGCGGAGTTCTTTAAGCGGATGAAGCATTCCTTCAAAGAACTGGTGATTCCGACGATGATCTGGGAGGAGCTAGGGTTTACCTACCTGGGGCCCGTTGATGGCCACGACATCCAGTTGCTCCGGGAAACCCTGCAGCTCGCACAGTTGGCTATGCGTCCCGTGTTCGTTCACGTGATCACTAAGAAGGGGAAGGGTTACAACCCGGCGGAGATAGATGCCACCGAGTATCACGGAATAGCGCCCAATGGTGGCAAAGCGAAGAAGCCCGGTGCGCGGAGTTACACCAGCGTTTTTGCCGATACACTGGTCGAGCTCGCGGAGAACAACGAGAGAATAGTAGCCATTACCGCGGCGATGACGGACGGCACCGGGCTGAAGGCGTTTTCCGAAAGGTTCCCGCGGCGCTTCTTTGATGTGGGCATTGCCGAACAACATGCTGTGACCTTTGCAGCGGGATTGGCGGCGGAGGGGTTGCGCCCGGTGGTAGCCGTCTACTCGACTTTCCTCCAGCGCGCTTATGATCAGGTTGTGCACGACGTTTGTGCCCAGTCCCTGCCGGTTACTTTTGCCATTGACCGGGCTGGAATCGTGGGCGAAGATGGAAGAACACACCAGGGGGCATTCGATCTCTCCTACCTGCGCCATGTACCGGAGATGATCGTGATGGCTCCGAAGGATGAGAATGAACTTCGCTGGATGCTGAAGACGGCCATTGAAGTGGATAGGCCCGCCGCAGTGCGCTACCCGCGTGGCGCCGGGGTGGGCGTCTCGCTGGATGGGGAATATGGGACTGTACCGGTGGGCAAAGGAGAATTGCTCAGGGAGGGAGAAGACATCGCTATAGTGGCGGTGGGCAATACCGTCTGGCCGGCGATGGAGGCGGCCGAGATGATGCTCCAGTTTGGTGTCAAAGCCGCTGTAGTTAATGCCCGGTTTGTCAAACCCCTCGACCACCTGCTGCTCCTAGACGTCGGTAGCCGCTTTAGCAGAATAGTGACTGTGGAGGAGAATGTGCTGGCCGGTGGTTTCGGCAGTGCCGTGCTGGAATTCTATCAGAATCACGGATTGGCCGAGCCTCATGTGCATAGGATCGGTATCTCGGATCGATTCGTTGATCACGGGCCCCAAGGAGTCCTGCGGAACGAGCTTGGTCTATCCGCCGATGGTATACTGCGGGAAATCGGCAGTCAGTTCCCAGAATTGTCGATTGGATCAGACCTTGGGTTGTCTCGCCTCGAACGGACCCGGAAGGTTTAGGAGTATTGCCAACTTCCTGAAAGGAGTAGGGCCATCGAAATCAATCAGGATAGAAAGCTCGAACAGCTGCGCATCTGTCTCGATCAGGAGGTAGAAGCGCAGTTTGTTACTACGGGCTTCGAGCGGTTTAGGCTTATTCATCAGGCCCTGCCGGAGATGGCCCTTGCAGATGTCAACCTGCACTGCAACCTCCTAGGCAAGTGTCTAGAACTCCCCATCGTGATCAGCGCGATGACCGGAGGCACTCCCTGGGCGGGACACATCAACCAAAGTTTGGCTGCCGCCGCGCAGGCTACTGGTGTGGCGATGTCGGTAGGCTCGCAGCGGACAGCTATCGACAACCCAAGCCTTGCCTACTCATACGAAGTACGAGATGTTGCCCCTGAAGTTCTACTAATGGCCAACGTCGGAGCCGTGCAGCTCAACTATGGCTATGGGATTGACCAGTGCAAAGCGGCTGTGGAAATGATCGGCGCCGATGCGCTGGTGCTGCACCTGAATCCCCTTCAAGAGGCTCTTCAACTGGCAGGAAATACCAATTTTACCGGGCTGCTTCACAAGATTGAGGCGGTATGCCAGGGGTTGGCTGTGCCGGTTGTAGTCAAGGAAGTCGGTTTCGGCATTTCTCCTGAGGTTGCGCTCCAATTGCAGCGGGCTGGTGTAGCAGCGATTGACGTGTCCGGGGCTGGAGGCACATCGTGGAGTGAGGTGGAGCGCCACCGCATGGACACGGAAGCCGAACGCCATATCGCCGCGGCGTTCTCTGCCTGGGGAATACCGACTGCGGAAGCAATCCGTGCGGTGCGGTCCTCCACGCCCGGAACAGCCCTGATCGGTAGTGGTGGCGTGCGAACAGCAGCCGATACCACGGCGG
>JAMCWQ010000084.1 GCA_023480825.1 Chloroflexota bacterium | reverse complement strand
GTAGGTGCGAATTCATTCGTCCTTCCGCAGAAGGACGCGAAGCGCCGCTAGATTTTCATCTATTGGCTGTGGCCGCGAGCTGGGCCACTGATCCGAAAATGAAGGCGTCAGCCAGCGCCCCTGAGGTGGCCGACCCTTATTGGCATAAGAGGACCGCAGGTGCCATTCCGAAGGAGCAACCAGCCTGGAACGAAATTGGCGGGAAAACATGCATCAGCGACTGATCCTTCCGCAGAAGGACGCGCCTGGCAGGCACAAAGCCATTCACTAGGCTCACCAGGTTACGTCCTTCCCGGGAAGGATCAGCCCCGCCTCCGTTCAAGGCGAATTGTCTGAGCACAGGTGACGGCGGGGCTTTCGGAATGACAATGCTTGGCGTGTTTCATCTGTTAGGGGTGGCCCCGTGGCGATGGGAACTGCTGTGAAAATAGAGTGCTGTTCCAAGCGTCTAACTCCTTCCCCGCGTGCGGGGAGGGCCGGGGTGGGGACGGTTGGGGAAGTAATGGTTCCCCAAAGCCGCATCCCCCCTCTTATCCCCCCGTACACGGGGGGAAGATAACTGCGCGAGGTCATCTTCATCGATTAGTGGTGGCCCCGCAGAACTATCACCTCTTCAAGAAGTGTATGGAGCCTTCCAGTTGTCCCTTGGCTGCTTCCATTACCGCTTCCGGCAGCGTAGGATGAGCGTGGATGGTATCGGCCACATCTTTTGCCGTGAGCCGCATCTGGGTCGCCAAGGTTAGCTCGGCAATCAAGTCGGCCGCCCGCGGCCCGAGTATCTGGGCTCCGATGATGACCCCGCTGTCCTGCTCGGTAAGTATCTTGACTAACCCGTCGGTCTCGCCCATGGCGTTCGCCCGGCCGAGAGCGCTGAAGGGGAACTTGCTCACCTTGTAGGTGATCCCGGCATTCTTAGCCTTCTCCTCGTCCATGCCGACGCCGGCAATCTCCGGCGAGGTGAATATGCAATCCGGCACCGCATGGTAGTCGGCCGTCCGGGTGCGCCCGAGTGCGTTCTCCACCGCGACTTCGCCCTCGTAGGATGCCTTGTGAGCCAGCATCGCGCCACCAACACAGTCACCAATGGCGTAGATACCCGGCACGTTCGTCTCCATGTACTCGTTGACCAGCACCCGCGGTCCCTTTCGCTCGACGCCAACAGTCTCCAGGCCTGCATCATCCGAGTACGGGGTTCGTCCCTTGGCCAGAAGCAGGAGGTCGGCTTCCACCACTTTGTCGCCCTGCGGTGTTTCGAAATTCAGGATGAGGCCGTTATCACCCTTGGCGACCTTCTTGAGATTGGAGTTGACGTTGATCTCCATTCCCTGTTTCTTGGCGATCACATTATACCGTCGTGCAATCTCCTCATCTACGAGACGCAGCAAGCGGGGCGAAGAAATCCAGACGGAGACCTTGCTGCCGAAGGCGTTGTAGATGGAGGCAAACTCCATGCCGATGACGCCGCCACCAATGATCGCCAATCTTTCGGGCAGTTTCTGCAACTCGAGGATATCGTCGCTGGTGATGACCCCAGGTGTATCAATCCCCTCGGCATGCACGGGCGTGGAGATGGATCCGGTGGCAATGACTATCTTTTTCGCCACGATCTCATCGCCGGCATCCGTGTGGATAGTATCGCGCGAGACCATCTTGCCCGAGACCTTGTACAAGTCCACCTTGTTGCCCCTGAGGAGGCCTTCGGTCCCGGCGACGAGTTTCGCCACTACTTCTCTCTTCCGCTCCATCACCCGGCCGAAATCGAGCGTGACATTCTCCGCTCTCACGCCATATTCGGCGCCATTCCGGGCGTCCATCAGCACCTCCTGGCTACGGACCAAAGTCTTGGTGGGGATGCAGCCGCGATTCAGGCACGTACCGCCTACGCTATCCCGCTCCAGCAGGGCAATGCTTCCGCCGAGTTGAGCCGCCCGAATGGCTGCAACATAGCCACCAGGGCCACCGCCAATAATCGCGATGTCATACTGCTTTGCCATGATACCTCCCGTCGGCACTCTCGTCATGCCTATCTTCTGTGAATCCATTCTGTGGAGCGGTATTTCTCTTGGGCCAAACGCGCTGTCGCCTGGCGCTCCTGTGCCGTCAACTCACCCCGCTCCAACGTTACGCCCAATTGGCTCCCGAATCCCCGCACCAATGCTTCGATCAACTCTTGCCTATCCGGCGCTTTACCCAAAGCTCGGGACAGGGAGACGGCGCGGGATTCCATCTTGCGGCGCAGGTCGTCGCGCCCCTCATCACTCATCTTGAACACTTGGACCAGATTCGAGGCGTCGAAGTCGATCAGCACTGAGCCGTGTTGCAGGATTAATCCCCGGCTGCGGGCCTGAGCACTGCCGACCAGCTTCTTGTGGTCGAAAGTGAGCTCATAGCTGCACGGGGCATCGAAGCAGGCCGAACTGCCTAGCGGCGCCCCGGCATCGTTGCCGGAACCATTCACTCCGTGATATACGGTTCCAGGAGGGACTTCGGGGGCCAACTCCGCCTCGACCCCAAGCAGCCGCAAGCCGGCAACGAGAGCCAGGCTTATCTTGCGATAGGACTCCACGACGTCGCCGGAGACCAATGGATCATTCTCATTGGCGACAAGCGAATACGTCAGCTCCTTATCGTGGAGTATGGCGCGACCCCCGGTGGTCCTGCGCACCACGTCGATGCCCAACCTCCGGCAGGCATCCAGGTCCACTTCCTCAATCCTCTGGAAATAGCCCAGCGATAGCCCGGGCGGCTGCCACCCGTAGAAACGAACCGTGGGGGAAACAAGGCCTTCCCCATAGGCCAAAAGAATCGCCTCATCACAGGCCATATTGGTATGGGCGTCGGCATAACCCGTATCCACCCATCGCCATCTGATGTCCCCCGTTTCGTTCGAACCCGTGATGGACATTGGGACTACTCCTCTCTCACAGGAGTCTTGACCTGCGTGATGGCAAGAAGCACTTCCTCTGGAGTGAGCGGGCGGGGGTAATTGTACATCACCGACCCCGGCCGCTCGTTATAGTAGGGGCGGTTGCACCCCTCGCATCCGGAAGTACGGAATGCCTCCCCATCGGCAAGCACGGAATGGAGATGCCGCGGTTTGAACCCGAAACCCGTAATCCGCTGCTTCTGGTCGAACGTGAACCAGCGGACATGCGACAGCCGCTTGCGAATGAGATAATGAGCCACTTGAACCCGCCGGTAGACCTCAATAGGCGGCGGAGTATTCTTTTGCATCCGCGTGCCGCGCACCGGAGTGAAGGCGAAAAGCCCAACCGTTACCCCCCAATCAGCCATCAACTGGAGCGTTTCGACCATTTCGCGCTCCGTTTCGCCCAGTCCAACTATTAAATGAGTAGTGATCCGGCCGGGGAACTCCTGCACGGCATCGCGAAGCAGGTTGATTGCTTTGTCCCAGCTTCCCCCCTTGATTTCCCGGTAGACCCCGTCACAAGCCGCGTCCAGGCTCATTCCTACACAC
>JAMCWQ010000089.1 GCA_023480825.1 Chloroflexota bacterium | reverse complement strand
GAACAGCACCGGCATCTTCCATTTTCCCCAGACCTGGCCGGATAGCGCTCAGAACATCTTTCTCCAGATCCGCCTGCCGAGGATAATCGGCGCAATGCTCGTGGGGGCGGCGCTATCGACGGCCGGCGTGCTTTTCCAGGGACTTCTACGCAATCCGCTAGCCGATCCCTATTTGATCGGTACGGCGGCGGGCGCCGGTCTTGGCGCTGCGGCGGCGATGGCCTTGCCTCTGAGTCTTACCTTCTACGTCCTCGGATTCGGCATTGTTGGCATCTTCGCCTTCGTGGGCGCCCTGGTCACGGTGTTGGTGGTGCACAGCATCGCCCGTGTCGGCTCGAAAACTCCGGTCACCACGCTGCTGCTGTCCGGTTTTGCCGTTAGCTCGGTACTCACCGCTGTAATGTCCTTCCTAATGGCCATGAGCACTCGCATGCAGCAGATCATGTACTGGCTGATGGGGGGAATATCAGTCAAGAGCTGGGAGCAACTGCTCGTCGTGGCCGTGCTGATGGTTGTCGGGATCGCCCTGGCGTACGTGTTATCGCCTCATCTGAACGCCTTTGCCCTCGGCGAAGACATGGCCTCCCACCTAGGAATCGCCGTGGAGCGGGAGAAAGTGGCCATTCTGGCCGTGGCTTCCCTCCTAACCGCGGCGGCCGTCACCATTGCCGGCCTGGTGGGCTTCGTCGGGCTCGTGATACCTCATGTGGTGCGGCTCATCCTCGGGCCCGATCACCGCCTGCTCTTGCCGGTGGCGGCCGTGGGCGGCGGCATTTTCCTCATTCTGGCCGATACCGCGGCGCGCACGGTGCTCGCTCCCACGGAGGTGCCCGTGGGAATATTGACGGCTATCGTTGGCGGGCCGTTCTTCATCTATCTGTTGCGCCGCAACAGGAAGGAGTATTCGTTCTGATTGCGATACTAGAGGTCGACCGCGTGGGATTCTCCTATGGCTCTCACCAGGTGCTCGACGAGGTGGGATTCAAGGTCAATCCCGGTGAGATGCTGGCAATACTCGGCCCCAACGGCTGCGGCAAGACGACTCTCCTCAAGATTGTGAGCGGCGTTTTGCACCCGGCGAAGGGGAGTGTCAGCATACAGGGAGCCGACTTGCGCCAGACCAGCCGGAGGAGGATTGCCCAGACGGTGGCCGTCGTTCCGCAGGAGCTATACATGCCCTTCTCGTTCACCGTGGCCGAAATGGTGATGCTGGGACGCACACCGTTCATCCGGCCGCTGCGCGGCGAGACGGTTGAGGATCAGCGTGTGGTGGAATGGGCCATGAAGCTGACGGACATCTCCGGGCTGGCAGAGCGCTCCTTCCTCGAGCTCAGTGGCGGCGAGAAGCAGAGAGTTATCCTGGCGATGGCGCTGGCTCAGGAGCCCAAGGTGCTCCTGCTGGACGAGCCCACCGTGCACCTGGACATCTGGCACCAAATGGAGATGCTGGACCTGGTGCGCCAGTTGAACGCCCAGATCGGCGTGACCGTGGTCGCCGTCCTTCATGACCTCAATTTTGCGTCGATCTATTTTCCGCGCCTGCTCTTCCTAAGTGACGGCAAGGTAGTCGCCGATGGCGCGCCGGCGGACGTCGTTCGCAGCAGCAATATCCGGTCGGTCTTCCATGCCGATGTGGAAATCCAAATGCACCCCGTCTTGAATGTCCCCCAGGTCGTGGTTGTGCCCAACGGGCGGGAACTAGGGGAAATAGTCAGAGAGCGTATGCAGCCGGGAGCGTGAAGGCCCGGATAGCCGCCAGCGGACACCGTAGGGGCGGTTCGAGAACCGCCCAAGGGCGCACGCCGTTTCCCTGCTGACCCTGCCGGGCCAGAGACGTGGCCCATCCAAATCACGTTTCCTAGACTGGCCAAACTTGCTAGTGTATACTAGTTTTGTAGGCACACGACGTGCTGTTATAGCGATCGGGCGGGTAATGCCGCGATTGTCTCGATCCCACATTCAAGTCCCGGTGCGGCAGCGATTTGCCTTTTTTGGGGCTGTAGTTTGGGAGGAAATCAGTTGCCATTCATAATTGAGCCGATGACGCTGGAAGATGTGGACACGGTATCGGCGGTGGAGAAAGAGTGCTTCTCCATTACCTGGCCGGCCAGCGCCTACCGTCGTGAGCTTCGCAATCCTGGCAGCAGCCGTTACATTGTGGTCCGGCACATTACCGACAACGGTGCGTCTCCGACTCAGATGGAAAAGGAACACCGCCGGTCTTTCTTCTCGTCACTTTTCCCCTTCCGGCAGGGCGAGAACGGTCATCAAGAAGGGCCGGAGATCGTGGGTTTCGCCGGGCTCTGGCTGCGGCTGGATGAGGCCCACGTAACCACCATTTGTGTCAAACCCGAGTACCGGGGCAAAGGGGTAGGGGAACTGCTGCTGGCGTCCTTGTTCGACATCGCTCTGGATCTGGGTGGTTCCTGGCTCACTCTCGAAGTGCGCGTTTCGAACTACGTGGCGCAGAGCCTCTATCGCAAGTACGGTTTCCGGGAGTCGGGCACCAGGCGGCACTACTATAGTGATAACGGCGAAGATGCACTCATCATGTGGTCGGAGTCGATAGTCTCTCCAAGCTTCCAGGCGGAGTTGATGCGCTTGAAGCACGACCTGAGGGAGAAGCTGACCAAGGCGGAATCCCGAGTTGGACAGGGGACATGAGTCCCCCTTCGCTACGCATCCTCGGTATCGAGACTTCTTGCGATGAAACCTCTGCCGCTGTTGTGGAAGGCGGACGGCTGATTTTTTCCAGCGTTATTGCTTCGCAGATCGAGCTTCACAAGCAATTTGGTGGCGTCGTGCCGGAAATGGCCTCGCGCCAGCACATCCTCTACATCGTCCCCGTTGTCAAAGATGCTTTAGAGGAGGCGGGGTGCACGTGGGATGATCTGGCGGCCATTGCGGTGACCAACGGGCCCGGACTTGCCGGGGCTTTGCTGGTCGGTGTGAACATGGCCAAGGCTCTTTCCTTCGCGCTTCAGAAGCCGCTGGTGAATGTTCACCACCTTGAGGCGCATATCTATGCCAACTGGCTGGTAGACAAGTCGCAAGTACTCGACGGTGAGCTGCCGGAAGAGCTACAATTCCCACTGCTGTGCCTGATCGTATCTGGGGGCCACACCGAGCTTGTCCTGATGCGAGGGCATGGGGACTACGTCCTACTTGGTAGGACCAGGGACGATGCCGCGGGGGAAGCCTTCGACAAGGTGGCGCGCATTTTGGGCCTGAGCTACCCGGGCGGCCCATCGATAGAGCGGGCTGCGAAGCAGGCGCAGACCCCGGTTTGGCAGCCCCGGGCCTGGCTGCGGGGTTCCTACGACTTCAGCTTCAGCGGATTGAAGACCGCGGTGCTGCGGACTGTGGCGGCGTATGCCGGGGAGCCGGTGGCGGCAGCAATGCCTGGGAGCGGCCAGAAGCCGATGTCTATCCGGACGCATATGGATATTTCCGGAGTCGGTGCCCGTGGCTGATATCGCCGCCGGTTTTCAGGAATCGGTGGTGGACGTGCTGGTGACAAAGACGGCAAGGGCGGCGCAGAAATACGGGGTCAAGCAAGTGCTGCTGGCCGGGGGCGTCGCCGCCAACTCGCTGCTCCGCGAGGAGATGTCGCACCGCGTGCGAGTGCCGGTAGGCTATCCGGCGAAGATTCTCTGCACGGACAACGCCGCGATGATCGCCTCGGTAGGTTACTATCGTTATCTTAGGGGCGACCGCGCTGGCTTGGACCTCGACATTTACCCCAGCGCGAGACTGGTGTAAAGCTCGTCTATCCATAGATCGGGATTTATGTGATTCTGATGGGCAATTAACCTCCTGACCCTTGTCAGATGATAGAGGTGGGTGAATGGTGGGGTGCGGTTCGAGAACCGCCCGGCAGACACGGCATTCCTCTGGTGCAGAACCGACTGAATATGGAACAGATTTCTGAAGGGAAGCCGGTAGGCGGCGCTTTGCCCTACCTTTGGCCCACGGTCGCAACGTTCTTCTGGGCCGGGAATTTCGTTGCCGGGCGAATAGCGGTGCAGGATATCGGCCCGTTATCCGTCGGGGCACTGCGCGTGGCGATTGCCTCCCCGATTTTGTTCCTGCTGCTCTGGTGGCAGGAGGGTAAACCCCATTGGCCTGATCGCCGGGAGGCTATCCTATATGTTTCCCTCGGCGCGCTGGGGGTCGCCGCTTTCAACCTTCTCTACTACTCGGGCATGAAGTACACCATGGCCTCGGAAGCCTCCTTGATAATGGCTGTGGCTCCCGTCACTACGGCGGTGCTGGCGGCGATCTTCATCGGCGAGAAGCTCACAATATGGAAACTGATCGGGGCAATTGTGTCTTTTGCCGGCGTTGGGCTGGTGGTGGGCGCGGACCTGGGCGTGGCGGGATATAATCCGGCCCGCTTGCTCGGCGATGCCTTGATCCTGGCAGCTACCTTGGCCTGGACCGGCCAGATGATCATCAGCCGGGTTGCCATGACCCGTGCCTCGCCCCTGGCCGTGGCCGCCTATTCCGGGGTGATCGGGATGCTGTTTCTGGTGCCCTTTGGGGTTTGGGAGACGGCTACCGGGTCGAACCAGACCTTCAGCTCAATGCCATCATGGGGAGCCATACTCTACGGCGCCATTTTTGCCAATGTCTTGGCTTCGGTGTTCTGGAATGTGGGAATCCGTGATGTCGGAGCAAGCAGGGCTGCGGTTCTCTCCAACCTTATGCCGGTTATCGCCCTGCTGCTCTCGGTGGTCTTGCTGAGCGAGGTCCTACTGCCCATGCACCTGGCCGGAGCGGCATTGGTGCTTATGGGGGTGTGGTTTACGATGCGAAGGTAGGGACTACATCAGCCCCGGTATCTTTATTCCTCCGGTTACCTCGGCCATGCGCTTGGAGGCCAGCTCCTGCGACTTCGTCACCGCCTCGTTGAACGCCGCGACCAGCAGGTCCTCCAGCCCCTCGACGTCCTCGGGGTCCAGGACCTCGGGGTCTATCTTGACCGACTGCACCTTCTGGTGCCCGGTCATGACTACCGTGACCGCCCCGCCACCGGCGGTGGCCTCGACGGTCTCCTGCCCCAATTCCTCTTGAATCTTCATCATCCGGTTCTGCATCTGCTGAAGCATCTTGAGATTTGGCTGCATTACACTCTCCTACTCTGTCGTTGATTGTCCATCCACTATCTTGGCATTGAAAATATTCATTGCGGCTTTGACCCGCGGGTCATTGCGCACTTCTTCTCGCTGCTGGCGCGGGGATTTCTGCTCCGTGCCCCCTCCCTTGACCGCCAGGACGCATTTGATATTGCACTTGCCGCCCATGACTTTGCTGGCGACACTCTCAACAATTGACCGGTTCCTGATGTCCTCGATCTTGGTCTTGTGGAACTCATATTGGAACCCCAGAACAAGGAAACTGCCTTCCATCGCCACCGGAGCGCAGTCCTTCAGCAAGGCTTCCACCGACCGGTTGAGGGGCCGGATATCTTCAAGAATCCGTGGCCAAAGGTCCACCGCTCTGGCTAGCTCAGGATCCAAATCGATGGCCTGGTCCTGCTCCGTTTCCGCTTCCGCCGGTGCTGTGTGCACCGTTTCCTGCCGCGTTTTAGGCGTCTCTCCCCCCTTGGAGGGCTCCGTGTTGCCGGCTTCTGATGCCGGTGAGGCTTCAGCCCTGATCGGCTGCGCGGGCGGAGGAGGAACAACCTGGAGCCGCGGCGGTGCGGAGTCCCGCTTGACCGGTGTTCTGGTCTCGGTGCGAGCGGCGGCGCTCACCGTCGACGAGTCTCTCCTGGCCGTTCCGCTGCCACCCAGGACGAAGTCGACTACTCCCATCTCCAAGGGGAGCTGCGCATAGCGTCCCATCTTCAGGGCGACATCGTTGCCGCTGAAGATGTTGATTAGGCGGAAGATCTCTTCCAGAGACAGCATCTCTGCCCTGGACCGCAGGCGGGACAGGGCCTCTGGAGAGAGGTCGATATTGGTGGTCTCCCGTGGGGAGGCCTTTAGAAGAAGCAGATCACGCAGATAGTCGACGACCTCTTTATTGAACTGCCGCAGGTCGGCCCCGTCGTTCACCACCTCGTTGACCATGTGGATGCCCTCGGCCATATCCCGCTTGGCCAGAGCGTCGACGAATTGCTCGACACGCTCAATAGTCGTGGCGCCCAGAATAGCATAAGCGGTATCGGGAGTTATCACCCCGTCATTGTAGACCGCCAGCTGGTCGAGCAGGCTGACGGCGTCCCTCAAGCTGCCGGTGGCATGGCGGGCAATCAGCTCTAATGTTTCTGTAGATATGTTAAGGGACTCAGCCTGACAAATGTGCTGCAGCCTGTCCACTGTCGCCCGGAGCGGTATCGGCCGGAAATCAAAGCGCTGGCACCGGGAGACGATGGTCGGTGGCACTTTGTGAGCCTCGGTAGTGGCTAGAATGAACATCGCCCGTTCCGGAGGTTCCTCGAGGGTCTTGAGCAGGGCGTTGAAGGCCTCTGAGGTCATCATATGGACCTCGTCGATGATGTAGACCTTGCGCTTGGCCTCCGCCGGCAGGAACCGCACCTTCTCCCGCAGTTCCCGTACGTCGTCGATGCCGCGGTTGGAAGCGGCGTCGATTTCGATGAGGTCCATGGCCCGGCCCTGCGAGATCGAGATACAGCTACGGCACTTGTTGCAGGGCTTGTCGTCGGCTTCGCTCTCACAGTTTACCGCCTTGGCCAGGATTCTGGCCGTGGAGGTCTTCCCCGTGCCGCGAGGCCCGCAGAACAGGTAGGCATGGGAGACCTGGCCCAATTTGACGGCGTTCTTCAATGTTCGTGTGACGTGTTCTTGCGCGATCACATCATCGAACGTCTGAGAGCGCCACTTCAGGTAAAGGGAACGGGATACGGATTCCATGAGAGCAATCTCCTATATGGAACCCATTATACTTTATGGGGGAGCGTTAATAAAGAAGATGATAGAATGGTGCCGTGGCACACCGGGCCAAAGGAGGGGGCTCAGCTTGGGCACGCTGTTTGTCGTCAGCACGCCGATCGGGAATATGGAAGACATCACGCTGCGGGCGCTACGTGTCTTGCGAGAGGTGAGCCTGATCGCGGCCGAAGATACCCGGCACACCGGCCGCCTTCTGAAGCGCTATGGCATAGAGACACCGCAGATCAGCTACTTCGAGCACAACAAACTGGCACGGCAAGGCGTGATTCTGGAAAGACTGGCCGGGGGGGACGTGGCGCTCGTCTCGGATGCCGGCACACCGGGCTTATCGGATCCCGGCTATGAGCTAATCGGCGCGGCCATCGAAGCGGGCTGGCCGGTGGTAGCCATTCCCGGCGCCTCCGCTCTGCTTGCCGGTCTGGTGGTCTCCGGCCTTCACATGGACCAGTTTGTCTATCTGGGATTCCTCCCTCGCCGCAGTGCAGAAAGGCACCGGCTATTGGAGGGTTTATGTAACGAAGTCCGGACTATCATATTCTATGAGGCCCCTCATCGTCTGCTCAAGTCCTTGGAGGACGTCCTGCAAATCCTTGGAGAGCGGCGAGTGGTTATCGGCCGGGAGCTGACCAAGCTGCACGAAGAGACGCTGCGATTGCCGCTTAGCGAGGCAGTGGAGTGGTTTCGAGCCCATGAGCCGAGGGGGGAGTTCACGGTTGTGCTGGCCGGGGCGCAGGCCGTCGCTTCAAAGGAGGAGCCGGTCTCTCTGGAGGCGCAACTTGCCGCCTGCGTCGAGAAGGGCATGACAGCCAAGTCTGCGGTCCAGAAAGTTGTGGAGGAGACGGGCCTGCCGCGTCGCCGCGTTTACGAGGTTTATTTGCAGCTCAAGAAGCAAGAATAGGAGAATCAAGCGATATTTCCCCTATCGAGCCATTGACATAAGTGGTACAATACCTTGCGGATGACCTGAGCCATTAGGGGCCGTCCGGGCCCACATCTAGTCTCGCCCGATCGACTGACGTTCACTCACAAGGAGACTGCGATATGGAAAGAGCCGTCGGAGACTTCCTCGCCTTCCTTTCAACGGAGAAGGGCTTCTCAGCGAACACATTGGCAGCGTACAAGAATGATCTGACCCAATTTGCTGACCACGTGGCGAGCAAGTTTCAACTCGAAGACTTGTCTCAGATCGGGCGCGATCACATAATCGATTTCATACTCTCTTTGAAAGGGCGGAAGTACGCGACTTCCACCGTGGCCCGGAAGACCGCAGCGGTCAAGTCCTTCTTCCATTTCTGGACTTCGGAAGGGGTGAAGAGGGAGGACCCCACCGAGAACCTGGATTCGCCCAAAGTAAGCAAGTACCTGCCTAAGACGATCACGCCGGACGAGATAGTGAGCCTGCTGGCCAATCCCCTGAAGTCCTCCGGCCCCGAGGCGCTTAGGGACAAAGCAATGCTGGAGCTGCTTTACGCCACTGGCGTGCGGGTAAGCGAGTTGGTGGCTTTCGACCTCGGCGATGTGGACCTTTCTTCGCCCTGCATCCGTTGTGCCGGGAAGGGTGCCAGAGAGAGGACAATCCCGATCGGGCGGGGGGTGGCAGACTATTTAGGGGATTACATGCAGAATGGCCGGGCCAGGCTGGGACGGGTGAACGGGCAAGATGCTCTCTTCCTCAACCAGCGCGGCCAGCGCCTAACCCGACAGGGGTTGTGGCTCATCCTAAAAGGGCATGCTCAGGAAGCAGGAATCGGCGATATTACGCCGCAAACGCTTCGCCATTCGTTCGCCAGCCACAAGCTGAGCAGCGGTCTGGATATCTCTTCAGTCCAGAAGATACTGGGACATGCCAGCATCACCACCACCCAGGTCTACAAGCGGCTCGGGGAGTCGCGGCGGCAGGCTGTGGCCCAGGAGATCGCCCTGAGCTAGGACGTATTTAGCGCCGTTTCGATTCGAAGTAAGGACGTCGAAATTGCCATTGTGTAAACCCGCCGGGGTAAGGCCCCGGCTTTTTTGTTGCATTTGGTATAATTCATGCTTGCGGCCTAAACACACTACTAGCACTGAGACAAGGCCGCACATGGTTTGTAAGGAGATTTGACAAGCAATGACAGTGAGTATGGAGACGATAGTCTCTCTAGCCAAGCGGCGAGGTTTTGTATTCCCGAGCAGCGAAATCTACGGTGGCTTCGGTAGCTTTTGGGATTACGGGCCACTTGGCGTGGAATTAAAGAGCAATGTGAAGCGGGCGTGGTGGCGCAGTATGGTGTACGGGCGCGATGACATGGTGGGCATCGATTCCGCCATTATCATGCACCCTCACGTATGGGTCGCCTCCGGGCACGTCAACAGCTTCACCGACCCGCTGGTCGATTGTAAGGTATGCAAGAACCGCTTGCGGGCCGATGACCTGGTGGAGCAGAAATGCCCGATCTGCGGCGGTGAACTGACCGAGGCACGGCAGTTCAATTTGATGTTCAAGACCTTTGTTGGCCCGGTGGAGTCCGAGGCATCCGTGGCATACCTCCGGCCGGAAACGGCGCAAGGTATCTTCGTGAACTTCACGAATGTTCAGGCGACGACGAGGAAGAAGCTTCCTTTTGGTATTGCGCAGATCGGGAAATCGTTCCGCAACGAGATTACGCCCGGGAACTTCATCTTCCGGACCCGCGAATTCGAGCAGATGGAAGTGGAGTATTTTGTCCGGCCGGGCACAGACGAGGAATGGCACCGGAGATGGATCGAAGAGCGGTTCCAGTGGTACCTGAAGTACGGCATCAAGCCTGAGAACTTGAGGCTTCGCCCCCACTGCGAAAACGAGCTGGCACACTATGCCAAGGGTTGCTCCGACGTGGAGTACCTCTTCCCGATGGGATGGGCGGAGTTGGAAGGTATCGCCAACAGGACTGACTTCGACCTCAAGCAGCACACGACGCATAGCAACCGTGACCTGAGCTATTTCGACGAGGAAACGGGTGAACACATCGTTCCCTATGTCATCGAGCCCTCGGCGGGCGCCGACCGGGCGATGCTGGCCTTCATGATCGACGCCTATGATGAGGAACCGGACAACACAGGCACCAGGGTGATACTCAGATTCCACAAAGACATCGCTCCCATCAAGGTGGCGGTGCTGCCGCTCTCCAAGAAGGAGCCCTTGATCAAGGTGGCGAAGGAGATAGAACACGCTCTCCGGAAGACATTTGTGGCGACTTATGATGAAACCGGCAGCATCGGCAAGCGGTATCGCCGGCAGGACGAGATCGGCACGCCATATTGCGTGACCGTTGACTTCGACACGCTAGAAGACAAGGCGGTGACCATTCGCGAGCGCGATTCTATGGAGCAGATAAGAGTGCCAATCGCCGAGTTGAAGGCCGCGCTGCGGGAAAAGTTGGAGCCGGAGGACTAAATGGATATCATCAAGCATCTATCGGTCGCAATTGGCGAGAGACCCAGCGGCTCACCGGCGGAGGAAGAGGCCGCTTCTTACCTGGCCGGCCGGTTTAGAGACCTTGGGCTGGAAGTTGAAGTGCAGGAGTTCAAGTTCCTTGGCTGGCGCGCCACGGTGGCCCCCTCACTGCGTGTCTTGGCCCCCGAGGAGAGAGAGCTTGTCGTGGGGGCTGCTCCTTACACAGATTCCACTCCTGATGAGGGAGCAACGGGCTACCTGCGAAGGGCGGGGATCGAGTATGTAATTCCCGGCTTGGAGGAGTGGAAGCGCTACGCTGTGGTGGACAGCCGGGGGAAAGAGGTAGCATACATCCTTGGCAACGTAGGCGGCCGGGCCATGCCGATGCCCAATCCTAATCCCCTGTTTACCACGCCAATGGTCACAATCTCACGAGGCGATTCCGTTTTGCTGGAGGACTGGCTGAATGAGGGAGAAGAAGTCAGGGTGGTTCTGAAATCTGCCGGTTCCTATCGTCCTGACCTCACCGGACACAACGTTATTGCGACCCTCGCGGGGCAGAGTGAAGAGACTGTGGTCGTTTGTGCTCATTTCGATTCAGTGCCCGGGTCTCCGGGAGCCATAGATAACGCCAGTGGGGTGCAGGTTGTGTTCGATATAGCGAGCGAGCTTTCAGTTCAGAACTCGCCGAGGACGATAAAGTTCATCGCCTTCGGAGCTGAAGAAGACCTTCTTTTGGGGTCGAGGTTTTACGTTCACGAACTGAAGAGCCGGGGGCGCCTGGCCAACGTCAAATGCGTCGTTAATTTCGACACTGTAGCGACCGGGACCAGATTGGTGTGCCGCACCGGACCGGAGCGCTTCCGGCAGGAGGTTGAAGAGGTTCTCAAGGCTGCACACGCCGCGGAGTTATTCGATGTGCAGTTCAGCCCGCCGTGGGCCAGCTCGGATCATTACCCATTCTCCGCGGAGGGCATCCCGGTGGTGATGCTGGTCTTGCACCCTTGGGATGCTTACCATGCGCCGACTGACAACATATCCGTCGCCGATCCCCGGATTCTCCAGTCCATGACCGGCATAGGCGGCCTAATGGTCCGTCATTGCGCGGGGCTGTAGATCCGGTTGATCTTGCAGCGTTTCTCTCCGGAACTGAGAATGCCGAACCGGCCAAGAAAGGGCCAAAGGGTCAAGGGGCAAGTCGGATTGTTTTGTAGGGTTCGACTTGTCGAACCGCCGGCCGCCGGGCCGGCAAGCTGTCTTACTGGATGTTTGTGGTCGGGCCCTCATCGCCCAGTCCCTTCTCCCATCCTTCGGCGGAAGGACTGGGAGAAGGGGAACGAACCCTGTCATTCCTCCGGCCCGTCTCCTAGGCCGAGCATCCTACAGGCTTCTCGCGGGCCGGAGGAATCCGCAACTCGGTTGGGATGAACTCCGGAATTGAGGCCACCAGCCACGGATTCCTCAGTCGCTATCGCATTCTTGCCCCAAAGACCATCAGAATCTGCCCGCTCCTTCGGAATGACAGGCCCACTCTGGGTTCCTCAGGCAGTCTTCTTCTCGATACCCAAGCCCCTACCCCCGCCGGGCGCACGGCGGGGCGCCCCTACAACAGAGGGGCCTTCGCTGGTCCCTTCCCTCCAGTATTGGGGGAAGGGACAGGGGGTTAGGGGGTGCTGCCATCCATGCTACGCATACTTACGCCGTGAAGGTCATGCCCTCCAGAGTCTTTTGGGCGTTCTTGGCGATGGTATCTACCTTCTTGCGGACGTCATCCGGCAGTGGCTGAGGCTTGTGGGTCTTCAGGATCTCGATTGTCTTCTGCGTTACCCGCTCGCCGTAGCTTAGCTTGCCTTTGGCAATCCAACTGGCCGGCTCATCACGGCTGATGAGCTGGGTGCGCCATTGCTCCTGCTTGTAGAACTCCAGCGTGTGGTCGGTGGTCATGAACTGGCCGCCGGGCCCAACCTCACGCATTATGTTCAAGGCAAGCGTCTCGGGGGTGATATCGAAGCCCCGGAGAATGCGCTTCACATAGCTGATTATCTCGTTGTCCATCACTATCATCGCCGGGTTGCCGACGAGCCCCTGCCCAAGGTACCCGATGTCGTGAATGAGATTAGACCCATCCAGCGCCGCCAGCAGAATGCCAAAGACGTGCTCCATGGACGCCTGCTGGTCGAAAACGTGGGAATCCGTGCCGATGGTCGACCACATCGGGATATCGTAGTAGTGATAGAGATCGGATGAGGCGGAGTTGGTCAGGCGGAAATCCGGCGCGCCATAGGAGAACGTCGCCGTCTTCATATCCAGCGGCACCGCGGCGAACCCACAAATGATGGGGGCGCCTTTGGCCTTGAGCTGGTGCAGAACGATGGAGCTGAGCCCTTCGGCGTTGGCCTGAGCGATGCCGCCGGCCAATGTGATCGGCGTGCTGCCGCCCATGATATCGCCAGGGGTATAGTTGATAGGTATGCCTTTTTCCGCACATAGGAACAGTTTCCGGACTGCCCCATAAGAATGCTGCAGCGGCGCTGTGGGCTCCGAGTAATGGATCAGGAACGGCTTCGCTCTGAGCTTGTCCTCTCCACCAGCAACGGCGGCGGCCATCTCGATCATGATCGACAGGTCTTCGTAGCCGGCAGCGGTGAAGAAGATGGGTTTGACCGTGTTTTCCATTTGGGTGCGGAAGCACTCGATGTACATAGAGTTGACGGGGACATCGTGCGGCAAGGCGTAGGAGGCAACGAAATTTACCTCTTCACAGTAGTCGGCAACCTTGGCGGCGTTCGCCACGTCCTGCAGAACCGACTCGTGCATCTCGCCTGTCTCGAGATCATAGGTGTTGATAAGGTCCGTTCCCAATCCGAAATTGATATGGCGCCCGCCGATGTTCATCGCCTCTTCGCCATTGCGGTTGTAGACCGTGAAACGTGGCGGTGCGGAGCGGATGCAGTCTTCCACGAGCCAGGCCGGTATGTGGCAAACGTCCTTGCCGGTGACACGGCAGCCGGCGTCGCGGAGCAATTGGACGCCTTCCTCGTTCATGACCCGCATGCCGATGGTTTCCAGTATGTCGAGACTGGCTAGATGGATTTCCTTGATCTGCTCCTCGGTTAGCAGCCTGTAGCTAGGGACAACCTGAGACCTAAACCCGGAATTCATGTCGTTACTCCTTCGTAAAGTGATTGCGAAGACAATTCCCTAGGCCGGTTACCGCGCCCGTTACCAGCAGACTTCGGCAGCGGTGGCGTGCATGGGTGCTGCCATGCCCTGGTCAAACTCTCACCACAGGTGTCGAACCGATTGACCCCCTGTGGTCGCTGGACGGACAACAACCGCAACTTTTAACAGACCATCCCTCCTTTGTCAAGCGCCGAAACGACCATTCCCGCTCCTCAAGCCAGAACCGAGGTCACTCTCTCGCGGGCCCGGTGATTGTGCTCGGTCTGCAGCCGTTCGGCCTCAGCGGCATCCCTGTCCTTAAGGGCCGCGATGAGCTGGCGGTGGTCTTGGAGCGAGGCGTCGGCATTGCCCTCGCGCTTCCAACCGATGTAGCCGAAACGGCTCACCAGCCGGTGCAGGTGAGCAGCGGTGCGCTCCAGGTAGCGGTTTCCGGTCGCCCGGGAGATGGTATCGTGAAACTCGAAGTCCAGCTCGGCGACGCTGGAGAAATCCCTTCTGGCGTTGGCTTTTTCCGCTTTGCTGACGTTCTGTTCCAGCTTAGCCAAGTCCTCGTCCGTGATTCGCTTGGTGGCCAGGCGGGCGGAGAAGCCCTCCACGAGGATGATCGCCTCGATCAGTTCGGCCAGCTCCACCACGCTGACGCCGGCGACGGTTATGCCGCGCCGGGGAACGGAGACGACCAGTTCTTCCTGGGCAAGCCTTTGCAGGGCCTCTCGCAGCGGCGTCCGGCCACAGCTCAAGCGTGCCGTGAGATAAGATTCGCCCAGTACCGCTCCTGGAGGAAGCTCCATTGTGATTATCATTCGCCTGAGTTCTTCCTCAACCCTATCGCTCTCCCTATCTGGAGGAGAGGAAACATCCTGCAGGAATGAAGGCTTTCTTTTTGATGCAGTCTTTACCCGTTCCAAGGCTCACCATCCTAACTCTGTGGCGGACCCTACTGCTTACCCAAGATGTTGGAAGCGATCGTGTTCTTCTGAATCTCTCTTGTACCCTCGTAGATTTCCGTCACTCGCACGTCGCGGAATATCCGCTCCACCTCATTCTCCGTGAAGTACCCGTTCCCGCCCAGCATCTGAATTGCCTCATCCGCAATCTCCACAGCCGCCCGGGCGGCGTAGAACTTAGCCATCGACGACAGTGAGGGATTGGGTCCCTTGTTGTCGTAGGTCCAGGCGGCTTTATAGGTGATCAGCCTGGCCGCCTCGATCTTTGTTGCCATGTCGGCCACCTTGTGTTGCGTGACCTGCAAGTCGGCCAGTCTCCGGCCAAACTGCTGTCTCTGCTTGACGTAGCTTACCACCCGGTCGAAGGCTGCCTGAGCGCCACCCAGCGCTTGCGCCGCTACTTCTACTCTGGAGCCATTGAAGAACTCTAGCGATTGGTAGAACCCTCTGTTCTCCTGCCCCAGGAGGTTGCTCACCGGTACCCGTACGTTCTTCAGCGATAGCTCGGCTGTGGTGGAGCCGTGCAGCCCCATTTTCGGACCGGCATCGGTGGCTTCGAACCCTTCCCTGTTGGTTTCCACGGCAATCAAGCTAAGGCCCCGGTGCGGCGGATTGGCTTTGAGATCGGTCTTGCAGAGGAAGCTGATCACGCCGGCGTTCAGTCCGTTGGTGATGAATGTCTTGGAGCCGTTGATCACGTACTCACCGCCCTCGCGCATGGCCGTGGTAGCCATGTCTGTGATGTCGCTGCCGTGGTCCGGCTCGGTGAACGCCGCCCCAGTCATGAGGTCACCGGAAGCCACCTGGGGTAGGTAAGCCAGCTTCTGCTCCTCCGTGCCGAACAGGGCGATAATTTGCGAGGCGAAGGCGCCAAGGTTAATGGCCATACCCAGCCCGGGGTCTTTGCGGCACATGGCCTCACAGACGAGCACGGCTTCCAGCAGCCCGTATCCCTGCCCTCCATATTCCTCTGGAAGGTGGATGCCGACCAGTCCTAGTCCGGCAGCCTTCTTGAACAGGTCCTCCGGAAAGGTGTGGTTCTGATCGCATTCCAGTGCATACTCCTTGGTAAACTCCCCGTTGGCGAAGTCCCATGCCGCCTTCTGAATCGCCTTTTGCTCCTTCGTCAGCTCGAAGTCCATGTGGTAAGACCTCCTATTTGCCGTTTTTCGCCTGGCGAATTCGTTCTGTTAATGCCGGTACAACTTTGAAAAGATCGCCGACTATCCCGTAGTCGGCTGCTCTAAATATGGGCGCTTTAGGATCCTTGTTTACCGCGACCACCATCCCCGAGCCCTTCACCGCCGAGAGGTGCTGGAAGGCGCCGCTGATTCCAATGGCCAGATATAGCTTAGGCTTGATGGTCTTGCCGGAAATGCCGACCTGCCGGGACTTGGGCAGCCATCTCTTGTCCACGACCGGGCGGGAACAGGCCAGCACTGCGCCCAACGCCGTAGCGAGCTCTTCAACAAGGGGTATGTCCTTGGGATCGCCGATCCCCCGGCCCACCGAAACCACGATCTCGCTTTGGGCAATATCCACGCCTTCCGATGCCGCTTCGATGAACTCCAGGAATCGTTTGCGAGCCTTCTCGCCCGGGAGGGAGCCGGCAGTGGTGATGATTTCCCCCTTCGCCCCGCTCTCGGCGGCGGTGAAGGCTCCGGGCTGGACCGTCACAATAGCGCCGGGGCTCTTCGCCCTAACTCTGGCTCTAGCCTTACCTCCGTATACCATTCTGGTGGCGACGATGCTGCCCGAATCAAGATTCAGGTCTACCACGTCGGTAATCAGAGGCACGGACAGTTGCGTGGCGAGGCTGGGCGCCAGATCAATCCCGTAGGAGGTATGGCCGATGAGACAGAGGAGGGGCTCGCGCTCCGCAATCAGATTGGCAAGGGCCCGCTGATAGGTGTCGGAGTTGAAGTCTGCGTAAGCCTCGTGGTTGATTACCTCTACTGTATCGGCTTGCGATGCCACCTGCTCGGCCAGTTTGCCAGAGCCGGAGCCTAGAAGAACGGCGGTGAGCTTCGCCCCTTGGCTCGCGGCAAGTTGGCGGCCTTTGCCAAGCATTTCAAAGGTGATGTCCCTGACCTCGCCCTGTCGGTGTTCTACTAGAACAAGTATATCATCCATCATCCTAGCCACCCTTTACCAGCAAAAATACGGACCAACTGGTCGGCAACCGAGTCTACGCTTCCCTCGAGCAACTCTCCCTTTTGCGCGGTCTCCGGTAGAGACATGGCCTCGAGTTCGACTCTGGCCCCCGCCGCGCCGGCTTGCTGTGGTTGCAGACCCAGTTCCCCGGCTCCCTTGACCGGGATCTCCCGCCTTGCAACTCTCCTAATGCCGGCAATGGAGACGTATCTCGGCTCATTGATGCCGGTCTGAATCGTCAGCACGGCCGGGAGGTCCAGGGCTACCACTTCTTCCAGGCCGGCCTCCAGTTCGCGGTGTACCGTGACGGCCTTGTCGCCCGTCTCAATGGCGGTGACAAGCGCGGCATGAGGCACGCTCAGCAATTCTGCTACCGCCGGACCGACATGGGCGTAGCCGTCATCGCCTGCCACGGCGCCGGTAAGCACGAGGTCGTAGGGCAGCTCTTTGATCGCCGCCGCCAGTGCAACCGCCGTCGCATGGCCATCCGAACCGGAGAAGGCCGGGTCATCCAACCGCACCGCATTGTCGGCGCCCACGGCGAGACAGCGGCGAAGGACCTCCTCGTCGTCCTCGGAGCCCATCGTAACCACGGTAACCGTGCCGCCTAGTCTCTCTTTGAGGAGCACGGCCTCCTCGATTGCGTAGTTGTCCCACTCGTTGATGTCGAAGGCCAGGTCGTCCTTCTCGATATCCTTGCCGGTCCTGTCGATGGATACCTCGGCATCAGCCGTGTCCGGCACACGCTTTACACATACAACGATATCCATTGGCACCTCCATAAATCAGGTATAAGTAGGGCGGGCGGCTCGTCCCCCGCCGCCACGCAAAGAAGGGCCACGGCGGGCCGCAAGAGCCTGCCCTGAGCTTGCGAAGGGACCCGCCCTACACCAGATACTTGACCATATCCATTA
>JAMCWQ010000064.1 GCA_023480825.1 Chloroflexota bacterium | reverse complement strand
AGTTCGGGGTAGTTGATTGAGACGACCTCTTTTGTCCCAAGTATCGGTTTGGTTGTGACGACAAACTCGTCGCCCTCGTTTAGGACAACCTCGTCGCCCTCGATATCGCCTATTCTAAGTTTGGGGCCGGCGAGATCCATCAAGACGGCTATCGGCTTGCCGCTTTCGGACTCAAGTTTTCTGGTGTTGGATATGGTTAGCTTGTGGTCGTCATGGCTGCCATGCGCCATGTTTATACGCACAACATCCATGCCCACATCGAGCAACTGTCTCATTATCTTTATGTCCCGGCTTGCCGGGCCGATTGTGCAGACGATTTTTGTTCTAGCCATACGCTACTCTCCTTGTTAGCATTGTAACGGCACGGCTGCCCATTCGCAACGGGTAAGAAGTTGACATTGCCATTATGGCAAGCTACTATCACCGGTACGGCTTCAGGTACCCGGGTAAGCCGGGGGAGGGCCGGCTTCTTTGGCGTCGGGAGGACGGGGCCGCCTTCCACGACAACTGCAGTGGAGGATCCCCGTGTCGGCCAATAGGCACGTCCGCACATGTAGTGGCCGACCGCCGTGCCGGCCTTCCCCCTTGATGGAGGACAGGGCCGTATTCCTCAGGAGGACAGAGCCGTTTTCGTCAGGAGGACAGGGCCGTCCTCCACTACAGGCCGGGGAAATGGAAGAGGAACAGCATTGCGTATCGCGATGATCGGGCCCTTCGGCATGAGCCCCAAAGGAACTATGAGCGTCCGCGCCCTCCCCCTGGCGCAGTCTTTGGCGCGACGCGGTCATGAGGTGAGTTTGATTATCCCCCCTTGGGACAATCCCGCCGATTCCGGACGGGTCTACGCGGCCGGGAATGTCGTAGTCCACAACATCACGGTTCCCGCTCATCTCAAGCCGCTGACCATCGCTACCTTGCTCTATCGCGAGTCTATGAGACACTCTCCGGACGTCATTCATCTTTTCAAGCCGAAAGGTTACTCGGGCATGGCTGCTTTCCTGTTCAGCATGGCGCGCCATCGTTTCGTCCTCGATACTGATGACTGGGAAGGAGCAGGAGGCTGGAACGATATCGGCGGCTACCCTGCCCATTACCGCATGGCTTTCGCCGTCCAGCAATCCGCCATCCCCAAGCTGGCCTCCGGCGTGACGGTAGCCAGCCGGGCGCTGCAGGCGCAGTTGGGGGATCTTGGCGTCCCCGAGAGCAAGACGTTCTACCTGCCAAACGGAGCCGGCGCCGCCCGGTACGGAGGATGGCGGGACGAGCGCGCCCACCGCGAGTCCTTGCGGGATTCCTATGGCATTGCCTTAGACCCTGTTGTTCTGCTCTATTCCAGATTCTTCGAGTTCCGGCCGGAACGTGTGGCCGAAATCTTTGCCGGGGTGGTGCGGCAGGTGCCCAACGCTAGGCTGTTGGTGATCGGGAAGGGATTCTTTCACGAAGAAGAGAAGCTGCAAGCGCTGGCGGAGAGCGCGGGCTGGCTTGGAAACCTTCTGCGGCTCGGCTGGGTGCCGGAGGACAAGCTGCCCTCTCACCTTTCCATGGCGGATGTCGCGATTTACCCCTACGATGACAATTTGGTGAACCGGGCGAAATGCTCCGTGAAGCTCATAGATCTAATGGTATCCGGCCTACCGGTGGTTGCCGACCAAGTTGGCCAGAACGCCGAGTATCTCCAGGACGGGCAATCGGGAATACTGGTCAATCCGGGCGACACGCCAGCCTTTGTCAAAGGAATTGTGGAGCTGCTGCGCGACAGAGAACTTAGATTGAGAATGGGCATGGCCGCTGAAGAGAGACTGTGGCAACAGTTCAATTGGGACGAGCTTGCCGGCACGGCGGAAATCGCTTATCAGGCGGCTACCATATGAGCGCGCGGTGGTTATCCGGACTTCCACCGCTCGCACTAGAGGTAGGATGGCAGAAGGGCGCGACGATGGACCACCCGAGAGGGTGGCAGTTCCCCGCTGGAGTGCTTACAAGGAGGTAGCACGAGGGACCGCACGCGGCACTTTCATTACCGATGATGCTTGGGGTCCCCGTGGGGTGTCCTGTAGGTCATACTCCACCTGCTGGCCCTCGGTGAGCGTCTTGAACCCGTCACCCAGTATGGCAGAGTAGTGAACGAAGACGTCCTCCCCTCCTTCCCTCTCGATGAAGCCATAGCCTTTCGCATCGTTGAACCACTTCACAACACCGGTGGTCCTCATACCCTTCCTCCTCTGGTTTCGAATGCTGACTAGATAGGGCATCATTTTGCTGCGCTGCAAAAACAAATGCCGAAACAGTAGTACAGCCGCACGCCGTACTAGCCAGGCTTCTTCCGCCCGAGACGTTAAGATCTGCCTTATTGGGTATGCGATTGTGATAGCTAACCAGAGATGGGCATCGCGCGGCCAGTCGCTGCGATACTTAGTCTTCGAGAATTATCTGGCCTCTGCTACTTTCCCATCCCATACCTGACTTCTTGCTTCGTGGGAAAATTCAACCAGCACGTTGAATAACAGCCGGGGTACAGATAGCGTGATACTTGTCTTGACGGACCCCTTCACAAAGAATCTTAAGGAAATCCATAGCCGAAAATTGCGGAGACACAGGGCAAAGAACGAAATAGCCGACTGAATGAAGTAAGTTACATAGTAACTTAACATGGATTCCCGGTTTTGTCAACACTTGGCAACTTGGATTATGTCCGTAATTCAAAGGGAAAGGGAGATGGGTTCGGTCTTTCACCCGTAATAGGCACCGGCCAGCATGGCGTCCGAGTATGATTTCGCAAGCAAGTGCGTTATCTCTCCGGGCCGCCCGCGCCCAACCGCCATGTTATCTATTTCGATAACGGGGAGAACGCCGGTGAGGGAATTTGTCAGGAAGACTTCAGTGGCATCCCGGAAGACCTCCGGGCAGATTTCCGCCTCTTCGCAAGCGATCCCAAGACGGCTGGCAAGCTCCAAAATATAGGACCGGGTGATGCCGGGGAGGACGCCGGCGCGCATGGGAGGGGTCATAATGGCACCCTTGACTACAACAAAAATGTTGCTGGCCGTGCCGCAAGCCACCAAACCCTTGGTATTGAGCAAGAGAGCATCCTCAACACCATGGCGCCGGGCCTCTGCCCGGGCCAGGACGTTATCAAGGTAGTTCAACGACTTGATCCGGGACAGAGGAGAAGTGTCGTTTCGCCGGATCGACGACGTCACCATTCTAATCCCGGCGCTTTCCGCCCCGTGCAGCATGCCGGTGTGTGGTACGACGCTGGCCACCGTGGTAGGACTTGTAGTCTGGGGAGGCTCTAGGCCGGGACCAGGACCACGGCTGGTCGTTAGGCGAACCGTGGCTTCGGACAACCCGCACGCCGTTACCGCCTCTTTGATGCCATGCACTAGCTCTGGATCATCAAAGGGAACATCCAGGCCAATTACCCCTGCCGAGTATCGAAGCCGGCCGAGGTGTCTTGTTAGCCCGACAACCTTGCCGTTCAGGGCCAGCATCGTCTCGAACACGCCGTCGCCTAGTGTGAATCCCCGGTCGAAAGGAGAGATCCCAGCGCTGCCGGGCGATACGAGCCTGCCGTTCAGCCACAGAGCGTGATCCTTCATATCGCTGCCTGCACCTGCTCCAAGGCCAGCATTAGCCCTCGAGCCTTGTCCAGAGTCTCCTGATATTCTGCCTCCGGATCGGAGTCGCTGACAATCCCCCCACCCGCCTGGAAGTAGACCATCTCCTGCTTGAAGGTGAAGGTGCGGATGGCAATACTGGTGTCCATGTCTCCAGCCAGGCTTATGTAGCCGGCGGACCCGCAATACACGCCCCTGGCGATCTTCTCGAGCTCGCTGATTATCTCCATGGCCCGGATCTTCGGAGCGCCGGTTATCGAGCCGCCCGGCCAGCAAGCCATAAGCAAGTCCACGGCATCCTTGCCAGGCAATAAAGTGCCCGCGACGGTGGAAACGAGGTGAAAGACGGTAGCATACGATTCCAGCGCTGCCAACTCGGGAACGTGAACGGAACCGATTTGGCAGACGCGCCCGATGTCATTCCTCAAGAGGTCGACGATCATGACATTTTCCGCTCTGTCCTTGGGACTTGCCAGCAGCTCCCGGGCGAGCAACTCGTCCTCGGCCCGGCTCTTCCCCCGCGGGCGCGTGCCCTTTATGGGGCGGGTCTCCACCTTATCCCCGGACAACTGCAGAAATCTTTCCGGCGAGGAGCTAGCCACCACGGTGTCGCCCAAATTGAGATAGGCGGAGAACGGCGCCGGGTTGAGGCTCCGCAGCCGGCGGTATAGGCTCCACTTGCTTCCCTCTACTGGCGCCTGAAAACGCTGGGATAGGTTCGCCTGATAGATGTCGCCGGCGGCAATGTAGTCTTTGACCCTCTGGACCGCAGCAGTGTATTCGCCGCGCGAGAAGTTGGACCGTATTGGCGAAGTCAGCCGGAGCGGCATGTCCCTGGAGCTTGGCGGCGTGCCGGCCCCACTGAGCTTGTCTAGCACCCATTTCCGGCGACTCCCGGCGAACTCTCTCCGGAGGTGTGTCTCATTGGGCCGCCAGGGCAGGCAAATCAGGTAGGCCTCATGCCGGGCATGATCAATCGCCAGGCACCAATCGTAAAAACCCAGGCAGAGGTCCGGAACTCCCACGTCATCGGCAGCTCGCGGCAGCCGCTCCACAAAGTGAGCAAGCTCATACCCGAAGTATCCCGCGGCTCCCCCGAAGAATGGAGGCAAGCCCTCGGGCGCCTGAAAGCGGTTCCTGCTCAGGACTTCCTGGAGCACCTTGAAAGGATTCCCCTTAATCGCTTCGGCATCCTTGCCTTGCCTGAAGATGATTCTCTCATCCTTGCTTTCCAGCATAAGCTTGGGATCGCTGGAGATGAAGGAGTACCGGCCCAGCCGCTCGTGCTGCAGGGAACTGTCGAGGAAGATGCTGAAGCCATCGTTGGCAAAGGGCTCGAACAGGTCCGCGGTGTCGCTCGGGTAGGGGATGATGTCTATCGTCGGCTCGATTGTTGGCGCCAATTTCATCCCCTGCCGGATTCATTCTGCCTGGACGGGGCAGCAAGTAGTGATTTCAGAATCAGAATGGCGGCCTCTTTGTCCAGAGGCTCATTGCCATTGCCGCATTTCGGGCTCTGGATACAACTCGGACAGCCGTCTTGGCAAGAGCACTCTTTGATGACTTGCAGCGTTACTTCCCAAAGATCGGAGATGATCTCGAACCCCTTCTCGGCAATTCCTACTCCGCCGGCGTAGCCATCGTAGATGAAGACCTGCGCCCGTCCGGTGTCGGGGTGAAATGGGGTGGAAACGCCGCCGATGTCGTTGCGGTCGCACATGGCGAACAGCGGCAGAACGCCGATCGCCGCGTGCTCGGTGGCGTGCAGCCCACCAAGCAGGTCCATTTCGTCTCTCTGGAACTCTCTGGCGAGCGAATCCGGGATGTCGAACCACAACGCCTTCGTCTCGAAGGACCGGGATGGAAGGTCCAGCAGGCTCATTCCCAGGACCGTATCGGTATACTGCTGCTTTCGCTTGAAGCCGATCACCTGCTCGGAGACGTTCACGTCGCCAAAGCATACCGCCGACTTCCCCACGATCTTTCTCTTCTCCTCATGCTGTATCGTGATTTGAGTCAGCGTTTGGGGCTGGGTGTAGTAGTCGATGTCGGCCTTCCTGGCTATGGCGGTCTTGCTGGGGAGATCGAGCTTCTCGATCAGGTAGGTCTCACCCTGATGGAGGTAGGCCGCTCCGGCGTGTATCTGCTGGAAGGCGGTTGCGCCGTCCACGCTCTCCAGCAAGCGCCCGCCTCTACCGGCGTCGATAATATCGTACGTGTCTCCCGAGACGGACCGGATGTTGATGTTTTGCGCTGGATAGGGGTCTGTGTCCGAGTAGAACCAGCGCCGCTGGTAGCTTAGCCGGCCTTCGGCTTGCAGGGCCGCAGCGCAATCGACGAACTCCGGCCCGAAATAGGCGGAATCCTCCTCGGAAAGAGGCAGCTCATGGGCGGCGCAGAGCAAGTGTTCGGCCAGTATATGAGGGTTCGTGGGATTCACCAGGCAGTGCTCGTGCGGCCGGCCGAAGAAGGATTCCGGATGCCGCATGAGATACTGGTCCAAGGGGTCGCCGAGGGCGACAAGAATGGACAGCGAGCCCTCTTGCCCGCGCCCGGAGCGCCCTGCCTGCTGCCAGGTGCTGGCGATGGTCCCCGGGTAGCCGGTCAGGATGGTGGCGTCCAGTGTTCCTATATCCACTCCTAGCTCGAGGGCGTTCGTGGCGGTGACGCCTAGCAGCTGGCCGTTGAATAGCTCGCGCTCGATTTGCCGGCGGTCTTCGGCCAGATATCCCGCCCGGTAGGATTTGACCAGTGGGATGAGCTCGGGTGCGGTCTTCTTCAAGGCATCGCGGGTGTACATCAGAATGAGCTCCGCGACCTTACGGGATTTGGCGAAGACGATGGTGCGGGTACCGTGCTCCACGAGCTCCGAGAAGAGAAGAGTCGCCTCAGAGTTGGTGCTGTGCCGCGCCCCGCTGGCTGCGTCGATAAGTGGCGGATTCCAGAAGACAAAATGCTTGCCACCGCTGGGCGAGCCGTCGCCATCCACGACGGTCATCTCCTTGGCGGTCAGGTTACCGCCGTGAGCACCGGGATTGGCGATGGTGGCTGAGGTCAAGATGAACTGGGGATCACTCCCATAGAAGTTGCAGATGCGGCGCAGACGGCGCAGCACATCGGCGACGTGCGATCCGAAGACGCCCCGGTAGGCGTGCGCCTCATCGACGACCACGTACTGCAACTGGGCGAAGAACTTGGACCAGGCGGTGTTGTTGGGGAGGATTCCCAGATGCAGCATATCGGGATTGGTCAGAACGATTTGGTGGTTCTTGCGAATCTGCGCCCGCTGCTCCCGGGGAGTATCCCCATCGTAGGTGGCGAATTTCAGCTTGGGCATGTGCTTGGAAGTCAGGTCGCCAAGGACGCGCAGCTGGTCCTGGGCCAGAGCCTTGGTGGGGAACAGGTAGAGGGCGCGGGCACGGCCGGTCTGCAGGATCTTATCGATTACGGGGAGATTGTAGCAGAGGGTCTTGCCGCTGGCCGTACCCGTTACTACGATTACGTTTTCCCCGCGCCGGGCGGCGTTGACCGCCTGGGCCTGGTGGAGGTATAGGCGGCCAATACCCGCGTCTTTGAGAGCCCATTCCAGTGCCGGATGGAGGGGAGCATCGAGGTCCCCGAAGATAGCCGGGCGGGGCCTCAGGTTCTCCACATGCACAATCTGCTCCCGGAATTGGGGCAGTCTCTTTAGACTATCAATAAAAGCTTCCGCGTCCACAGTAGACGTAATTATAGCATATAGCAGGCTTTCTCCTGTATAATGCCCAGGCAATCCAGAAATTCATTTTAGCATCAAGGAGCGCATCGAATGGACGCCGGCAAAGCATTCAGCTACCCTTTCCAGGACAAGGATTGGCCGTCCAAGTTTCTCATCGGAATCGTCTGGGTCCTTCTGAACATTATTCCCTTCATAGGAACCATCATTTCCGTAGGAATGCTCAACGGGTACATGCTGGAAGTGACGCGCAGAGTGTCGGCCGGCACGGAGACCCCACTGCCGGAATGGGACAACCTGGGGGACAAGTTCGTCCGCGGGATTTTGCTGGCGATCATCCAGTTCATTTGGGCTCTGCCTGCCATCATCCTTGGCACCTTCATTAGTATAGTCGCCGGCGCGTTAGGAGCAGGAGAGGCAGCGGCCTCTGTACAGGCGGTGACCGCCCTGGTTGGCTTTATATTTGGCCTGGCGGCCTTCGCTTGGGGAATCTTTACGCTGCTGGTGATACCAATAGTGACGGCCAGGTATGCCGAGACCGGCACCTTTGGCTCGGCGTTCGATTTTGGGCCGATCTTCTCCACGCTGAGAGATAATGCCGGCAACTACGTCATCGTCTTACTCCTCACCATCGCTGCCGGCATAATCGGCAGTTTGGGATTCATCGCCTGCGGCGTCGGTGTGCTCTTTACAGCTGTATATTCCTATTTCATAATCTATGGTTTATACGGCATGGCATACCGGGCGTCGTCCCAGCGGGGAACGCCACCCTACACGGTTTAGCCTGGCGGGAGCTATCTGTAACAGCGAACTGACGGGGAATGTGGACAAATGGGGGAACCATGGCTGATCCTAAGAGGTGTGATTACGAGGGCACGGATTATGAGAGCGACTTCTGGCTGAACACCGGCCGGGAGTACGAAGATTCCGTGGAGAGGATCGCCCTAACCAAAATGCTGCCGGCTCATTCCGGCTGGCTCATCGAGGTCGGCGCCGGGTATGGCCGGCTTGCCGACCTCTACGAAGGCCGGTCCGAGCATGTTGTCCTCCTCGACTACTCTCCGTCACTAGTGGAAAAGGCGGCCAGACGCTGGTCCACGGCCTCCAACATGACCTTTGTGGTGGGTGACCTCTACAATTTGCCGTTCGCCGATGGCCTATTCGATGTGGCGGTTATGGTGCGTGTCCTGCACCACGTGGAGGCTGTGCCGCCGGCCTTTCGGGAAGTGCGCCGGATCATGAGGCCGGGAGGGCGCTATCTTCTAGAATACGCTAACAAGCGACATCTCAAGGCGATTGTCCGGTACCTGCTGAGAAGGCAGCAAGGCAACCCCTTCTCTCTGGAGCCCAGCCGTCTCGACGAACTGTACTTCAACTACCACCCGGCCTTTGTGGAGTCCAGTTTGCGCCGGGCCGGCTTTAGCATAGTGGACGAGCTAGCAGTGTCGTTCTTCCGGCTCCAGCCCCTCAAGTCGCTTCTTGATCCCCAATTTCTGGCGGCGCTGGACGACCGGCTTCAAGCGCCGATGCGCGGATGGAAGGTGACCCCAAGCATCTTCCTGAAGGCCGCGGCTGTGGGAACAGCGAACACGGTGCCCGGTGATTCCCGGTCCGCGATCTGGCGCTGTCCCAACTGCCACCAGGCGGGCTTGGAGGAGCAGGGCGGTTCCATGCACTGCCTCAACTGTGGAACGAAGTGGGACAAACGCCGGGGCATTTACTACTTCCGGTAAGAAGTAGCCAGCGGGCAGTAGGCAGTAGCTAGAGACGAAGGGGCGGGGGCAAGGTGGGCACGATGCCTTGTAGGTCCCGATTTATCGGGACGCCGGCCGCCAGGCCGGCCATCCCCGGGCGATTCATCCTTCTACGGAAGGACCCCTAAACGGGCCGCTATGGTGGCTCCTTCCGCAGAAGGACGAATAAATTCGCACCTACAACAGACCCGATTGAATTCTTAATGTGCATAAGCCGCACCTACAAAACTGGCACTTCCTCTTGCGGAAGGATCAGCCGCTTCCGCATCTTGGCCCAGAATTCTTCCTATCCGGCCGCTCCTTCGGAACGACAACCCATGGGCTCAGCGCCGTACCATCTCTTGAACTCCTGAGGGGGAATACCGGCCCACGTGACGGCAAAGCCAAAAACCCGTTATAATATAATTCTGATACAATCAGTATGGCGGTCCCATCCTGATGGTTAGCGGCTAGGGAGTCCAGCGAGGCAATGCAACCTATCGAACAAGACGACAAGAAGCAGCAAGGTTCCGGCATCCCGGGCGGGCCCGTGGTGAGAGGCCCTGGCGCGCGGTTTAGAGCGATGGCGCAGTGGCTTCTAAGCAAACTCTCCATGTTCCTGATACTGACGACGGACTTCCTCTATACGAAGAAGTACGATGCTGTGAGTCGTCAACTGGGTTATGAGCCTGCGAAAGGGCACTATCAGGAAAAGGGGTTTGTGATCGTTCAAATAGACGCACTAGCCTACGACCACCTGCACGAAGCGATGGCGCGCGGTTACGCGCCGACACTGAAGAGACTGGTGGAGCGCCGCAATTTCCGTTGTGAGCGCTACCGCTGCGGGCTGCCAAGCTCCACTCCTTCGGTGCAAGCGGGGATCATGTTTGGCGAGAATTTCGACATACCAGCCTTTCGCTGGTACGACAAGGAGACCAACCGGTCGCTGGTGTGCAAGTTCCCTGGCTTGCTGCGCAGTGTTCAAGCTCAGGTATCAGACGGCCGGACAGGTATTCTGCGCGGTGGCTCCAGTTATGTCAACATGCTGGATGGCGGGGCCGCCAACGCGACTTTCACCCTGAGCGCCGTGGCAAAACGTGGCTTCCTCGGCAGTGTAAAAGGGCTTGGTTTCCTATTCCTTTTCTTGATCAGCCCGTTCCGGAGCATTCGGATGGTGCTGTACATCCTCGCAGAATATTTCATCGAGCTGGCGCAGCGGATCCGCTCGTACTTCTCCTCCAGGCCGCGGGTGAAGCATGAGGGCATCTTTCCTTTCCTCAGGATCATTTGCAACGTAATCTTCCGGGAAATGGAAACGTTCGGCATTATCACGGATATGTATCGCGGCGTCCCGGCAATTTACGCCACGTACAACGGGTATGACGAAATGGCCCATCACTTCGGGCCAACCACCAGAGCAGCCTTCAAGGTCGTCCGTAGTATCGATCGCCAGATTCGAACCATCGACCGCATCCGCCGGCACTGCGGGAGCCGGGACTACGACCTCTACGTGATCTCGGACCACGGGCAGACCCCGGCTACACCTTTCTCTCATCTGTATGGCATGACTCTAGGAAAGTATGTCGCCCAGCATATCCGGGAGGGGGTGGGAATCACTGAAGATCTTGATGAGGAAGAGTTCCCCATCACCCATCGAGAAGCGCATTTTCTGGTGGAAGAGCTGGAGCAGGCGGAATCGCGCGTTTCCAAGACGTCAGCACGGCTTGTCAGTGGCATTAGAAGCTACGTCGATCAACGCTTCCCGGAGGAAAGAGAGTTGGAGTCTTGGGACATGGCTAAGAGAGATGATGTGGTGGTTACCAACTCCAGCTCGTTTGCCAACATCTACTTCAATGTTACCACCCGGAAGCTCGACCTGAGTGAGATCGAGGAATTGCATCCGGGATTGGTGGACCGCCTTGTGGAGCACGATGGCGTGGCGATGGTGGTGGCGCGGGAGGGCGATCACGTTGTTGTGATGTCCAAGACGGGCCGGATGAGCCTGAACAACCAGGAAATGGTGTCCGGCAGAAATCCTCTGGAGCAGTTCGAGGAACCGGAATGGGCGGCCGAGGAGCTGTGCTATATCACAAGTTTCCCGCACGGCGGCGACCTGATAGTCTACGGCGCCTACCGCAATGGCCAGGTGGTGACTTTCGAGGAGCAGCTAGGAGGTCACGGTGGGATCGGCGGCGTGCAAGCCTACCCGTTCCTCCTTTTCCCAGAGACCTATAACATCGACGTGGCTTCCATCATGAATGCCAAGCAGTTGTATAATTACTTCGTCGATACGTACAAGCTCTGAACGAGTCCTTATGCTCGTTTCGTTCACTTATTGATCCCTGCATAGATGTCTAAACATCATGACGTTTGAAGCTCAACCCGGCCTGCACCTAAATCGAACAATGTTTAGCACTTTGTGCAGAGATCAGTAGTTCGTCTTCTGAAGGGGGCTCCGGTCCTGTCCCCCTGACAAGGGGAATTAAGGGGGGTTATATGCCTGCGGAAAGCCCTAACCCCCTAGCCCCCCTATCAGGGGGGAACCTACAAGTCCCCCTGATAAGGGGGATTTAGGGGGTTTGTGGCTTAGGAAAGCGCTAACGCCCTAGCCCCCCTTGTCAGGGGGGAATGGCGCGCCATTACGTATCGCGGTGCCGTTAGAGATCACGAACTTGCCGTTGTGAGCCGTAGTCAGGCCGGTCGGGTCATCCTTCTGGGAAGGACCGACGTGCCCAACTGGTGGTTTTCTGGGCATGTCGGCGCCATGCCCCTCCCAGATCGACCTTTCTGCAACTCGCTGTGGCGATCACAAAATCACCAGCGGGAAAGAGTGTTACTCCTATTCCGCTCCTAGAGACGCCAGTAGTTCCCTGGCGCTATCAAGTGTGCTGTCGTCGAGTAACGCCTGCTCGAACTGGGCGCGTGCTTCTTCAACCTGGCCCAGAGCAAGAAGAGCCTTACCCCGCTCGACCCGCAGCTCCCCGTATACCGGCATGTTTGAAAGGACCTGGTTCGTCATATCCAGCACTCTCTGGTAATCGCCGATCTTGTTGTAGGCGATCACCGGCCAGTCCTGATACCACAACAGACGGGATGGAATACCGATCTTTTCCGCTCGTTCCCATGCTTTGGTCGCCGCTTCGTAGTCCCCGGCGCCGAAGTAGCTTTGCCCAAGCATCAGCCAGCCATCAAGGCTGCCCGGATTGGCGTTGCTCTCGCTTTGGGCTAAGGTGACAGCGCGACCGTACATCACCGCATCATTCATGTCGTCGCCCAGGATTGCCTTCACCAGCGGCTCATCCGCGGGCCGGTAGACCGGTATGTACCGGCGGTTGAAGCCGCGCCAGAGGGCGTCGAATTGCTCCCAGGTAAGCGTGTAGTCCGGTCCCATATAGGCATCGTTCATGATTACCACGCCCTTGGCATCGTCATACCCCCTCACGAGCCGGTAGTGCCCAATGTCCTCTCCTTCATGCAGCCACTGCGGCACGAGAACAGGTATGCCGTTCGCCAGCAGGGTCTTCAGGCGCTCTGGGTCGCCGGCCTCCCTCGGCAAGCTCTTCAATCCGAATGTCGCGAGATAATTCACGATCTGGGCAGGCTCTACATGCTTGGAGTCCTTGTTCGGCCGGAGGGCATTTGAAGCTTCGTCTTGAGTCACCGTGATCCCATAGTAGCTCAGCACCATCATTACGGAAACCGGCGCACAGTTGTTCCATTTCTGATATTCAAAGGACATGGGTTCCAGGTGCACTGATGGCCCGGGCTGGCTCACCGCGGGCGATGGAGTAGGAGCGACGGTAGCAGCAAGGGTGGGCGATGGCGAGGGGCTGGCGCTCGCCGTTGGCCCGGCTTCGGTGGAGTTGGCCGCCGGTGTGGGGGAGGAGGACGACCGCACGGCAGGGCTCGAGTCATTAGCGCCGGTGCTGGCATCACCAGCTGCGGCAACGGCAACAGGAGTAGTAGGTGATGGTTCAGCCGCTGTAGCCGAGACCGCCGGTGATTGCGTAGGCGTGGTACTCTGGTTGGATGGCAGGCCCGAAGCGGCGCTGCAGCCGGCCAGCATCACTGCCAACAATGAGAACAGACAAACGTAGAAGCGAGCGCTTAGCATGATACCTCCGTGTATTTGCGAGAGCAGACTGCCGGGATTAACCGGGTGAGAAGAAGGAGGGCGATGATGCAAGCGATGGATGGCCTTCGTTGTCTCTTCCGGATTGTACCACGCCGCTTTTCCCGTGTGGGCGTGACTTTTGAATCGCCAGTGGTATACTGGTGATCAAGATTGACAAGCAGTGCCGTGCGGCCGAATGGCTGCACTATAGGTCTGCAGTGGCGCAGGAGGTCATCGAAATGTTCAGGCCCAAAGGGGTTTATGTTGCTCAGCTAACACCATTCAACGACAGTGGCGAAGTCAACGAGCCGGTGCTCCGGCGGATGGTCGATTTCGTTATCGAAAACGGTGTGGAAGGCATTCTGACACTGGGTAGCATTGGCGAATTTGCCATTCTGAACGTGGAGGAGAAGAAGCGGGTCATCGATATAGTGGCGAGCCAGTCGGCGGGAAGGGCCGCGGTGACTCCGGGGGCGTGCGAGACGTGCCCGGAGAAGGTCATCCCGCTGGCGAAATTTGCCAAGGAGGCGGGATGTCCGGCCGTTGTCATCTGCCCGCCCTACTATTACACCCTTGATCAGCAGATGATACGGCGCCATTATGAGACGATAGCCGAAGCCATAGATATCCCCATCATGCTCTACCATATTCCCATGTTCACCAATCCCATAGCCCCTGAGACCGTGGCCAAGTTGGCCGGGATACCTCATATTGTTGGGATGAAGGACAGCTCTGGCGATGCCATATACATGGCGCAGGCTATGAATCAGGCCAAGGCGGTGCAGCCTGATTTCGCTTACATGATGGGCCGCGAAGAGGTGTTCTTCCCCGCCCTAGCCGCGGGCGTCTCCGGCGGTATGCTCGGCATACCCGGATTCATCCCGGAGCTACCGGTCGGCATTTACCGGAGTTTCCAAGCCGGCGATTGGAACAAGGCCCGCAAGCTGCAGAATCTGGTGCCGCCGCTGATGCGGGCAATCGGCAGTAGCTACTTCATCGGGAGCTACAAGAACGCCCACAAGACGAGGGGCTTCGATATGGGGCCTTCCCGCCAGCCGATTTCCCGGGAGCAAGAAGCAGCCTACCAATCGGCCTTGCCTGCTCTCCAGAAGTTCATCGAGGACACTTCGCGAAAGGTAAAGGAGATACTGCAGTCCTGAGCATCGGCCTGGCGATTGCGAGTATGCGGCGGCCTCGCAGAGAGTGTCAGGGTTGTCATGGAGCGGAGCGCCCAATTCGCCAGGCAGGATGACACATGAGCATCACTGTGCACAGCCATGCCGCGCATCTGTGGGGGTAGCGAGCGACTGATTCCTCGGCAGAAGGCCGTAAGCTGGTGTGTTCAGCGCTAATCACCTGCCGGATGCTGCAGCCCTGGCTTCACTACTTCACTAGCTTGCGGGGTGTTCTCGCTTTGGTACCCTTCTCAGATAGTGTAAAGTCGGAGGCAGGAGCCACCCGGTACTCCCGAATGCTCCTGCCTCCTGCTATCATACTGAGCTCCACCTGTACCAGCGCCATCGCCCGGGAACTTCCCGCCTCATGGATTCGTTCTGAGAATGTGCCCAATCACATTGCCTACTACAGTGAAAGTATCCTCCTCCGCTCCCATATCTTCCTTGGCATAAATATCTATCCAATCGTCGTGGGAGATCCTCACCACCAACTCACCTGAGGCCGGTGCCACAATCGCACCCCATATGAAATAGAGCACCATACACAGCAGGGAGAAGACTGTTTCTCCGTCACCGGGCGCAAAAATGTGCCCTGGCCTTTCCCAAAGCGGCTTCCTTTCACCCAGAGACCGTCTGTAGCCATCGAACAGATTCCAGTTCTCCGCCGCTGGCCACACCTTGTACTCGTCTATCCAAAGCATCGACTCATCAAACTTGGCGAACTGAAGCATAAGAGTTCTCGCAATTACCGTCTTTGCCCCCGAGTCAAGAGACGTAATGTAGTAAGTGGCTTGCCGTGGGAAAGACGACCGCAAGATCGTTCCTTCGGAGTCGATCACCCCTTTTGATGCAAGCCACTTGATTGATTCCACCTTGTCTACGATTTTCACGCTTCAGGCACTCCTTCCCAAACTCACACCGGAACCGGCGGCGCGGACCTGATCATCTGAGGCACCACAGTAGTCACGAACCACCACACGGTAGCTGCAGCCCCAACTACGGTGGCGCCAACCGCTTCTGCTGTTCCAATACTATCATTGTGCTGCTGACCGGCTGGTATCTCTTTTCCGTCTTTGTCGTAGTAATGCCGAGGTCCGCCTGAGCCGTCATTAACGTCCCAGTGCCCCTCATTCGGATTATTCTTGTCCGGCTCCCAGCTGGCTACAGGCCGGCTCCCCGTCGCCGTCTTTACTGGCTTCTTCGGTCCCCACGTACCTCCTCTGGCGTTGTTTGGATCTGGGTTCCATTTCCAGCCGTTGTCCGGCCCGCCCCCTGGAACGGGAATCGGCGGAGGGCCAGTGGCAGGACCGGGATGAGGAACGACGGCAGGATACGTTCCTTGCGGATCAGCCAATCCGGTGGGCCGGTTGAGTGCATATACGTAAGGGTTCTGGGTGATGGGAGCAGAGGCATTACCAGGCCAGGGGTCCTTCGTACTGAACCTCCCGGTCGTGGGATCATAGTATCTGGCTCGCAAGTAGTAGAGACCAGATTCCGGGTCGCTCTGCTGCCCGGTGTAGCGCAGATAGGTGTTGGCGCTCCCACTGGAGGAGAGCATATCACCAAACGCCTTGTAGTCGTAGCTCGCCACCACCGTCCCGCTGTCGTTGGCCAGAGCCCGGGTGCTTCCCAAAGCATCGGAGTAGTAGTACTTGGCGGTCCCGTCTCCCTTCAGTATCAGCCCCACTCCGTAACTGCAGCTGTGTTTCCGGTTACCAATGAGCTTCGGCAGTCACCAAGTCTCAGCTGCCGAATTTCTCCCTTAGAGCGTCTGCTGCCTGCGATAAGACCGCGCGAGCTGCAGGTGCCTCGTTTACGCCGCCATCCAGCCGGCATATGGCGGCAATGGCGCTCTCAATGGCGTCATAACCGGGGGTCCCCTCCAGTCCTAGTCCTTGGATCAACTCAAACTTGGATTGTGCCCAAGCTACCAGCGATCCGGCATCAGTCCGGCCTCCGAGGTAGTCGTTGATCTTTTCTGCCATGCTCGCCCTGAGACCCTCAAGGTTGTCTGGCGGTATCCTGTTCTTCGGGAATGGCGCCTCCCCCTTTAGATAGGCAAGTGACTGAACGAGCTCTCCACGCGTGGTGCGGTACTCTTCGGGTTCCTCTGGACCAGTCAGTATCAAGGCGCCGACAGCATCCATAAATGCCCAGTATTCGGGTCCAGTCGGGTACCCCTCTGCCGGGCTGTAGGCTATTAAGTCCGTGGCAGCCCACACCCGCAAGCGAAAAAGGGATTCCCGTCCCGCCAGATAGGCCTCGATTCTAGCGGCTAGGCGTGCCTTCAGCGAGTGTAGTGTTGCTGCAGACAGTTCTCTTCGTTTGATCATTTGGGCAAGTAAAATGTGCCGTTCACAAGAGCAGCATCCCAGTCCTCATGGATTAGAGTTCCGGCGGCGTCGTAGACCCTATGAATCGTGCCGATAATCTCGTCGCCCCTCTTCCAATTCAATATCTCGTTTGTGCAGGTTTCACCCGTAAGGTTACTGGTGTTATAGTATACTCGCTTCCGGTCTAATACTGCCCCTGCCGTGTCAACCTTCTGGGCGATCTGCTGCAGTTGTGCCTTCGACACAAATGCTTTCGCCACGCCGATGCCGCCTGCCGCGGGAGCCATCAGTTTGGATACGATTGCAGGTCCCGCCTCAGCAACCACTCCAACGGCGTAAGCACCGCCCATTGCTGCGAGAGGGATGCCAGCTCCCATAAGGAGCCCCGCCCACCACGGCGCTCTGGCGTAGGGGTTTTCCATCCCGGTACCCATACCGGATGGATCCGCCGATGCAGTTGGCCGGTTGTCCGCGTAGATATAGAGGTTCAGGGCTGGCTTTGGGTCTACAGTCAGGAATCTTCCCGTGGTGGGATCATAGTACCTGGCCCTCAGGTAGTAGAGGCCGGACTCCGGGTCGCTCTGCTGGCCGGTGTAGCGCATGTACGTGTCAGCACTACCACTGGAGGAGAGCATATCACCAAACGCCTTGTAGTCGTAGCTCGCCACCACCGTCCCGCTGTCGTTGGCCAGAGCCCGGGTGCTTCCCAAAGCATCAGCATAGTAGTACTGGGCTCCGCTGTTACCCTTCAAGATCAGCCCCACGCCGTAGAGATAGGTATTGGTGCCATCTTGGATGATCTTCGGCAGGTCCCCATTGGTGTCCCAGGTCCAGTTGGTGATGTTGCCGTTCACGTTGGAGCTGGTCCTTAGGCCATCCCCGTTGTAAGT
>JAMCWQ010000002.1 GCA_023480825.1 Chloroflexota bacterium | reverse complement strand
GGTGAGTAGGGCTTCCTTTGCTCAGCTTGCTTTCCATGTTCTGCGGCTCGTCCAATATCAGGATCGGGCTGGCCGCCCGCACCAAGTTCACCGGCATTTCTCCCTGCAGCCGGTCTGTCGATTGGTGCAGGATATTGGAGGCCTTGTTGAAGGAGTCGATGGTCATGACCATGAATTCGACGTTGTTGGAAAGGGCGAAGCTGCGAATCTGGGAAAGGTTATCCGAGGAGTAGATGTAGTAGCGGTAGGGCAGGTTGCCGTAAAGCTCCCGCAGGTGTTTCTCGGTGACCTGCAGGGTCTTGTAGACGCCCTCGCGAATGGCGACGGAGGGGACGACGACGATGAACTTCCGCATACCATAGCGGCGGTAGAGCTCCAGCGCCGTGCGGATATAGACGTAGGTCTTGCCGGTGCCGGTCTCCATCTCCACAGAGAAGTTGGCGAAATGGCCGTTCTTTCCCCACGGATCGCCGATGTACTGCAATTCAGGATCTGCAGTGAGTCCGTTCTCCGCTTGGACTGTCTTCAGATTGGCCAACACCGCGGCGCCATCGAGGTCGAGGCGGTTGGCAATGGCCCCATAACCGGCCAGGGCGGAGTTGAGGCCGGCGTCCTCCGCCCGCGGCTGCCCCTCGAACAGCTTGCAGACCGCTTCGATGGCCTGAAGCTGAAATTCCTGATTCGCTTCGAACTTGAACTGCATAGTCAAATCAAATTACCTCGGGACATGCAGGATCCTTTGTAGGGCCCGACTTGTCGGATCGCCACCCAAACCGGATTCTCGGAAAGGCACACTGCCTTGTAGGGCCCGACTTGTCGGGCCGCCGGCCGCCAGGCCGGCAACATGGACAGGTTACAGACATCTTCCATCACCTCAAAACTCCATGCGGCCGTTATAGTATCCACCCACTCTGAATTCACAGCTATTGCATTTCCACGCCTTTGGGGATGGGGGTATATCACCCATATCCATCGCTCTGAAGCTCGCAAGGGTCTCTACTGCCCTAGACTCGCTCGTCCCTTCCTCCCAAGTCTCGGTCACCTCTTCATCGACGATGAATATTTGAACCCGCTTCGCGCTTCGCCGGAATAGATAACCATAGAGATCAGCTTGCGTGAAAGCAACAGGCTTCTGAAAGAAGGAAAGAAATCTGCTCTTAGTGGTCTTGAATTCGTAGGCAAAATCGCCAGTGATCCCATCGGGGACTCCTACCACGACATAATTCTCCCACTCGAAATTCCACCGTATTGTTGGATATCGTTCGGCCCTCGTCAGCTGAAGCAAGCGGCCGCGTTCCTTCGGGTCGTCCAGGTAGTTGATTTGGGTGTCGGGAAGCTCCTTCGCCACAATCGACAAAGAGAGCAGGTACTCGATGTCAGCCATGCTTATGTCGCTTCCTACTTCAAGCAGATCGTAGGAGCTCACGGGTAGCCGATCGAGCCGGCCGAGGTACAGTGAATACAGCAGCCGATCCAGAAGGTACGAACGGAAGAAGGCTAGTTCCATCTGCCTGCTTTTGAATAGCGCCTTCGCCGCGCACCAGTAGTACTGGGCGATGTCGGCGACACCGAGGAAAACCAGCTGGTCCTGTCGTGCTCCCCTCCTTTCCTTCTCCAATGGTAAAAGCTTATCCACCCCATGAGCATCTATTAGCCGGTCGACCCGTGAGGCAACGGTTTCACTGTCCCCATCTGAGCTATGGTCGGAGGCCGGCTCAGCCAGCCTTCGCATAATCTCCTGAGCCTCTGCAGTGCCGCCTGGTCGATCAGGGCCAGCAACTCCCGAAGGTATTGCTCCATCCTGGCATTGCTGGCATCCAGATCGAAGCCCTTCGCAGACACAGATCAACTCCTTAGCCAAAAACTGCTGCTATCGGCTGGCACCAATGGTCCGACAAGACCCCACCCCCGTATTATGTAGGGCCGCCAGCCGCAGCTGGCAAGGAATCATCGGCCCATGGTGAGGCCACGAGCTCCATTATCGGCTGGCGCCGATCGCCCGACAAGTCAGGCCCTACAATACTATCTTACCCTGGCAACGGCCAGGCGCCGCTGTCATAGCCGGTCGAATCGAGGACGGCCAGCCAGTCGAAATCGGTGAAGCTTTGCGGGGTCAGTGGGATGTAGCTGAAGTTCTTCGTGCTCCCCGAGCGAACTGGAAGGGAGGCGATCTCCGACGGGGAAAGCCCCCAGCCTCCATGGGTGGGAATGAACAGCCCCGCGCCCGGCGCGGCGGCCAGCCGAGCCTCCAGCGTGCCCGGTTCGGGCTTGCCGATGCCATTGGCCTCGGAAACACCCACTGCCGAACCGATGACGGCATAGCGTGGGCCGAATATCTCCTTAAGGTGCGCTCCCACCGGCCACCAGGAATATACCCCGGGCCCCAATTGCAATTGCGATTTGCTGCGCTGGAGATGGCCGTTGTGAGCAAAGGCCAGCACTTTCCCCTGGCCACGCTCGCGGGACGCCACATAAGCCAGGTTGTCCGCCATCATCGCATCGCGGATGCCTAGGAGCTCGGCCACCCGCTCGCTCGACTCTCGCGCCACCGCGGCGTGATAGTTCAATAGTTGCCGGGCTACCCTGGCATACTGCAGAGCCTCCAAATAGCGGCTCTCATCGCTCTTCGCCACCAACTCGGGACGCTGGACATGTAGTCTCGAAATGAGATCTTCCGTCTCGATTCGCAACCGCGTTGCCTCCGGCGTCAGGCCTATGGACTGCGCCGGATCCATCGCTGCCGCGGGGTTCTCCCAAGCGGAGTCCTCGCCAAGCAGCGAATCGATGCGCCGGCGGCGTTCTTGGATACCGGCATCACCAACTGAGGCGAGATAATCGAGCACAAAACGGAGGCTCTGCCTTGGGCTATCGGTGCCCATCATCTCGCTCGGAAGATCGACGCCATAGAACTGGAGTGGGGTACGATGGGAAGAACCGGCGTTGTATTGCCGCATCCACTCCACGAGCTCTCTATTGGCCTCGAGCTTTCCAAAGCCATGGCTAAACCCGGTGTCCTGCACATCATCGTATGACGCCGGACCCCGGCCGAGCACGTACTCGTTCACCAGGCGCCCCCGGGGAAAACTGCTCTCTATGGCGATGGCGCTGAAGCCATGCGCCTCCACCAAGCGTTCGAAGAGCCGGTTGCGGAGGGAGAGAATATCGTTGCCGCCGTGGAGCGTTTCTCCGAAACCCAACACTTCCACCTCGTCGCCAAGCGAGGCCATCAGCCTGTCGACGGCGTTGTTGAAGCTTGGTGCCGAATCCACCGAGAACGGAATCCCCTCCCGGGCGATCCATTCGTCTAGCGACAATTGTCCTGATTCAGAAGCTCTTGCCATATGCGCTGACGCTCCTATCGATTGCTTTCCAGCAGCGTATGATACCACTTTGAACGGAAACTCCCTTCTCCCCATTCTGGGGGGAAGAGCCTTGCCCTGAGCGCAGCGAAGATAGCATCTTATTTAGTTCTCGCGGAAGACCTAGCGGCGACTCCTTTATC
>JAMCWQ010000003.1 GCA_023480825.1 Chloroflexota bacterium | reverse complement strand
CAGCGGTCCGGTCCCGAAGCTCGATGGCCTCGAAATCAGGCGCCGGCTGCCCGGAGCTGATGGCCGCACGTGCCAGAGACAACTCGGAGCGTATCGCTTCCACCACAAAGTCACGCCGCAACTTGGACGCCCAGGTCTTCAATTCGGGCGTCTGAAGCAGACGATCAACGCTAGGCATTCCCCTGAAGCTCGCTGGCATGCTAACCTCCGAATGAGGCGTGATGCCGAATTCTATCATATGCTAGCACTGAATGGTCCCTTTGGAGTAAAATAGATAGGATAGTTCCTAAACAACTCAAGGAAATTCCGGATAAGAAATGATTAGTTGGATCGGAAAGATAATCGGAGATAGTAACGAGAAGGTGCTCAAGAAGCTTGAGCCCGCCGTTGCCGAGATCAATTCTCTGGAACCCGAGTTCGAGAAGCTGAGCAATATCGAGCTTCGGGACCGGACCGCTGAGTTTCGCGGCCGGCTCATGGAAGGCGAATCGCTGGAAGACATCCTTCCGGAGGCCTTTGCCGCCGTGCGGGAGGCAAGCAAGCGAACTCTTGGCCAGCGTCACTTCGATGTGCAGCTGCTGGGAGGCATCGTCCTTCACCAAGGCAAGATCGCGGAGATGAAGACCGGTGAAGGCAAGACGCTGGCGGCAACGGCGCCGGTGTATCTAAACGCGCTCGAAGGCCGCGGCGTTCACGTGGTCACCGTGAACGATTACCTGGCCAAACGCGATACTCAGTGGATGGGCCAGATCTATCATTTGCTTGGCCTCAGCGTTGCCTGTATCCAGCATGATAGCGCCTTCATCTACGACCCGGAGCATGGGGAAGAAGATCCCAGCCTACACAATTTGCGACCCATCGAACGGCGCGATGCCTATCTGGCCGATATTACATATGGCACGAACAACGAGTTCGGATTCGACTACCTGCGCGATAACATGGTCATCGACTCGAGACAATGCGTCCAGCGTGAACTGCATTACGCAATAGTCGACGAGGTTGACAATATCCTCATCGACGAGGCCCGTACTCCGCTCATCATCTCCGGGCAAGCTCAAGAATCAAATGATCGCTACTACCAGTTCGCCCGCTTAGTGCCCCGGCTCCACGAGGAGACCGACTATGAAATCGACCATAAACGGCGGACGGTTGTGCTCACCGAAGACGGGATCAACAAGATCGAGAAATGGATCGGGCTTCCCGCCGGCGAAAGCATCTATGACCCGCGCTATGCGGAGCTGACCCATTACTTGGAGCAGGCGCTCAAGGCGGAGGTCCTCTTCAAGCTCGATCGCGACTACGTGGTCATGAACGGCGAGGTAATAATCGTCGACGAGTTCACCGGCCGCCTAATGCACGGCCGCCGTTATAGCGAGGGGTTGCACCAGGCAATCGAAGCCAAAGAAGGCGTCAAGGTCGAGCGCGAGAGCCAGACACTGGCAACAATTACCTTCCAGAACTACTTCCGGATGTACGAGAAACTGGCCGGAATGACCGGTACCGCGGCCACGGAGGGTGAAGAGTTCCACAAGATCTACAAGCTCGAAGTAGTGGTGATACCAACCAATAAGCCGATGATTCGGACCGACCATGCCGACCAGGTCTACAAGACCGAGCAGGCGAAATACCGTGCCGTCGTCCGCGAGATCGAGGAGCTAAACAAGCAACAACGCCCGGTACTCGTGGGAACAATATCCATCGAAAAGTCGGAGCATCTGTCTGAGATGCTGAAGCGACGGGGCATCGGCCATCAGGTTCTGAACGCCAAGTTCCACGAGAAAGAGGCCGGAATCATCGCCCAAGCGGGGCAGCCCGGTGCGGTTACCATTGCCACCAACATGGCAGGACGTGGAACAGACATTGTTCTTGGGCCCGGGATCGCCGAAAAAGGGGGACTCCACATCATCGGCACCGAAAGGCACGAGGCCCGGCGAATTGACAACCAGCTGCGAGGCCGGTCCGGACGCCAAGGAGACCCCGGCTCGTCCCGCTTCTACCTGTCGCTAGAGGACGATTTGATGCGCCGGTTCGGGTCCGAGCGTATCGCCGGCGTAATGGGGCGGCTCGGCATGGACGAGGACACGCCAATAGAGGCCGGCCTTATCAGCAAGACAATCGAAAACGCCCAGACGAAGATTGAGGGTTACAACTTCGACTTGCGCAAGCACGTCGTCGAGTATGACGACGTTATGAACAAACAGCGCGAAGTGATCTACGGTGACCGGCACAAGATCATCTCCGGCGAGAATTTCAAAGACCGAGTCCTAGAGATGATCGAGTCTGAAGTGCGCAAAGTGATTGCCAATTACGCACCCGCCGAAGACGGCGAGGGTGTAGATATCGGCAGCCTGCTTAAGTCGGTGGGAGCGATTATGCCGGTGCCGGCCGAGTTGGCCGATACGCTGGTCGACATGAACATGGAAGGGATCGCCGATGAAATCGTGCGCGTTGCCCAGGAGCTTTATGAGCTAAAGGAGCAAGACCTCGGCGAAGACAAGATGCGCCAGCTCGAGCGCCTCGTCATGCTTCGGACCATCGACAATCTGTGGGTCGAGTACCTGACCGCCATGGATGACATGCGGGAAGGGATCGGATTGCGAGCCTATGGGCAGCGCGATCCCTTGGTGGAGTATAAATCCGAAGCCTATCACATGTTCCAGCAGTTGCTGGACAGCATTCAATATGATATCGTTCATACCATCTACCACGTTACCATCGCAGAGCCTCCTAAGCAGCGAGTAGCTCAAGCCGTACTGCCAGGGCACCAAAGCGAGGCCCAGTCCCAACCGGCGAAAAAGGCGAAAAAGGTGGGCCGTAACGACCCATGTCCATGCGGCAGTGGTAAGAAATACAAGAAATGCTGCGGCAAATAGTGTCTTGAACATTCTCGATAATCTCAACGAACCCCAACGCAAAGCAGTGATAACGACAGAGGGGCCGCTCTTGGTCCTCGCGGGGCCTGGCAGCGGCAAGACGCGCGTGCTCACCCACAGGATCGCCTACCTTGTTCAGGAGAAGGGAGTCCGGCCCGAGAATATACTAGCAGTGACCTTCACCAACAAGGCTGCCGGCGAGATGAAGACCCGCCTCACCGATCTTATTGGCGAGCGCGCCCGGCGTCTCTCCGTCGGCACTTTTCACTCCATGTGTGTTCGCATTTTGCGGCGCTCCGGCCAAAACATAGGGATTGCGCCGGATTTTGTCATCTTCGATGATGCCGATCAACTGAGCGCAGTCCGCCGGGCGTTGAAAGCACTCAACCTGGACGAAAACCAGTATCCGCCCCGTTCCATACTGAGTGCAATTTCCCGGTCGAAAAGCAAAGTGGTGGACCACCAGGTGTTTGCAACCACCGTGCAGTCCTACTGGGAAGAGGTGGTGGCCAGGGTATTCGTCCAATATGAGGAAATCCTCTCAGCCAACCACGCGCTGGATTTCGATGACCTCATAGCCCGCACCAACGTGCTCTTCCGGGAGCACCCGGAAGTGCTCAAGGACTACCAGAACAGATACCGGTACGTCATGGTGGACGAGTATCAAGACACCAATCACGCCCAGTACCGGCTGGTGAATTACCTAGCCAGCCGGTTCCGAAATCTAGGCGTTGTGGGCGACCCCGACCAGTCCATCTACGGCTGGAGACATGCTGATATTACAAATATCCTGAACTTCCAGGAGGATTACCCCGACGCTGCCATTGTGCGGTTGGAACAGAACTACCGGTCGACTCAGGCCATACTGGACGTTGCCCAACGCATCATTACCTCCAACAGAAGCAGGATTGAGAAGGGTCTTTGGACCGAAAGGAAGTCCGGCCGCAAAATCGTGGTTCAAGAGCTCTACACAGAGGTCGAAGAGGCACAATTTGTTGTGCAGGAAATCCTGAGATTGGTTTCCCAGCAGAAGTTGCATCTTCAGCACTGTGCGGTGATGTACCGCACTAACTCCCAGTCACGAGTCCTGGAGGAAAGCTTCCTGCGCTACGGAGTCCCCTACCAATTGGTCGGCGGAATCCGGTTCTACGAGCGAAAAGAGATCAAAGATGCCCTGGCCCACCTGCGCTTTCTGCAAAACCCCCACGATACCTTCAGCCTAGAACGGCTCATTGCGAACACCCCGGCCGGGAAAGGTATAGGGCCGAAGACTATAGCCAGTCTTCATGCTTGGGCTTCCAGCCAAGGCCTGTCACTCTTCTCAGCATTGTCCTCGCTTGCACAGGACAATGGGGAGGCAAAGATGGACAGTGGATTAGACACGCGGTCGGCCCACGCCTTGCAGGGTCTTGCCAGTGTCACCACCGGCTTACTGGCCAAGAGGGATGAGTTGAGCGGCCAGCCCCTTAACGTCGGCAAGAAGAATGGGCTACTGGAGCTATTCGACTTCGCCCTAGAGAGGACTGGGTTCGCCGACTCGCTACGGCAGGACAGGCTCGGCCAGCCCGAGCGCTGGGAGAATATTCTCGAGCTACGCAGCGTAGTGCAGAAGTATGCTGATCTGCCGTGCGCTGAAGCCCTCACCACCCTCCTTCAAGACGTATCGCTGGTGAGTGATATCGACGGTCTGGACGAGCGAAAGGACGCGGTCACGCTGACCACACTTCATGCCGCCAAAGGTCTGGAGTTTCCGGCTGTGTTCATCGTCGGACTCGAAGAGCGTCTGTTGCCGCACTCCAGGTCACTGGAGTCTCCCGAAGAATTGGAGGAGGAGCGCCGGCTTCTCTATGTGGGCATTACCCGCGCCATGTCCCACCTCTACCTCCTGCACGCTTTCAAGCGCACGCTCTATGGCGCCACCGCCACTTCCGAGCCCTCGCGATTTCTCGCCGAGTTACCCGAATCATGCCTGGAGCGCCCACGCAGCAAAAGCCAGAGCGGAGCAGGCGCCACAACGGTGACCGCCTCTCATACCCGGCCGCCGGCGCCGGTTCAGCACTCATCCGTGCCAAGTCCGGCAGCAGCGCCCCCGGAACCCAAGACTAGGCCTTCTTTCTCGCCTGGCGATCACGTCCGGCATGTCAAGTTCGGCAAGGGGATAGTGGTTAGCAGCAAGCTGCTGAATGGTGACGAAGAAATCACCATCGCTTTCGACGGCAAGGGTGTGAAGAAACTCGCTGCCGCCTACGCGAATCTAGAAAGGGTATAGAAATTGCTAGCTTCTTCCAGAGCGGAGAAGAGTACAGGAGGGTCAACTAATGACTGAAAAATGGGTGTACTTGTTCGATGAAGGGCGTGGAGACATGAAGGACCTTCTCGGCGGCAAGGGCGCCGGCCTGGCCGAGATGCGGCGGGCTGGTATACCTGTTCCACCGGGGTTCACCATCACCACCGCGGCTTGCATTGATTACTACAGAGAGAACCGGAGGTTCCCCGATGACCTCTGGGAACAGGTGCTGGAAGCCCTAAGCAAGATCGAGCAGGAGGCCGGGAAGAAATTCGGCGGCCATGACAACCCGCTTCTGGTGTCGGTGCGGTCGGGAGCGAAGTTCTCCATGCCTGGCATGATGGACACGATCCTGAACCTGGGCCTCAACGACGAGACCGCCCAAACCTTGGCCTCGCTCACCGGAAATCTCCGGTTCGTCTATGACTCTTATCGCCGTTTCATCCAGATGTTCGGTAAAGTGGTTCTGGGCATAGACTCGGAACTGTTCGAAATCGAGCTGGACAACGTGAAACAGAAGCACTCGGCAATATTGGACACGGATCTCGATGCCGGCGCACTACGCGAAGTAGTGGAGCTATTCAAGAAGATAGTCCGCGAACAGACAGGGAAACCGTTTCCCACTGATCCCTACCAGCAGTTGCGGATGGCCATCGAAGCGGTGTTCGAGTCCTGGAACAACCGGCGGGCAATTGACTACCGCAACCTGAACAAGATTCCCCACGATCTGGGCACCGCGGTCAATGTACAGACCATGGTCTACGGGAATATGGGCAGCGACTCGGGGACGGGTGTCGCCTTTACGCGCAATCCCAGCACCGGGGAGAACGAATTGTACGGCGAGTACCTGCTGAACGCCCAGGGGGAGGACGTGGTCGCCGGTATCCGCACCCCGAAACCCATCCGCGAGATGAAGAACGACCCCAATGTTCCCGGAGTGTACGAACAGTTCGAGAAGATAGCCCAAAGCCTTGAGCAGCACTACCGCGACATGCAGGACATGGAGTTCACCATCGAACGCGGCCGGCTGTACATGCTACAAACCCGGACTGGCAAGAGAACCGGGCCGGCGGCCGTGAAGATTGCCGTCGATATGGTCAAGGAAGGCCTCATCGACGAGCGCTCAGCCGTCCTTCGCGTCCTTCCCGAGCAGCTAGACCAATTGCTACATCCGACCATCGATGCCAAAGCGCCCATAGAGGTCATAGCGACCGGTCTCCCGGCAAGCCCTGGGGCGGCCGTGGGCAAGGTTGTCTTCGACGCCGACGAGGCGGCCGAAATGGCCGAGCATGGCGAAAAGGTGATCCTCGTGCGGACGGAGACGTCTCCAGAGGACTTCCACGGTATGGTAGCCGCCGAGGCGATTCTCACTGCTCGCGGCGGCATGACGTCCCACGCCGCAGTAGTGGCGCGAGGAATGGGCAAGCCGGCGGTGGTGGGCGCCGGGAGTGTCAATGTCAACTACAGCGAGCAGCAGTTCTCTGTCGACACGACGGTTGTGAAGAAGGGAGACTACATCACTGTCGACGCCGGCACCGGCCGCATTATCCTAGGTCAAGTGCCGACTATGGCGCCGCGAGTGAGCGGTGATTTCGAGACCCTTATGACCTGGGCGGATGAGTTCCGCAGGTTGGGAGTGCGGACGAATGCCGATACTCCTAAGGATAGCCGCGTGGCACGCGAATTCGGCGCCGAGGGAATCGGCCTCTGCCGCACCGAGCATATGTTCTTCGAAGGCAACCGTATCGAAGCCATGCGGGAGATGATCCTGGCCGATACTCTGGAGGAACGGCGCCGAGCACTCCAGAAACTCCTGCCAATCCAGAAGGGCGATTTCATCGGCATTTTCGAGGCTATGGACGGACTCCCGGTAACAATCCGAACCCTCGATCCGCCGCTGCACGAGTTCCTGCCTCGCGAGCCCGAAGAAATGCAGGCTGTCGCCGATGCCATGGGGATCCCGGTAACGAAAATCGCCGACCGCGTGCACCAGCTTGCCGAGGCCAACCCCATGCTCGGATTCCGTGGCTGCCGGCTGGGAATCGTCTACCCGGAGATTACCGAAATGCAAGCCAGGGCCATCTTCCAGGCCGCCATCGACTGCACAAAACGGGGCATTGTCGTAAAGCCGGAGATCATGATCCCCTTGGTGTCTATCATCGAGGAGTTGCGTCTGCAGAAGGAAGTAGTCGACCGGGTGGCCGCAGAGGAATTCGCCGCTGCGGGAATGGCCATAGAATACAAAGTCGGTACCATGATCGAGCTGCCGCGCGCCGCCCTCACTGCCGACCAGATAGCCACGACGGCGGAGTTCTTTAGCTACGGGACCAACGACCTGACTCAAACCACGTTCGGGATGAGCCGGGACGATGCCGGAAAGTTCCTGCCGGAGTGGGTTGCTCGCAAGATCCTACCGGCTGATCCCTTCCAAGTCTTGGACCGCGAGGGAGTCGGGAAGTTGATGCGGATGGGCACGGAACTTGGGCGGTCCACGCGGCCTGGACTGAAGGTGGGAATATGCGGGGAGCACGGCGGCAACCCCAGCAGCATCGAATTCTGCAACCAGATCAACCTGGACTATGTTAGTGCGTCGCCCTATCGAGTGCCCATAGCCAGACTCGCCGCGGCTCACGCGGCGCTGGAATCGGTAGAGAGAGACAAATAGGCGCTGGATGGACTTTCAGCAGATCAGGAAACGTACCGAAGCGGAGGAATTCGCTAGGCTTTCTCCCTTCGCCGTGAGAAGCGCCCTGTCTAAGGGACGGCTCCGCCCGGAGGAGCCGTCCCCGGTCCGGACTTGCTTCCAGCGTGACCGCGATCGCATCACTCACAGCAAGAGTTTCCGCCGGCTCATGCATAAGACGCAGGTATTCATCGCTCCCCCCGGGGACCACTACAGGACCCGGCTAACCCATACCCTTGAAGTCAGCCAGATCGCCCGCACGGTCGCGAGGGCGCTACGGCTCAACGAAGACCTGTGCGAGGCTATCGGCCTTGGACACGACCTCGGCCATCCGCCCTTCGGACACTCAGGAGAAGAGGCATTGGAAGCTCTACTGCCGAGTGGATTCCGGCACAACGAACAAAGCCTGAGAGTAGCGGACCTCCTGGAAAACGATGGCGCCGGTCTCAATCTGACGTTTGAAGTCCGTGACGGCATCCTGCACCATTCCAAGCCACGGGAGAGTATCGTGGCCGTTGGCAACGCTGGGCTGGCAGCCACGCTGGAGGGCCAGATTGTCAAACTGGCCGATAGCGTCGCCTACATCAACCACGATGTCGACGACGCTCTACGCGCTCGATTGATTGCGGACTCGGATCTCCCTGAGGCGCCTCAGCGGGTGTTGGGATTGACAAGCTCGGGGCGCATTAATACCATGGTTTGTGATATAGTAGAAAACAACTGGTATATAGCGGAAGCTTCTGCACGAGAGTGCCGTGATCTCCCTGTGCCCCGGCTGGCGATGAGCCAGCAAGTGCTTGGCGCAGCAGACGAATTGCGGGAGTTCTTGTTCGAGAATGTGTATACGCACCAATCTGCTGAGAGAGAGCGGGCGAGAGCGATGAGGATCATCGAGGAGTTGTTCAACCACCTTTGCAGGCATCCGGAACATATTCCAGAGGAACTTGTAGCCCAGGAGGGAGATGAGCCAATCTCGAGGATAGTTGGCGATTACATTGCCGGTATGACAGACCGGTTTGCCATCGAGACATACCAGACCCTTCTCGGACCCCTACCATAGAGCGCTTGCCTTTTGGCCACAACCGTGAACAGCCAGAATCCTATTGAAGAGATAAAGAGCCGGACAGACATCGTTGAGACCATCTCTCGCTTCGTCAATCTGAAGCGAGCAGGCCGCAACTTCAAAGGGCTGTGCCCTTTTCATGGTGAAAAGACACCCTCCTTCATCGTCTTCCCGGACTCGGCTAGTTACCATTGCTTTGGCTGCGGCCGCAACGGGGACATCTTCCACTTCCTGATGGACATCGAGGGGAAAGACTTCCGGGAAGTCTTGTCGGACCTTGCCCGGGCCACCGGAGTCGTGCTCCATACCTCTCCGGAAAAAAAGACAGCCCGCGAGGAAGAACAACGCCTGCTGGAGCTGAACCAGACCGCTGCCTACTACTTTCACCAGATTCTCAACCAGTCTGCGGGCGCGGCTCAGGCCCGAGACTACATCGAGGCGCGCGGTATAAACCGCAAGACCATCCAAGAGTTCCTGATTGGATTTGCGCCGGAAAGCTGGGACTCCCTGTGGAATCACCTGGCCGGCAGAGGGTTTAGTATGAAGGACGCGCTTGCTGTTGGCCTCGTCGTGGAGCGTGAGGGCGGAGGCGTCTACGACCGTTTTCGCGGGCGGGTTATGTTCCCGATAAAAGATGCCGAGGGCCGGGTGCGCGGCTTTGGAGGCCGGTCTATAGACGGATCGCAACCCAAGTACCTCAACTCGCCAGATTCGCTGGTCTTCAGCAAAGGCTCGCTCTTCTACGCCATGGATGCCGCCCGCGAGCACATCCGCAGTACCGGCGCCGCCGTGGTCGTCGAGGGCTATACGGATGCTCTGATGGCTCATCAGGCCGGGTATGGCAACGTCATTGCCTCGATGGGAACCGCCATTGGAGACCACCATATATCCATCTTGAAAAAACTTACCGGAAACTTTATATTGGCGCTGGATGCCGACAAGGCGGGAGACATGGCCACTCTGCGGGGGCTCGAGGTAATAAGGAGCAATGTCGAGCACCTGCGCGTACCTATCCGGACCAGAGAAGGTTCTACAGGTTTCGAGCTTCGCCCGAGCGTCACTATCCGCGTGGTATCGATGCCGCGAGGGAAAGACCCATGCGACATCATCAGAGAAGACCCCCAGAGTTGGGCCAGGCTGGTGGAGAGTGCTTCCCCCGTTGCGGATCACGCCATTGCCCTGGTTTCAGTCAGGCATGATCTAAACACCGCCGAGGGGAAATCGGCCTTCGTGCGGGAGGCCACGCCGGTAATCTCCCAATTGGCAGACCCAGTCGAGAAGGCACATTACGTCCAGAAAATTGCCCGGCTCACCCATCTTGATGAGAGCGCGATTCGCGCGTCCATCGCCAAATCGGCCAGGCACGGAACGACTCGTGTTGCAAGCGAGGAGGAAGGGCGAAGGCCCGGTAAGGACCTCGAGCAGCACTTGTTGCTCATCCTTATGAGGTATCCAGGTCTGCTTGCAGAAGTCGACGTTGAGAAATTGGCGGACTTGCTTGGAGTCGAGTATAATCTCGCCTTGGAGGCACTTGTTCAGTCGGCTTCCACAGGAAGCCTGGAACTAGAGCATTTCTTCTCTGCTTTGGGACCTAACCTCGAAGGTTTTGGCAGGGAACTGGCAAGCCTAACGGCCAGCGAGCCAGAGTTGCCGGATGCACAATTGGAAGCAGTACTTGACAATCTATTGAGACGCATCGAGCGGCGAAGGCTTTCGGAGAAGTTGCGACAATACCAGTTCATGGTGAGGGAAGCAGACGAATCCGGTGATCAAGAATGGGCCTCCCGTCTTAAGGCAGAAATTGCCCAGCTAGCCTCGCAGATGTCCCGTTTTGACCCTCGCCCCAGCCCGCTATTTCGCGATTCCCGTTGCACGGATTAGGTGCGTGCGATCAAATGGCTGTTTGGATAGACTAGGTCTGACTCAGGAGCGCTACTAGTGGTGGATACCAGGAACAACGGACCGGAGAGGTCCAACACTCCGCCGGCCAAGGCCATCGACTTGCGACCCGCCTTCGAAGTCGAAGCGTCAAAGGCCGAGACGACCACTGTCTCTACTCTGATGAATCAAGGTAGGGAACAGGGTTACGTAACGACTGATGACGTTCTGCGGGCTGTCCCCGAGCCGGAGTCTAACATGGACCAAATTGAGGACCTCTATGCAGAGCTGAGCGACTTCGGCATCGAAGTCTCCGAAGAGCCACGGGACTTCGAGACGGAAAACGACGAACAGGTCCAACAAGAGCTGGAAAGTGCTCTCGACGTCGACGGTATCGGCGTCGATGACCCGGTGCGGATGTATCTGCGGGAAATCGGTAGGGTCCCCCTCCTTACCGCTGATGAAGAGGTGAACCTCGCCAAGCGTATGGAGCGTGGAGCGTTTCTCCGGCGATACGCCGATCGACTCGCTCAAGGGGAAAACGGCCATTCCAAATCGCTCGAGCTGTTACGAATTATATACTGCTGTATTCTAGACACTTTTCCCGCTGTAGAAGCCGTGCATGCAGCAAGTGAGGCTCTTGGCGGGCAAGAGACCATCTCGTATGAGTGCATGACACCTCTCGAACTGGCCAATGCCGTCATACCTTGCACCCAGTTGCAGCCAGGGACAATTGAGCTGGTGGCCAGAAGCATGAGTCTACCGGAGGATGATCTCCTGGCGCGACTTGGCAACTGCGCTCTCTGTCTCGAGCTTGTTCCGCCCCCTCTAGCGCCCCAGTCGGCAGACTCCTCCACCTGGCCGGACGTCGAGGAACTGTGCGCCTGGGGGCAATCACACCTGGGGATCGCCGGCCTCGACAAGTGGTGGGAAGAGGTGGCCGAAGACTCAGAGAAGGCCAGAAGGCACCTGACGGAGGCCAACCTCCGCCTTGTCGTGAGCGTTGCCAAGAAGTACGTGGGTAGAGGGCTCACCCTCTTGGACCTTATTCAAGAAGGCAACATCGGACTGATCCGGTCTGTGGAGAAATTCGAGTATGCCAAGGGATACAAGTTCAGCACTTATGCCACTTGGTGGATAAGGCAGGCGGTTACCCGGTCCATTGCCGACCAGGCCCGCACCATACGCATCCCCGTGCATATGGTGGAAACAATTAACCGCCTCATCCGTACGTCCCGCCGCCTGTTGCAGGAGTTCGGGCGCGATCCGACCTCCGAGGAAATCGGTAACGAGATGGGCCTTCCGGCCGAGAGAGTGCGCGAGATTATGAAGATCTCCCAGGAGCCGGTGTCTCTCGAGACTCCCGTTGGGGAGGAGGAAGACAGCCATTTGGGCGACTTCATAGAGGACCAAAAGGCGCTGGCCCCGGCGGAGGCCGCGTCTCAACAACTGCTTAAGGAACAAGTGGAGGAAGTGCTTGGCTCGCTGACCCTTCGGGAGCGAAAAGTGCTGCAGTTGCGGTTCGGCCTGGAAGATGGACGCACCAGAACATTGGAAGAAGTAGGCCGGGAGTTCGGCGTAACAAGAGAGCGTATCAGGCAAATCGAGGCTAAGGCCCTGCGCAAGCTACGCCACCCCAGCCGCAGCCGGAAATTGAAGGATTACCTGGAGTAGCGTGTTATTCGATAGAGCGAAGGTCTTCGTCAAAGCGGGAAACGGCGGCGCAGGGAGCGCCAGCTTTCGCCGGGAGAAGTTTGTTCCCTTTGGTGGTCCCGATGGAGGGGACGGTGGCCCCGGCGGTAGTGTCTTCCTAATTGTCAGCAGCCACCTCAATACCCTACTCCCCTTTAAGTACAAGCAGCATTTCAAGGCGGAGAGCGGCGGAGCAGGTGCCCGCCGCAAGCAGCATGGGAAAGCTGGAGACGACCTCTATATCGAGGTGCCGCCGGGAACGATCGTCCACGATTCGGAGAGCGGCGTCGTTCTTGGCGATCTAACCGAGGAGGGGCAGACTCTGCTTGCGGCCAGGGGCGGGCGCGGCGGGCTAGGGAACGTACATTTCGCCACCCCTACCAGTCAGGCGCCCCGCATAGCGGAGAAGGGCGAACCTGGGGAGGAGCGATGGCTAGCGCTGGAGTTGCGGCTGATAGCCGATGTCGGCCTCGTAGGCTATCCAAACGCCGGCAAATCCACCTTACTGGCCTCCATATCAGCCGCGAGACCCAAAATCGCCTCCTATCCCTTCACCACTATCAGTCCCAACTTGGGAGTCGCCGATGTCGATGACTACAACTTCGTCGTGGCCGATATCCCAGGGCTAATCGAGGGAGCGCACAAAGGCGTCGGGCTAGGCTTGGAGTTCCTTCGTCATATCGCGAGGACTCGCCTGCTTGTCCACGTCATCGATGGCTTGGAAGTAGACCCCGCCGCCCCGCTCTCCGGCTTCGACAAGGTGAATGATGAAATGCGGGAGTACGAGCAATCCCTGGCGGAGAAGCCGCAGCTTGTTGCCGACAATAAGATGGATATTCCGGCCGCCGAGGAACTGTTCCCGCTCTTAGAGACCGCCCTGAAAGAACGCGGCTATGAGGTGTTCCCGATTTCGGCCGCTACCGGCAAGGGCGTTCCAGCGCTAATGAGCCGGGTGGCAGCCAAACTGCGGGAGCTGCCCAAGCCGGAGCCCATCACCACTCTTGAGGAGATACCGGTCATAGACCTAGCCAAAGCCGAAGAGGCCGCCTTTAGCATCCGGAGAGACTTCGATGGAGCCTTCCAAGTGGAAGGCGACAAGATAGAAAGGCTTGCCGTCATCACCGATCTCAACCAGCCCCAGGCAATCAAGCGTCTGGAAAGGGTGATGGAGAAGATGGGAGTCACCGCCGGGTTGGAGGAGCGAGGAATTCAGCCCGGGGACACATTGAGAATCGGAAACGTCGAGATGCTGTGGGCGGAGCCGGAAAGACCGCGCCGCCGCCGGCGCCGGCAAGACTAGCTGGCAGCCTTCCGCCCCAAGTCCCGGCGCACCTCGAGGACATCGCGAATTCCTTCGATCCGCGCCAGAATGCGGCTTAGCTCCGACAATGAGCCAACCTCAATGGTGATCAGCAATGTTACCGTGCGATCGCTCTTGCTGATAGACTGCGCCGAGGTGATGTTTAGTCCCTCCTCGGCCACAAGCGCGGTCACGTCACGCAGCAGGCCGACTCGATCCCAAGCATCTATCCGCACGGAAACGGGATAGCCCTGCTTTTTGGCGCCCCCCCAGTCCACACGCACCAGCCGCTCGCGCTCGCCGTCCCAGTTCACGTTGCGGCAGTCGACCCGGTGCACGGTTACGCCCCGGCCCCGCGTCACATAGCCGATGATATCGTCACCTGGGACCGGCTTGCAGCAACCGGCCAGATTGACCAGAAGGTCTCCAACACCCATAACGGTGATTCCAGAGGCATCGCTTTGACCAGGCGTGCTCTCCGGCAGCTCCAGCACCCGCTGATCCACCGCCCCTTCGTCGGTGTGCGCCTCCACCAGTCTGGTCGCAATCTGCTGGGTCGTGACCGCTCCATAGCCGATCGCCGCCAACAGGTCGTCCACACTCTTGTACTTATGGAAATAGCCGGCCACCTGTTCATAGCCAACGTTATCAAGTCCGAGCCGTCGTAGCTCTTTCTCTAGGCTTTCCTTGCCCTGAGCCACGTTCTCGTCCCGTTCCTGATGCCGGAACCACTGCCTTACCTTCTCCCTGGCGTTCGCCGTCCGGATATAGTTGAAATTGGGGTTCAGCCAGTCGCGACTCGGGCCTTTTTTGGTTCTAGACGTTATGATCTTGACGACTTCCCCGGTGTGCAGTTGGTGATCCAGCGAGACCAGCCGGTCGTTGACCTTGGCGCCCACACATTGGTGCCCAACATCCGTATGGATGCGATAAGCAAAATCTATGGGAGTGGCTCCAGAGGGGAGGTCGATTACATCACCGCCAGGCGTAAACACATAGACCTGGTCGCGGAAAACGTCGGACTTGAGGGAATCGACGAATTCCTGTGCGTCGGCCACGGAGTCGCGCCACTCCAGCAGATGCCGCAGCCACGTGATCTTGGCGTCGAAGTCGACGTCCCGTCCCCCTCCCTCTTTATATCGCCAGTGGGCGGCGATACCGTATTCCGCCACCTCATGCATTTCCTTGGTCCGTATCTGGATTTCCAGAGGCCTGGCATCCAGCGCAAGGACCGCCGTGTGCAGGGATTGGTACATGCTCTCTTTGGGCATTGCGATGTAATCGTCGAACTCGCCAGGGATGGGGTGCCAAAGAGTATGGATGACTCCTAAAGCGGCATAGCAGTCTCTCAGCTGGTCCACGATTATTCGCACCGCGACGACATCATATATCTCGTCCAGGGTGCGGTGCTTGCGCTGCATCTTCTCGTAGATGCTGTATACGTGCTTGGATCGTCCGGAAATTTCCGCTTTGATGCCCGCCTGGGATAGCGCCCGCTTGAGAGCCTTGATGACTCGCGACAGATACTTCTCTCGCCCTCCCTGGCGCTCGGCAATCATGTCGGACAGTTGTTGGTACTTTTCGGGATCGAGAGCCTCGAAAGCCAGGTCCTCCAGCTCGGACTTGATCCACCAGATGCCTAGTCTGTTGGCCAGAGGAGCGTAAATCTCCATGGTCTGCTCGGCGATCCGGATCTGCTTGGAGCGCTCCAGACCCCACAGGGTTCGCATGTTGTGAAGCCTGTCGGCAAGCTTGATCAAGACCACACGGACGTCTTCAGCCATCGCCAAGAACATCTTGCGGAGATTTTCGGCCTGCTGTTCCTTCTCGCGTCTTGCCTGCTCATCGGGGGTGGCCCACCTGATCTTACTCAGCTTGGTCACGCCGTCCACCAGCCGCGCAATGCGGGGGCCAAACTCCTTCTCTACCTCCTCGAGTTCCACGACGGTGTCCTCGGGCACATCATGGAGAAGACCGGCGGCGATAGCCTCCGGATCAAGCTGCATCTTTGCCAGGATAATGGCCGTGGCCAAGGGATGCTGGATATAGGGCTCCCCTGAGCATAATCGTCGATGTCGAAGGGCGGCGGCCGCGAAATCGTAAGCCTTCTTGACGATCTCCAGGTCCACGTCCGGGAGATATTCGCGCATTATGTTGAGGAGGGTCTCGAGATCGGCAAGCTTGGCGATACCTGGGGGTAATGCACTTGCTGTAGGTCTAAGATCGCTTTCAGCCATAATTGACACCTGGTACCCAGCCAGTACGCTGCATTTGAAATAGACAACCGTCATGAGGCAGCGCCGCCGCATGGATTAAGGTTTAGTATAACAAATATCCGCGCCCTTGCGCCAGTAGGAATGGTGTTCAGCAAGTTGACAGGCACTACTGCAAAAGACTATAATAATCAATCAAAGCTTGCGTGCGATGAACCGGCCGAAGGGAGCATAAAGATGCTTCCCAACGCCGGTAATATATTGCAGCCTGGTGATAATAGAATTCGAGAGGAGCAAACCCAGCAGTGCCAAAAAGGACCTATCAGCCGAAAAGCCTCCACCGCCTCCGGCGGCATGGCTTTCGTTCACGAATGCAAACACGTTGGGGCAGAGCCGTTTTGGCCTCGCGGAGGCGAAAGGGCCGCTACAAGCTGACGGTGAGCGACGAGAAGTAGCAGTCCGGCCGCTGGGATCGTCTTATAGGCTCCGGCTTTGGCGGACAAAGCCGGGTATGACGGCCACATGAAAAAGGAATGGCGGCTCACAAAGAGAGCCGATTTCGAAGCAGTTCGGCGCTCCGGCAAGTGTTGGACTCATTCCCTGATTGTCCTATGCACTGCCAGTTCTAGCCAGGAGACAACTAGAGTAGGCTTCATCGTCAGCAAGCGAATCGGAAACGCCGTGATGCGGAACCGCGTCAAGAGGTTGCTGAGAGAAGCCGTGCGCCTGCGCTACCACAACATGAAGGGTGGCTGGAACATCGTCGTAATCGCTCGCAGCAGGATAGCCGGCAAGACCTTGAACGAGGTCGACACAGCAGTAGGCAGCCTGCTCAACGCGGCAAAGGTCCTAGAGAGACACGGCGAAAACTCGGATTAGGACTGACTAATAATGAAAAGTATTGCACTGACAGCAATAAGAATATACCAGAAGTTGATAAGCCCAGTGCTACCACCTAGCTGCCGGTTCTACCCAACCTGCTCGCAGTACGCGTTCGACGCCGTCGAGAAGTACGGCGTGGGCAAGGGTAGCTGGATGGCGCTCAGGAGGCTGTTGCGTTGCCATCCTTTCAATCCCGGCGGATACGACCCGGTCAAGTAGCGGCGAGGTTAGGACTTCGAATTCGGTTTAAGGAGAAAATAGACATTGTCAATTCCAATTTGGGATCAGTTCATAAGCCTAATCATGCTGGCTCTGACCACGATCAACATGCTCATTGGGAACCATCCGGCGATCGCCATCATAATCTTGACGGCGGTTATAAAAGGCATCATGTTCCCGCTGACCATGAAACAGCTGCATTCTTCCAAAGAAATGCAGCTCATCCAGCCGAAAATCAAAGAATTACAGAAGAAGTACGGCAAGGACAAGCAGACTCTTACTCAAGAGACAATGAAGCTGTACAAAGAGCACGGGGTCAACCCGGCGGCCGGGTGTCTGCCGATGTTGGTCCAACTTCCGGTGTTCTTTGCTTTGTACGGGGCTATCCTCAATTTGTCCAAGACTACATTCGGCGTCCCGTTCCTCTGGCTGCCCAGCTTGGCTCACCCTGACCCGTTCTTCATTTTGCCGGTTCTGGCTATGGTCACCCAGTTCATCCAGCAGCGAATGATGATGCCGGCCGGAGCACCAAGAGACTCGCAAACCCAGATGACCAACAGCATGATGCAGTTCATGCCGATAATGATTCTGATCTTCGCATGGAACTTCTCTTCCGGCGCAGTGATCTACTGGGTTACGTCGACGGTGTTCTCTATCGTTCAGCAGTACTTCGTCACCGGCTGGGGCTCGCTGTTTGAGCTGCCCCTGCTGCGGAGAGTTGCGCCGGCCTCGGCGACTGCCGC
>JAMCWQ010000102.1 GCA_023480825.1 Chloroflexota bacterium | reverse complement strand
GGATTGCAGATCCCGTAGCAGACCGGCAAAGTCGCCGGCGCGAATCTGAGAGTAGAACGCCATGCTTTTCAAGTAGTAGAGAGACTGGTCGTAGAGCACAGGTGTGCCTTCGAGGCTATGCCAATAGAAGAATGATCCGAGGTATAGGAGCAGGATGGCGGCGAGCCCGATTCGGGGCCATTGATTCGCTAGCATCCCGGTTACTGCGGAGGATTTCCAGCTCCAGGTAAGAGCACGGTTGCTGTTCAAGTGTTACTAGCCCTTTCAATTCAGAATACAATCTACGGGCGGTACCCAAGCAGGCGCGAGCGCCAAATCGCTTGCCTAATAGCATTTTTTGTTCCCCGAAATATCGAGACTGGTTAGACAACGGAACTGGCACGCTAGTGCTATTATTACGGCACCGCGCTTAGCATAACCGGTTTTGGGCATAATGTTAAGTGCAGCAATCAGCGGGTCGTCGCAGATGCGCAATCGCGGATTTGCTTGTGAGTGCAGGGAGGAGGGACAGGAGGATGGCGATCGGTACAGAGATGTTGCTGGGCAGGGTATTGGACGCACTCAATGTCGGGGTTGTGGCTACGGATGAGAACAACAATATCACGGTGTTCAATCGCCGCGCCGGCGAGATGCTGGGACAGGACCCTGGAAGTAGGATAGGAACATCGATCCTGCAATGCCACCCGGCGGAATCGGAGTCCGCCGTGCTGAAGATGATCAGCGACATGAAGAATGGGGTCACTGGGAAATATGGCGGCTGGCTGAGTTATCAAGGAAAGACGCTGTACGAATACATCTCGCCGATGTGGGATGAGGGACAGAAATTCTCAGGGATGCTGCTCGTGATCCACGATGCCGGCGAGAAAGCCGAGCTTCTCAAGCGCCTGGGAGAGTGGGAGGAGCCTCATGTTAGCGGGGTGGACGATAGGGCTCCCAGACCAGCCCGGCCATGAACTGTGCCTGCCCGCAGGTAGTGATTCGTGAAATCGCCTGCGACAGCCGGCTGCCGGGGGTCCGTGGCCGGTGCGCGTGAGCGGAGGGAGCAAGAGCGTGAGCAGCACCCGCGCGGTTAGATTACAGGGGACTGCTGCTCTCACCGCGAGCCTCGTTTCCATAAATCTAATGTGGGGCGCTACTCCGCCTTTCACCAAGCTTGCGCTCCTGGGCTTCAGCCCGTTCACGCTCGCTGCGATTCGCATGCTGGTCTCGGCAGTGCTCTTTGGTCTGATCTTGTTGCTGGCACGCCGTCGTACCGAATGGCGAGTCAGGCGCTCCGACCTGCCTGCCGTTGCGGCCTTGGGAGTGCTTGGTATCACGTTCGAGATTGGGCTTTCCATTAACGGCTTTGCCCGCACCAGTGGCATAAACTCTTCGATCTTGATCTCCACCTCCCCGGTCATAATCGCCCTGCTCTCGGTCATTAGGTTGGGGGAGCGACTCACGCTCAAGACTATTGGGGGCGTGCTGGTGGCTTTCGCTGGCGCAGCCGTGGTGGCTGGCATAACGCCCTGGACCCTGAGCAGTCTGCTCGATTCCAGTCACCTTATAGGGGACCTGCTTGTCCTTGCCGCGGCGGCCTCGTGGGCTTTGTACAGTGTTTTGGGCAAGGAGATGATGGAGAAGTACGACACCTTGGTGTTTGCCGCCTACTCTACACCTGCCGGTGCCATCGCTCTCGTGCCCTTCGCAATCTGGGAGTATGCGCATGGCGCCGTTCCCAGTCCCAGTATGGTCAGCCTTGGGGCGCTGAGCTACATCATCCTCCTGGTGACCGTATTGGGCCGCATAGGATGGTTTTGGGCCATTGGCAGGGGGGTGGCGTCGCGGGCCGGCATGTTCATGTTCTTGCAGCCGGTCGCTGGTGTGGGGCTCGCAGTGCTGATTCTTGGCGAGCGGCTCACTGCGAGTTTCGGGCTTGGTGTTGCGCTGGTTCTTGGCGGGCTGTACCTTGTAACGAGGGATGGCTACGTTTAAGAGGCCAAACAGGGCAGACGCCTTCCCCCTTTGAAGAGGGGCCCACAGGGATGGGGCAATAAGGAGCGAAGTTGTCATTCCGAAGGAGCGGGGGACTGTGAGAACGCCCAGAGCCACAATGCTGTAGCGACTGAGGAATCCGTAACCCCTTTTCTGCCAGGAACGTCCTTCCTCAGAAGGATCAGACTGGTCTCCAGGACCAAGCATCCCACCAGCCATTGGCTTGATCAGCAGGCAGAACGGAAAACGGTCTCGAAATTGCCTTCCTAGACTATTGACATCCCGAACCAACTCGTATTAAGATAGTATCAAGATATATCGTGATACTATCGCAAAGGAGGATGGCATGAGTCACCGGGATTGGCGCGAGTTCAAGCGGCGCACCCGCCTAATGGAGAAGGGCGATTTCAAGTATGTAATCTTAGACCTGCTGAAGGACCGGCCCGGATATGGCTATGAGCTTATCCGGGCGCTGGAGGAGAGGTTCCGCGGATTCTACGCGCCAAGCGCTGGAGTGGTCTATCCCACTCTGCAAATGCTTGAAGACTTGGGATATGTGACCTCAAGCCAGCAGGATGGCCGGAAGATCTACACTATTACACCGGAAGGTCTGAAGTTCCTGAGTGAGCAGGGCGAGGTCGTGGACGAGATCAAGAGCCGCATGAGAGACTGGTGGGGCTGGAGCCCGGAGGTGTCGGAGGAGATGCGCGATATGGCTCATGAGATGAAGGATTTTGCCCAGTCGCTCTCTCGAGAGTTACGGGGCGTAGACGTGGCGAAGGTCCATCGAATCCACGAGGTTCTGGATAAGGCCTACCGGGACATCCAAGACATCGTGAGAGAATGACGGCCTTAGGTGTAGAATAAGAAATTACGTACCGCAATCATTCTTGGAGGCAATGTAGTGCTCGAAAGACTCAGGTCAAATCCTTGGGTGATACTTATCGTGCTTCTCGGCGGGTTTTTCATGATCCTGTTGGATAGCACAATCGTGAATGTGGCGATACCAAGCATAATTGATGACCTTCACGCCGGCCTTAACGATATTCTCTGGGTGACCAATGGTTACATTCTGGCCTACGCCGTGCTGCTGATTTTGTTCAGCCGGTTTGGCGACATGTACGGCCAGCGCAACCTATTTGCGGCTGGAATGGTGGTCTTCATCATATCCTCGGCTTTCAGCGGAATCGCCCAGGATGTGAGCCAACTGATCATAGCCCGGGTCTTCCAGGGTGTGGGTGGCGCAATGCTAAGCCCGCAGACCCTGGCGATAATGACCTCCATATTCCCCCCGGAGCGTCGAGGGGCGGCCTTCGGCGTTTGGGGAGGGGTGGCCGGCGTGGCGACCGTTATCGGCCCTACGCTAGGGGGCTTTCTGGTGACCGATTGGAGCTGGCGCTGGGTCTTCTACGTCAACTTGCCGATCGGGATCGTCGCCCTCATCGCCACGATGCTGATTGTCCCAGACCTCCGTCCCGGGCGCAAGCATGCTCTGGACCCGGTCGGCGTGCTCCTTGTGAGCACCGGTCTATTGGCCATCGTCTTCGGCTTGATCGAGGGTGAAAGCTACAACTGGGGAGTGATCTGGATGTGGCTGATGATTCCCGATGTGATTATCCTTGGAGTTCTGCTTCTTGTCGCCTTCATTCTCTGGGAACGAGCGCAGAGCGAGGCCCTAGTGCCTCTGTCCTTGTTCAACGACCACAACTATACCGTGATGAACTGGGTGGGGACGATCCTATCCATCGGGATGTTCGGAATAATGTTCGTCTTTACCATCTACCTGCAGGCAGTGGTTGGCTTTTCGGCTCTCGAAGCCGGGTTGGTGATGGCCCCCAGCTCGGTGATCTCGCTGTTTGTGGCGCCTTTTGCCGGGCGCTACTCCGACAAGATCGGCGGGAAATACATCTTAATGGCTGGCTTATCGCTGTTCGCCATTGGCATCTGGGTTATCGGCACCATTGCCCGGGCGGATTCCACCTGGACTACTTTCCTGGTGCCATTGCTGATCATGGGTTTGGGGCAAGGCTGCGTTTTCGCTCCCCAAGCTGCTATCGCCCTACGGAATATCACGCCGCGAATGGCCGGAGCTGCTTCCGGTGTTCTGAATACCACGCGGCAGATTGGGGCGGTGATTGGCGGCGCGGCCATGGGCGCATTGTTGCAGAACCAGCTTGCCACTAGCTTGCACAGCGAGGCAACCAGCTATTCGGCAAGTTTGCCGGCGGCTTTCCGCGGCCAATTCGTTGCTGCTTTCGACGGCTTTGCCAAGGCCGGCTTGCACGTTGGGCGAACGGTGGACATGGGAAGCCAAATTCCCAGCAACCTACCAGCGGCCCTCCGGGACCAGCTGTTGGCCCTTGGCCTTCAGGTGTTCAATAATGGATATGTCGGCGCTATGCACGCCAGCTTGTGGCTACCGGTGGTGGTCCTGATCGTCGGCGTCGCATCTTGCCTGCTGGTCAAGAATAGCAGCACTAAAGGACGTGCAGCCGAGGCTAGCGAAGAGGCACGCAGGGACTCCGGCGTTGCCGTGCTGGACGCATAATACTCTTTCACGCTCGCAAGTGTGTGATCCGCCAAGGCCCCCTAGCCCCGCCGGGCGCAGGTGGGGGTAGGGGGTTGGGTATCTGATGAGCAGGCTGCCTGACCCTTCTTCGAAGGACGGAATTCGCACGGTGACAGAGAATAATAGGTCTCTCGGCTGCCAGGCGCTTCGATCTTTTGGGTCTTTATCCTCTGTACCATATGCCGGACAAAGCTAGAATTGGGATATGGGGAGCATTACCGACCCCGAGAGGGTAAGCGTTCCTTGGAGTACTCTCCTGCATCGGCGATTGCTTGCCTGCGGTGAATATGGCGTCCGTATCTACCCTGGGAAAGGGTGTCAAAATGTATGCTCGTCTGGACTGGACGGGTACGGAGATCACGGTAACCGGGAGCATGACGACCGAGGATGATGTCCACTTCTCGTTCCTGGCCTCCATGTTCGAGCCCACGCAGCTGCTGGTCAATGGGCGTTTGTACAAAGCCGTTCCCTACGAGCTAAGGTACCGGCCCGACCCGGGCGGAGGGGCAGGCCGACTATGGGTTTTTCATTTCCGCGACGCCAAGCCCGCGGGCACGTAGTCCACTACTCTGAAACCGGATTGCCAGTTGAGTATGCAGAGAGGAGCAGGACTGTCATGTGGCGGAGTGGCGGGACAAGAGAGCAGGAAATGTCATTCCGAAGCAGGGGTCGGTTCATCGTTCCGTGAAGGATTCCGACTGTGCTGGATGGTGCCGGTCTGGTGGCCCGCGGCCGACAAGTCGGTCCCTACAAGGCACCGTGCCCGCCCTAGCCTTGACCCCTTGCCCCCTACTTTCTCACGCGTGCGCTTTCAACCACTCAAGAATGCCGTCGAGGGCCTCGGAGTCCAAATGTGCCTCCGGCGCCTTGTACTGGTTGCCCACCCCGGCCGGATTCAGTTGCGCGCGGCGTGGGCTCGTATTTCGTGGGGGGATTATTGACATCGGGGTGGCCCGGAAGTATATTAAGATTGCACTGGTGACAGTTGACCGGAAGTGAGTTGCCGTTGCTCGACGAGGAGGATGGAGTCATGTGCCACTGCATGCTTCAAGGCAATTTCAAACCTCAGACCTGGGAAAGCTTCATCGCAAAGCCCACTGACCGGACCTCGGCCGTTCGCGCTGAGTTGGAGAAGCTGGGGGGACGTCTGGACCGCTTGTTCTACACATCGGGAGATTACGACGTGGTAGTCATCTACGAGGCTCGCGACGAGAGCGAAGCCGCCCTTCTTGCACGCTCCATTGCCTCCACGGCCGGCCTCGAAACCGCGGTCAACCGGGTTGCGCTGCTGACTCCGGAACAGGCACTGACAGCCATGGCGGAGACGGACGAAGATTTGTCCCGCCGGGCACAGCTTGTTAGCTAGCTGGGCGTCTGTGGGCAACGGCGTGCTGGCGTCTTAATTGGGCTCTCTTCGCGTTTTGGCCGGCCCCGCATGGTACTAGATGAAACGCTCCTCGTATTCCCAGTGGGCGAACTCCGCCTCCCATGCTCTCCTCAAGTGCGCGGCGTTCTTCCGAGTCGCCGGCCCTTGTCATTCTTCGCTTGGCACAAGTTCCGCAGAGCCGCACCTGGGCAATTCAAAGTCCCTACTCGCGCAGCGGTTGAATGAGGGCGGGGCTGTTGTTTCGTGGTGAGTTCGCCAGTGTTGACACCCGGTACGCCTCCATCTCGCCAGCCGGGAAAGGATTCAGCAACGAGAGCAACTGCTGTGGCTCCCTGATTGCAGCATCAAGCCATGTCCTGTCTTCGGCCTTGCCGAGAATGACCGGCATTCTGTTGTGGATAGGTGTCATTAGGTCGTTAGGACCCGTGGTGATGATCGTGCAGGAAGCGATGGGCCCGCCGCTGGGTGGATTCCAGAGATCGTACAGCCCGGCGAAGGCGAACGGCCTTCCCGACTTCAGGCGGATGTAAACCGGGATCTTGGCGCCATCGCTCTTCTGCCATTCGTAGAATCCGTCGGCGAGCACCAGGCACCGCCTGTCTCTGAGGGAACGCTTGAAGGCAGGCTTGTCTGCTATGCTCTCAGCCCTAGCATTAATCATTCTCGACCCGATGCTGGGGTCCTTCGCCCAGAAGGGTATTAGTCCCCACCGCATCCCTTCGAGGCTAGTCCGGCCGTCCCGCTGCACCACTACAGCAACCTCTTGGGTGGGAGCCACGTTGTAGCTGGGATGCACTTGGTAGTGGACCTCGCCTATATCGAATTCCCGTACTATTTCTTCCGTTGAGGTGTAGAGGGAAAATCGTCCACACACTGTAAGTCACCTTCCGAAACCGTGCGCTGCATCGTTTCGGCCCGAGCCTTGATCTCTCTAAGCATCTTCCGCTCCAGGATGAAATGGCACCAGCATTCCCAGTAGGCCAGTGGCAAAACGGGACATCCGCATAGACCTATTCCCTCCTTGTGCCCGTAGTTTCTCGCATGGGCCGAGTGGAGCCGGACGCGTCGTGGTCCCCACGCATTGTACCACCGATCACTCCGGAGCCCTACTACGCGATGTCCGGCTACCCTTTCTCCGCTCGCAAGCTTGGCACCGATTTTGCCGAACTTGCCCAAGAGAATATCGACAAGGAGGGTGGCGAAATGGAAGAAGATCTGAGGGAGCTGGTCTCGATCGTCAAGGAACTGGTGAGGTTGGTGCAGCCGGACCCGTTTGCTATTCACAGAGGCCACGACGAGACGTCCATCCGCGCTGCGTTCAGCGCCATGGAGGCCCGGCTGGTGGAATTGGAGCGGAGACTAACGCCACGCACGGGAACACCAAGGGGTCCGGCGGGGGCCGGCGAAGAGGAGAGCCTCCCGGCCGGACACTGAGACAGGTTGTCCGGGACGAGCTCAAAGCATCCTGGCGCCGTGGTCGCTTGTGCTTCCTTAGCAGAGTGGAGCCGCGGTTTTCTGCCTCAGGTCGCTTTCCAGCGGCTCAATCTTGACGGCCAGGCGAGCGCCGAGCGCGGTTGCCACGCGCGCAGTGAAACAGGCAGGTTACGACTCGGCAGGGGATAGTTCGAAGACAACGATCTGCCGCTGTTTGCCGCGAACATCTGCTCCCTGTCGCCAATGATAGCCTTTGCAGACCATCTGACCAACGTAACGAACGTATCCCTTGCGAGTCTGCTGGAACAGATGCAGATCCTTTCCAGTATCAGCGTGGGTGACAATCGCCTTGTTTCCACGCACCAGCTCCATGTCACCCTCCTGTCCCTCTCCGGTGTAGAAGAATGCACCATTGGAACTCCAACCGTCCTTATAGCCGAATTGCTCCCCTTGCTCACTCGTGAAGAGCAAGATGAACGGCTGTCCTCTGGGTGTGCTGATGCCACCTTGTACCTGCCCTCCGTACTTATAGTGAAGCTCTTGTCTCTTGTACTCCTGCCCTTTGACGAACATCTATGCACCTCCATCGGATCGGGAATCCGGTACGCGCACAATAACAGTCAACTGCACAGATGACAGCATACTATCGCAAGTAGCTGCATGTAGCAACTTGAAGACACGCCATCGGATCGCATCCTTACCATTTCGGCAAGCCATCGGCCCAATCCCTCGGGGCTGGGACATCAGGTGCTAGTGCCTAGTATTGTCCGAATGGACGCTCCGTGTTAGATGAAGGGCCTTGCTGGCGGGGGCTCTCATTCTGGTACCGCTGTTCCAGTGCAGACGCATCTACGCGCTCGTCTGCCGGCTGCTGTGATCACAGCAGCCGGTAAGCCGCGAAATGGATGGGCGCAAAGCCGCTCGTGCATCCAATGGGCCACTAGTTCGGTGGGGTGCCGGGCCGAGGGCGCGAGAAGAGCTACATTCGGAAGTAGCGCCCCACTTGATCTTCCTGCTTCTCTGCTGCGTGACTCATCGGCTGGACGCCTTGGCGCCTTTCGGTGATATAATTCCTTGTACCTGGTCAGCTTATTCATCCGTCGAATAGCTGGTTACAATCGAATAACATCCACAAAAGGAGAGAACCATGAAAGCTCACAAATCGCTTCGGCTCGCCCTTCTCTCTGTCGTCGTCGCCACCGTCATCCTGGTCTCCTTCTTCTGCTGTGGCCCCTCCCTAATCGATAGGTTGTCCCCGCAACCGGCGCTGGCCGAAGAGCTGCCTCCTGAAGTGTTGTCTACTGATGTTCAGGCTACAGGTACGCTCCACACCCTTACAGTCCCTGCCATTGCCTTCCAGCCAATTGAGCCTGGATTGGACTATTTCAACGGGATGAGTGACTTGTATCTTCATACCGGGTCTGGAAGGTTTGGGGCACCTGTCTACCTGCCCCAGGGAGCCAAGGTGGTGAGGCTGGTGGCTTTCTGTTCCGACAACACCAGTTCCTACTCCCTCTCGGTCACTCTAGACAGGGGGACGCCCAACGCGGCCGGATACAACGAGATGGCCAAAGTGGCTAGCTCAGACTCTGCTACGGTGCAGAAACTCATTGACAATACCGTCTCCTATCCGACCATCAACAACAGCTCGTATGTGTATTTTCTGTACGCCTCGCTGACCGGCCCGAACGTGACGATGTACAGCATAAAGATTGTTTATTACTACTAATGGACACCATGATCGCTCCCTGTGGCATTAATTGCAGTGTCTGCATTGCTCGCAGACAGAGAGTGGTCCTTGGTCACCGATCCCCACGCCACTCTATTCATCTACATCATCGAGGGGTTGGGCCGCTTCAATCGGCAAAGTGATGAGGTCATTGCCGAGAAGCATGCCGTGCTCTTCAATGCGGGCGATACCTTCTGGGTGAAAGCGTCGTGCGAAGGCGCCGGGTTCCTGTTGATGTCCGGCAAGCCTCTCAAAGAGCCGGTAGCATGGGGTGGGCCGATAGTGATGAACACCGAGGAGGAACTGGAGCAGGCCTTCCGGGAGCTGGAACAGGGCAAGTTCATTAGACACGAGGGCTGATGTGGGCCCACCGTTGTCTCCTTGGTGCCCGGATCCGATTCACGAGGGCGCCGATGAGCACGAAATGGCCGGTATCGGAGAGTATAATAGCAGGTGGCTGAAGAGCCCGACAGGCGACCTGATAGGAGGAGACCACCGTGAACGTCACTCAGGCTATTGCGCGGATCTTGAAGCTGGAGGGAGTGGAATGGATGGCTTGCTTCCCCCGCAATCCGCTCATCGAGGCGGGTGCCATAGAAGGCATCCGGCCCATTTCCTTCCGCCAGGAGCGCGCCGCGGTTATGGCCGCGGACGGCTACAGCAGAATGAAGGATCGTCAACGGTTTGGTGTGGTTGCCGTGCAGGAGCAGGCGGGCGCAGAGAATGCCATGGGCGGCATAAGCCAAGCCTTCGCGGATAACATTCCCATACTGGTGCTTCCTCTCGGCTCCAGCCTCGAGCGCGTGGCCGTCCGCCCGTACTTCTCCGCTGCTAGGACCTATCAGAGCATTGCCAAGCAAGTAGAGGTCATTGCTCGCCCCGAAATGGTTTGGGATGTCATGCGGCGGGCTTTCCACGCGCTGCGCAATGGCCGCCCCGGGCCGGTTGTAGTGGAGATGCCTGCCGACGTTTGTGATCAAGAAGTCCCGGATGGTGTTCAGCCGTACCAGTCTCCGAATATCTCTATACAGGTGCCGTGCGCCGCGGATATCAATGATGCTGTGGGGACCTTGCTCGCCGCCAAGAGGCCGGTGATCTGGGCGGGGATGGGAGTTCTGCTGTCCGGCGCGACGGCAGAACTAAGGGAACTGGCCGAGCTTACCGAGGTTCCGGTCTACACCACTATGCCTGGCAAGTCTTCAATAGATGAGCGGCACCCGCTTGCCCTTGGCGCAGGCAGCATGGCCACTACCCTGGCGGCGCGTCAGTGGATCCGGGAATCCGATGTGTTGTTTGCGGTGGGTTCCAGCATGACCAGGACTCCTTACGGAGAGGCCATTCCTCCCGGCAAGACAATCATTCACAACGTCGCCAGCATTGAGGACATCAACAAGGACTTCGCGGCCGATATCCCCCTGCCCGGCGATGCCAAGGCAACCATGCAGGCAATGATTGAGGAGGTGAAGGCGCAGCTTGGCGAGAAGGGCCGCAAAGGTCAGACTGATGTGCCAGCTCAAATCTCGCAGGTCAAGGGGAAGTGGTTGGAGGAGTGGATGCCCCTCCTCACCCACGATGAGGAGCCCATAAACCCCTACCGAGTGATCTGGGAGCTGAACCGGAACCTTGACCTGGAGAACAGCATAGTCACCCACGACTCCGGTTCCCCACGAGACATGATGGTCCCATTCTTCACGGCTACGGTACCCCACAGCTACATCGGCTGGGGCAAGTCGACTCATTTGGGATATGGGATTCCCCTCATGATCGGCGCCAAGCTGGCCAAGCCGGACAAGTTCTGTGTGAACTTTATGGGCGATGCGGCCTTCGGCATGTCCGGGCTGGATATCGAGACCGCCGCCCGCACTGGAGTGCCAATCACAACCATCGTAGTCAATAATGGGGGGATGGCCACCTATCCTGGTGGATTTCCCGTCGCCCGAACCGTGTACGGTGTGACGAACATGTATGGTGACTATGCCAAGATAGCCGAGGGCATGGGAGCGGTTGGCATCACCGTAATTAGACCGGTAGAGATCGCTCCCGCCATTAGAAAGGCCCGAGAACTGAACGCTGAGGGCAAGACAGTCTTGCTGGACGTGCACACCCGCTTCGAAGACCACCGGTCACCGGGAGGCAGGTGACATTCTCCCTCAATGGTCATTTCATAATGCTAGCGTGAGCGCCTGAGGGGCCGGTAGGTTCCTCTTGCCGTGGGGCTCCAGAAGTGTATTTGTCACAAATTAAGCAAGCCTGCTGCATGTCAAGATAGCACAGACGATCAGTAATGATACTGTTGGGCCCCTAAACCTGGGCCCCTTCGCTGCGCTCAGAGGCTGCCCTGAGCTTGTCGAAGGGGCAGGCTCTTCCCCCAATGCTGAGGGGAAGGGAGCATGGCCCCTTTCGCTTTCCCTCCGCGATGATGCTAGCGTGGCGCTCGTATTTGCCAATCTACACCGTGAAGATAATCTATTATTACTAAGGTATGAAAGAACCGTCAGGGTTCGGGGTCGGCTTGGGCTTGGGGGTCGGCTTGGGCTTGGGAGTCGGATACGGCGTTGGCGTAGGGTAAGGCGTCAGAGTAGCGGTTGCTGTAGGCGTCGGTGAGGCCGTGGGTGTGAGCGTAGGAGAGGGCGTTGGCGTGGGGTAGGGTGTGGGCGTGGGATGAGGAGTCGGAGAGGCCGTAGGTGTCGCTGTGGGCGCAGGCGTTGGAGAATGGGTAGGCTTGGGCCTGGGGGTCTTGGTTGGCTCTACTGTAGGAGGTGGCGTCGGAGTGGCACTTGGCGCAGGGGTCGTTGTGCCGGTAGGGGTTGCTGTGGGTGTGTCAGTAGGCGTCTCGGTTGGTGCCTGAGTCGGGACATTCGTGGGAGCCATGGTAGGTTGGCTGGTCGGAGGAGAGGTCGGCTGGCTGGTTGGAGGAGAGGTCGGCTCAGAAGTTGGCAGGCTCGTCGAAGTGGGCGAGGGCGACTCTGCCCCGCCGGACGCTTCTCTGGGCGGCTCCCGAGACGGAATTGGTGTCCCCGGACTGGGTGTATCCGTGGCTTGCTTGTCAGGTGCAGCAATGTGTCCCGCCTCTATCGCTTGAGCCGTAGTGGGCGGAGCTGGCGTCGGGGCAGGCGAGGATGTGGCTGAAAGTGTAAGCACAGGGCTAGGAGTCAGCTCAGGCGACGGTAGCGCGCTGATCCCCGCCACGATGGAGATCTCGGTAGGAGACGGCGATGCGCCCGCTTCCACTGTTATGGAAGCAGATGGTGCGTCGGGCGGCGCTTGCCTGGCCAGTACGATACCCAGTCCGCCGAGAAGTAGTACCAATGGCAGGGCGAGTGCGACAACCCGCCTGGGAAGGCGAGATAGTCCGTGGTCCGATGAGGCAAGATTCTCTTCGACTTCTGCCAGCAGGACGGCCGCCCTTTTCCCCCAACGCACGTAGTCCGGCCGCCGGCTGACGACTTTTCGCAGCAGAGATCTGGCTTTGCCCCATTCCCCATCCAAGCAAGCAGCTACCGCGTCCTCGAACAACAACTCTATAGATAGCTCTTCCTCGGCGTTGCGCAGCGCCATTTCCCAATCGGATTTCCTGTTGGCGCCCACAACGTTTACGGTGGAGAGAAGTCCTTGGTAGATGTCCCTTGCTTCCTGCCAGCGGCCGCTTTTTGCCAGGGCCTCTGCTTCCGCTTCTCTGCTGCTGACCTCTGATTCGTCTATTGGCATACCGTCTTCATGAAAGTACATGCGAACTCCCAGTCTTTGCGTTTCCAATCGGAACCAGCATCTCCGCCCGGGGCACTCAGGGCGATGCGGCTTGAGCCAATCTCTGCAGGCTTCGATACGAAGAACCCAGCAGGTGCTGGGAGGCACAGGTTTATGAAGAGGCTGCTGAGATCCCTAGTGAAGGTCGAAGAGACTCTGGACTAGGCTTTAATGATCAGTTAAGGTGCAGTAGCTATCTCCACTTTTCTTCTGCTAACGCTTCTAATAGATGGGGAGTGTGTGAAGCGATCGGACGACTATTAACAGCAATACGCGTGCCGCCGTCATGCAATCCGGCCTTGTGCACTGGCAGCAGGAATAGTATTCTGAGCATGCTGCATCTGGGCCTGGAACATAGACTGCAATCGTGAATGGGGGAAGAGATGACACTGTTTAGGGGAGTTCATCACGTGGGAATTGGCGTCTCAGACATGGATAAGGCGATGAATTTCTATGGCGCCATACTGGGATTCAACCGGGTGGAGTTCGACTATACCGGCCCCCTCCCCGGCATGGAGAAAATTACCGGCAAACCGCAAATCAATGCCAGGGTCGTAATGCTCGCCAGCGAGGACGCCAGTCCTATCAGCTTTGGCATGATCAAGCTCGTTCACCTTCTGCCTCCGGATGAACCGGGGCCAATGCCCGAAGGCTTGGGATGGGGTGAGGTCGGCGTATCCGAGGTCGCTATTGGCGTTCAAGTGCTGGATGACGTTCACGATGATCTGATCGACAACAAGGGCCTTAGGTGCATACTCCCCACAGAATGGTATCCTGCGCCTCCCTTTGGCGTTGATACCGGCCTCTGGTACACGGAGGATCCCGATGGCGGCAAGGTCGAATTCATCGAATGGCGGGGCGCCTTTGCCGGCTTCCAAAAGAAACCGAGGATCGACGGTGTTACTCACGTGGGCTTTGGCGTATCGGATATGGATAGGTCGCTGCAATACTATCGGAAGTTGGGCTTCGGCGAGACCCTCTTCGAATTGGACGACGTCTTTGAGAGTATGAGCCACTGGTATTCCGGCCCTCCGCCCCGGCAGCACATGGTGATGGTGGCCAACTACCACGGTGCGGGCGCTGAACTCGTGCAGCATACGCCGGCATCCAAGGACATGAGAGGAAGCTGGGGGCATGTGGGGCCTATGGACTTCTCCATCAGTGTTGGCAATCTGGAACAGGCTTGCGACCACGTCCAGCAGAATGGTATAGAGCTATTGGGTGATCCCCAGACCATCAAGCTCCCCAACGGTGAGTGGCGCTATGTGTTCATAAGCGAGCCCGATGGCAATTATGTCTCTCTAATCGAGGCCCGATTTTAGAACGCTTAGAGCGGTTTTCACAAAGACTGGGCTCGGGGGACGGACGTAGGGGAATGGCGTTGTGTTGGGCGGCGTAGGGGTGTACCCCATGGCCGGCGACCAACTGTCATGCCCCATGAGGGGAAACGTAGCGCGGGTGGCTTGTCCCCCGCTGGGATCTCGGGCCATGCTGATGCTCGGGCCCACCTCCCGCAGGTTAGCTGAACCCAAAACACGACAAGAGAAAGGCATGGTCGCGGACGAGGCTACGCTTCCCAGTCGCCCCCGCCATGGTCTAACCATACCTCGTGTGACACGCCGACATGCCCAAAGAAGGCAGGGCAAGGCGCAGACGTGCCCGGCTATCAGGTGCTCATTTCTGAAGATACCCGTAACCAAGTGTAGAGGGCACGCGAGGACAAGACACCTAAAGTAGAGGAGATGGGGCCGAAGAGTACATCGAACCCACACGGCCTTGCGGCCAGGGGATTTTAGGTGCGCCGCGTCGCGCTACTATTTTCGTTACAGACTGTCAATGATTTTCTCATAGTCATCAGGTGTAATTCCCAAATCGCGGAGGATTGCGTGCAAAAGGGGACGTAAGATCACCTGCGATCCGTGATCGGGAATGACGACAGTCCGGCCCTCAGGATTCCGAAAGACGTTGTGACTGCCCTTGCGTCTAACCCATCGAAAGCCCGAAGCTTCTGCGACTTTTCTAAGTTCGGAATATGGAACGAGTCGTAGCTTCGTCACGCGGCGATTGTGACCTGATAGGTTTCCACATACGTCGGCAGTGGCTCTTCCGGTTGATTGACCTCGAGGTAAGCTTCGATGGCTTCGCGTATGTTCCTCTCAAGCGTCTCGCGGTCGGGAGCCTGCGTGTAGCAACCAGGCAACTCGACCACCTTGCCAATCAGCCAACCGGATTCGGGGTCCTTCTCGACAACAACTGTAAAGACTCTGCTCATGTGTCCCTTCTCTTGAGGTCATAAGCGAAGGATATTGCCTGGTGCCGAAGGCGGGAATCGAACCCACACGGCCTTGCGGCCAGCGGATTTTAAGTCCGCCGCGTCTGCCTATTCCGCCACTCCGGCATTCTTTTAGGGTCAAGGGGCAACCCCCCTACCCCCCTTATCAGGGGGGATTTCTCTCGCCCGCTTGTTACGGGCTATCGCCCACCAGATTATACTTTATGCCTGTCCCTCGGGCAAACAAAAAGAGCCTCTCTGAGAGGCTCTAACTTGGAGCGGAAGACGAGATTCGAACTCGCGACCCTCTCCTTGGCAAGGAGATGCTCTACCACTGAGCCACTTCCGCATCGCTCCGATGGCAATATTGTAGCCAAAACTCCTGTGCATGTCAAGGCCGGTTATAGCACTTCCTTGCGGGATGGCGCACAATGTGACATAATCTGGCTGGAAATCGTCGTCAATCCCGTTTCCAGCGGGGTCATCGGGTATTGAGTGTTACTGGACTGCTGGGGGAGCGTCTGCCTTATGGAGAGGTTACCAGTAGAGGTCATTCGGAGTCTGAAATCGGCTAGACGGTGCGTCATCCTGACCGGCGCGGGAGTCTCAGTGGAGAGCGGTATCCCCACTTTTCGGGACGCCGAGACCGGATTGTGGACCGATTTCAAGCCGGAGGACGTAGCTACGCCCGAGGCTTTCGAAAGGTACCCCGAGCGCGTCTGGGGTTGGTATGAGCACCGGCGCCGGATCATCGCCGGAGCCGCACCCAATGCCGCGCATTATGCTCTGGCGCGCCTCGAGGACTACTACGAGGAATTCTGCCTGGTCACCCAGAATATCAGTGGACTGCACCGGGCGGCTGGAAGCCGGAATGTTCTGGAATTGCATGGCAATATCTGGCGCACCCGGTGCTCACGGGAAGGCAAAATCGTTGACTACCGCTTGACAATTGGTGAAGTGAAGCCGCCCCGCTGCGCCTGCGGAGCCTACTTGCGGCCGGATGTGGTGTGGTTCGGGGAGCCGTTGCCACAAGAAGAGCTATCGCAGGCCTACGACGCCACCGCCAGGTGCCAAGTTCTTCTCAGCATCGGAACCTCCGGGGTCGTGCAGCCTTCGGCCTCGTTGCCGGTGCTTGCCAGGCAAGCGGAGGCATTGGTGATCGAAGTCAATCCGGAGACCACCAGTATCTCCGCATTCGCCGACTATACGATCCGCGGTAAGGCGGGCGAGATAGTGCCAGCGCTGGTGGACGCCGTTCTTTCATAACAGCCTCCTATTCTGGGAGCGGACGGTGTACTGGTTATCTATGCATCACTGGCGGATCATTGAGTGTTCATCGTTCCGCCGTTCGTACTGGATGACTCCCAGCCTGCTTAGTGCGCTCGTAGCCGGAGATGTGGGGTCATAATGTTAGGCAGCTCCCTCCAAGGCGCCCGAAAACTATACTTCCGTCCTGCCAACACGGTGCTGGTTGCCGCAGTAGTGTCGGCGGCAGTATTTGTCCTGGTAGAGGCGTTTCGCCCGCTTCTATACTACGTCTTCCCGGTAGACGTCTACCTGACCATCCACACGCTTCTGGAGTTCTCCAGCGTTATCGTGAGCTTCGCGGTATTCGTCGTCAATTGGCAAGCCTACAACCAAAACCGTAGCCTGTACGCACTTGTGATCGCGACCGGTTTCCTGGCGGTCGGGCTCCTCGATCTGATGCATCTTCTTTCTTACAGTGGCATGCCGGCTTTTGTTACTCCCAGCTCTCCGGAAAAGGCCATTGATTACTGGCTAGGGGGTCGAGGCTGGGCGGTGCTGGTCTTGCTCGCAAGCGCATTTGTCTTGCCCGGCCGCCGGTCCGGCTTATTAGCCAAAGTCGCTTTGCTGGTGATTAATCTAGGGGTCGCGGCAGCAGCCTTCATCGTAGTCAGCTTCTTCCACCAGATTCTTCCATCCACTTACATACAGGGCCAAGGACTCACTCCCCTGAAAATCGGCCTCGAGTATGGGGTAATCGGGTTGACGCTGGTCGCGATTGCCGCCTATTCGGTATTCTACCGCCAGCACGACAGCATGACATCGACGTTGATCCTGAGTGCTTTGGTAGTCAGTGTATTTAGCGAACTGGCCCTCACCCTCTACACGAATGTCTATGACACCTTCAACCTCTTAGGCCATGTCTATAAAGTGGTGGCCTATTACCTGATCTTTCGGGCCCTCTTGGTGACTTCGGTGATCGAACCCTACAAGGGGCTGCAGCAGGCAAACGAGGAACTGGCGGGAGCCTTGGACCAGTTGAACCAGCGGGCGCACGAGCTTGGTATCCTGAATGAAGTAGCGGCTACAGTCAGTGAGTCACTGGATCTCGACCGTATCCTTAGTAGCACGCTGGACAGAGTGCTTGCGCTGATGCACGTGGAGGCTGGGCACATTATGTTAGTCCGGGAGGGTTCGCGAGAGCTGATACCGAAGGCCTGGCGGGGCATACCGGACGCCATTATCGAAGACTGGAGCGCTCATCCGTTCCAGATAGGTGAGGGCGTGGCCGGCATGGTGGCAGTGTCCGGTACATCAATTGTCGGTGACGATCTATCCGCGGATCGCCGCGTTGTGCGGGCTGTGGTAAGGGAGGCCGGGCTGCATGGTTTTGCGGTTGTGCCGGTCAAGTCTAAAGGGGCGGTTCTTGGCATCCTGCTGGTAGCCAGTACTGGTATGCGTTGCTTCGCACCATCCGATGTACAAATCCTCGAGGCTATCGGGAATCAGCTTGGGCTCGCGGTCGAAAATGCGCGGCTGTACGAGCACACGGATGAGCAGTTGCAGAAAAAGGTAGTCGAATTGGCCGGAGCGGAGCAGCGATCGCGTCTACTGAGCGAGATAAGCGCTCTGCTGAACAGTAGCCTGGACCTCTCGACCACGCTAAACCAGCTCGGCCGGGCCGTAGCCGAGGCGGTCGGGGATTTTGTGGTGATTGCTCTAAAGGGGCAAGATGAGAGGCTGGCCGTGCCCTTCGCCTTTCACACT
>JAMCWQ010000040.1:1684-3668 GCA_023480825.1 Chloroflexota bacterium | reverse complement strand
CTGGGTTGGAGCGGCAGCCCCCGTAAAGCTGGGGCGGCGCCCTCGTTTGACGTCCCCATAAAGGGTGAACTGCGAGACCACCAGGACCTGGCCGCCTGTGTCGATTGCGGAAAGATTAAACTTACCAGCTTCATCTGTAAAGATGCGAAGACTGGCAATCTTGGCAGCCAGATAGTCCGCTTCCGCCTTTCCGTCTCCCTCGCCGATGCCCAAGAAGACGAGCAGGCCCCGGTCGATCTCCCCGACGACCCGCCCATCCACCGTCACCTTGGCTCCGGCAACGCGCTGTACGACGGCTCTCAACGGGCCGCCCCGGGGTGGGCGATAGTGGCTACGGCCCAGGCTACCAGCCCTTCTTCGCGTCCCACGAACCCCAGCCCCTCGTTTGTCGTGGCCTTGATACTCACTTGCTGGTGTCCGATCGCAAATGCCCCGGCAATCCGGGCTCTCATTTCTTCAACATGTGGCGCCAGCCGCGGGCGCTCGGCGGCGACGGCGGCGTCGATGTTGACGACGCCCCAGTCCTGGCTACCCAGGAGGCCACACACTCGCCGGCACAGCTCGAGGCTGCTGATGTCTTTGTAAGCCGGGTCCGAGGGCGGGAAATGGACCCCGATATCTCCGAGAGCCGCCGCTCCCAGAACGGCGTCCATTATAGCGTGAAGCAAAACATCGGCATCGGAATGGCCCGAGAGCCCCATTTCATGGGGTATCTCCACGCCGCCGAGAAAGAGCTTCCGGCCGCTGGCAAATCTGTGGACGTCGTAGCCGAGGCCGGTGCGCACCGCACTGCCGGCAATCGTTCTCCCCCCCCTAGGCGATCCCTGTCTGGCTTGCAGCAACATCGTGGCTACCTCTAGATCATGACGTGTGGTTATCTTCAGGTTGTCGGAAGAACCGGGAAAGACCGCCACCTGGCCGCCGATATACTCCACTGCCGCTGCATCATCCGTGACTACCAGACCGTCCCGGAATACCGCTTCGTAGGCGGAAATAAGCAGGTCCCTGCGAAACACCTGCGGTGTCTGGGCGAGCCAGACACGTTGGCGATCCAATGTATCCACGATGTGCCGGTTGCCATCAACCAACTTGACCGTATCGACAGCCGGAACGGCTGCGAGGCAAGCGCCCGTTTCAGCGACCGCCTGGAGTCCGGCCTCCGCGATTTCCTTGGTGATAAGCGGACGCGCACCGTCGTGAACGACCACGTATGGAAGAGCCGATTGCCGCCGCAGGCCATTGGCTACCGATTCCTGCCGGACCGAGCCTCCCAGCACAACTTCCCGCAGCTTATTCGGGCTGAACTGCCTGGCCACGGATTGCACTTGTTCGTAGCTGGCGCGGGAGGAGACGACTACTATTTCCGCTATCGACGCGCAAGCTTCAAACACCTGAAGGGAATGGGCCAATACCGGAATATTGCCAAGCAGTGCGAGTTGCTTGTCTGCTTCACCAAAACGCTCCGATCTGCCCGCGGCCAGGACAATGGCGCCGGCAAGGCCGGTATCCTGCACTGCCTACTCTCCTTTGATGTGAGCAAAGATCATGCGCCCGGCAACAGTCTGGAGGACGCGGGTAACAGTGACCGTGGCTTGGGAATTGATGAGCTTCCGCCCGTTCTCTACCACCACCATAGTCCCGTCATCCAGATAACCCACGCCCTGGCCAAGCTCCTTGCCCTCTTGAATGATCTGGATGATCATATCCTCACCGGGCAGGACTACCGGCTTGACGGCGTTGGCCAGCTCGTTCACGTTCAGCACACGGACTCCTTGAAGCTCGGCCACCCGGTTGAGATTATAGTCATTTGTCACGATTCCATATCCGTTCATCTTGGCCAGTTTTACGAGCTTGCCGTCGACATCCAGATTATTGCCCACATCAATGTCGGAGACCCGGACCGGCACCGTCGACTCCTTCTGCAGGCGATTGAGCATGTCAAGGCCACGGCGTCCGCGGTTCCGGCGCAGGGAATCCGAGGAAT
>JAMCWQ010000040.1:0-1674 GCA_023480825.1 Chloroflexota bacterium | reverse complement strand
CATCGACGAATCCCGTCTGGCTGATGTCGGCGATGCGTCCATCGATAATGGCGCTGGTGTCCACGATGATCGCTCGTTCTGTGCTTTGCTTGCCGGGTGCCTGCGGAGTGGAGGCGCTCCTTCTGCTGGCGAGGAAATCGAGGATTTCCTTCTTGCGCATGATCATTACCGAGACACCGAAGTAGGCGAAGACTATCGCAGCGACGAAAGGCAGCACTTGCCCGAAGTAATAGGGCAGCATGGACAGGGGAATAGCCAGCAAAGCCGCGGCTATCAGAGCCAGAATTAGTCCGGCGGCGCCGACCAAGAGGTCAGACACCGGCATTATCTTAACGTGGCGCCACAGCCAGCGCGCCGGTACTGTGGTGACGTAAGGGGTCAAAATCAGACCGAGCAGGGCTCCGGCCAGGGCCAGAATGATGATCCACCGTAGCTCGTCGGCCCCACTCTGAGAGGCGATGGCGGAGCCTAGCCGCCAGCCGCCCACTGCCGCCGCCGCCATTCCCAGAAGGCGGATAATGAAGTCGATTCTCATTTCGCTGCTCCTCGGGATAAAAAAGAAGAAGAAATAAGTCAGGTGGATTTAGCCGTGGGCTGCGGAGCGAGCGGAACCCGGGCGCTGGAGACAGACCAGGAGAAAAAAATAGGAGCGCCATGCGGCACACCATAAAGAATGGAAGGAATAAAGCGGTCTGTCGAAGTTGGCCGGCGTGCTTCGTCTGCATCGCAACTACCCGTGCAGGGAATACTCCCTGTCCATGCTGGAATGGACCAGAGGGCGGACCGGCAAGTGAGAACTAGCTACCAGGTCAAACGTGAAGCTGTCCGTACCTCCATACAGCTAACCCGCTCTGATACTAGCACACTAGCCCTCATTTGTCAAAGCGAGAATTGGTGCAGAATACAGAGTAGGCTATCCAGTTTTTGGCCCCGTAAAGCCTTCCGCCCGGTCGCGAGCCGATTTCAATTGGTCCACTGCGCTCTGAGGAACGAAAACACCGCCTGGTGGTGTTTCAGTTTCAGGGTTGAGGCCGTGGAAATCACTGCCGCCGGTGGCGATCAGTCCCAGCCGGCTGGCGGTTTCTACTAGGAAGTCAATCTGCTCCTGGTCGAAATCGCCATAGTAGGCTTCGATCCCTACCAAACCATTGGCTTGTAGCGTCTCTAATTCGGCGAATATCTGGGACGAGGGATAGGGGTGGGCGAGGACCGCAAGCCCCCCAGCCTGGCGGACTAAATTAATGCAGTCCACGGGAGAGAGCTTATAGCGCTCGGCATAAGCCGGGCCATTTCTTCCGATGAATAGTTCGAAGGCTTCAGTGGTATTCTTTATATAGCCTTGCTCCAGCATCGCCTGAGCGATGTGTGGGCGGCCTATGGATTCTCCCTGAGCAATTTCTTCGATCCGCTGCCAGTTTAAGGGCATGCCAAGCTCGGCGAGTTTCTGCACCATACGCCTGGCGCGGTCCACTCTCGCAGCCCGCAGGCGCTGCAGCACGTCAAGAAGGTCCTCGTTCTGGCAATCGATGAAGTAGCCGAGCATATGCACTTCATCACGGGCCACGTCGGAGCTAAGTTCGATGCCTGGTATGACTTCGACCGGCATCCGGGTGAGGGGGAGAGAACTGCGCCGGGCTCCAATCAGCAGCAACCGGAAACCAGCGGCCATGGCCA
>JAMCWQ010000108.1:1523-3745 GCA_023480825.1 Chloroflexota bacterium | reverse complement strand
GGTCTCTGCCTGGGGAATACCGACTGCGGAAGCAATCCGTGCGGTGCGGTCCTCCACGCCCGGAACAGCCCTGATCGGTAGTGGTGGCGTGCGAACAGGGGTCGATGTGGCCAAGGCCCTGGCCCTAGGTGCGGACGCTGCCGGCATCGCCAACCCTCTTCTGAGGCCGGCGACGATATCAGCAGAGGCTGTGACTGCTGCGCTGAATCAGATCGAGAGCGAGCTTCGGATAGCGATGTTCTGTTCCGGGGCGCGCACGGTGCCCGATTTACGGGCAGGCCGGTTGGTGGAGACCATTTCGTGAGTGGCATGGAGGTCCTTGCCGCCGGAGCGAAGAGCTTCGGCATCGTCCTCAGCACTCACCAGCTACAACAGTTCCAGCGCTACTATGAGGAGCTTGTCCGCTGGAACAAGCGAGTGAATCTCACCAGCATAACCGGTTACGAAGAGGTGCAAATCAAGCACTTCCTCGATTCGCTTTCCATTGCCACAAGTGAGTTGCTGTCCAAGGGCGCATGGGAGCGCGAGACTCAGGTCATAGACATCGGAGCAGGTGGCGGACTGCCGGGTCTGCCCCTCAAGATTGCATTCCCGAATATCCGTCTCACCCTTATCGATTCCGTTGGTAAGAAAACCAAGTTCTTGGAGACTGTGGTTTCTGATCTCGGTCTTTCCGGTGTCCATGTGCTGACCGGGAGAGCGGAGCAGCTAGGTCACGATGCAATTTACCGGGAGCAGTTCGATTTGGCGGTTTCGAGAGCTGTGTCGAAACTGTCGACCTTGCTCGAGTATTGCTTGCCGCTCGTTCGAGTTGGCGGTGCTTTCATTGCACCGAAGAAGGGAGACATATCCGGAGAACTGGCTGCGGCCCAACGGGCGATGACGTCGCTTGGTGGTTGCCTGTGGTCGGTAAAGACAATCCGGCTCCCCGGCGATACGGAGAATCGCTATCTCGTGGCGGTCAAGAAACAGCACCCCACCCCAGAAATCTATCCCCGCCGCACCGGCATACCGGCCAAGAGACCGATAGAGTGACCAAGATACTGGTTTGACTTGTCTCCGGGTGGCTGCTATCATACGGCGAACTTTACAGAATTATTGCAGTGCGCCGGCAGTGCATGTTCGACCGGTCGAGCTGGCGGCGTATGAGATGGTGTTGAACCATGTCCTCCACGGAAGTTGCCCCTGGTTTCGGCCTGCCGGACGAACTCATGAAGCTCGCAATCGCGGCCAAAGCCAAGACAACGGAAAGAGGCGGCCAATTCTGCATCGAGTTGGCAGATACCTCGAGCCTGCTTATGGCAGAGCTGTTCAAACGCGCCGGCGCCCGCTTCATTACGCTGACCGTCACCAGCGTTAGCGATGGTAAAGCATGCATCTACTATCATTTTGACGTCAGCGGAGTTGTGTACTCCGTTTTGCTCCAGGCCACTACGATGCAGGTGTCCTCGATCGTGGATGTCTTCCCCGGAGCAGACTGGGCCGAGAGGGAGGCGAGCGAGTTGTATGGGGTTGCTTTCTCCGGACGTGCATCGATGAGGCCTCTGTTGCTCCAAGGGAGAGCCATTTCTCGCCATGCGCCGGTAGTTGAGCTCAATCGTGCATCTCGAAGAAGCGGAATGGATGGCGAATGAGCTACCATATCAACTTCGGTCCCTACTACCCGGCGTTTCCCTCGCCCGGCCAGGTGAAGCTAGAAGTTGAAAGCGGCATTGTGAAAGGTGCCGAGTTGGTTACTGGCTACGCGCACCGCGGCGTCGAAGGACTGGCCGTTTCCCAAGACCACCGGCTATGCCTTACCTTGATGGAGCGGCTGTGTTCCTGCAGCGGATACTCCCATGCTTTGGCGTTTGCACAGGCCGTGGAAAGTGGCATGTCCTTATCCGTCCCGGCGCGGGCTCTCTTCATACGCACTTGCGCAGCAGAACTGGAGCGTCTGCAGGCTCATCTCTCGCTGCTGGCGAGATCTGTGGCTATCATAGGCCTGTCCTCGCTGGCGGCGAGGTTCCGACAGCTTCGAGAACATGCTTCGGATGTCGTGCTCTCAGTTTGGGGCAATCGACTGAAGTACGGCCTGATCGCCATCGGTGGCGTGGGAAAGGATTTGCCGGCTCCAGAAGAGTTGTCCACCGCGGTTTCCGGCATGAAGGACACACTATACAGCCTTGCCGATTCGTTCATCCATGACAAGTTCGTGGCCGACCGGATGGTTGGAGTGTGGG
>JAMCWQ010000108.1:0-1513 GCA_023480825.1 Chloroflexota bacterium | reverse complement strand
AAAGCACTCGCCTCCCGGCCCTTACCAACAGGGTGGAGGAGGCGCAAGCGGCGAAGGAGTAGGTAGGGTGGAAGGCCCGGGAGGCGAGTGCTTTCATTATGTAAGTACCAGTGGAACCGGGGCTGTACGCCGCGTGCGCGTGCGATCGGCTTCATATGCCAATCTGCCTGTACTGGAGAGAGTACTCGTGGGCCAGGATCTCGAGGATGTCACGCTCATCATGGCGTCCTTTGATTCGTGCTTCGCCTGCGCCGAGCGGTGAATTCATGTATTCGTCCGCAATTCTGAACCCAATCTTGGTTCTGGCCGGAGCCGCCGTTGTATCGGCTGCTGTTGCGCGCTTGGTGAAGACCTGGGCCGGAGGACTGGTTGCCATCGCCGGCGTTGTCTATTGCCTGGTGTGGGCATTAGGCTCTGCAACCGCTGGCGCCTCCGCACCAAGCCAAGGGCTAGGGGCATGGATGTCGGCTTCCGGGCTCCAGGTGCAGTTGTCTTTCCTGGTAGATACAGTCTCCGCCATGTCCATGATCCCTCTCCTTGCCGGCGTTCTGGTTGCGCTTTTCTATTCCCTGCTACGAGACCTCGCCGGTGATGGCAAGGGGTGGCACTCTTATCCTCTGCAGATACTCTCGTTGACGGGCCTGCTGGCGATAATGCTCGGCGCCAATCTTGTCGTAGTTTGCGCCGGCTGGGGCGTCTTCGTAGTCGCAGGATATGCACTGCTGGTTTCCTACGGGTTGCGTCCAGAGGGCCGGTCTGGGGCTGGAACGTTCTTGGCAATAGGGTCAATTGCCGGATTTGCCCTTCTTGGCGCTTGCACACTGTTGGTTCGGTTTGGTGGGGGGGCGCTGGATTGGGCTGCAATCCCCGAGCCGGCGTTCCGGTCGGATTTCTTCTGGTTGCTTGCCGTTGCTCTCCTTGCAATGACTGCGCAATACCCTTTCCATGGGCTGTCTTCTCGGACCACGGCGAGAATATACCCGCAGGTTTCGGTCATTGTATCGGTAGGGCCCGTCATGACGGCGCTGTACCTATTCCTTCGCGTGCAAATGCTGGCTGCTCCCGGCTCAGGCCTGTCCATAACGGGCTTGTTCCTGCTTTTCGGAACGGTCACTGCAGCCGGAGGAGCAATACTAGCGCTAACGAGCGATTCGCCTGGCGCGGTTGCCGGTTTCGCAAATACCAGCCTATCGGGGTTCGCTGTGCTCTCAATGGGGATAGGAACTGCCATGGGGACATCTGCAACGTTGTTCATCATGGCCTGCTTGCCTTTGCTCGTAGTGGCTACGGCAATGGCAGCTAAGTCAGAGGATGAGCGAGCTGAAGACACCATGGCGCACTCCCCGGCGTCTTCCCATCGGGCCGGAACCAATCACATTTCCGGCTACATACTACTAGCCTTGGCCATGGGCCTCCCCTTCGGCGCTGGTTTCATTGTCCGGTGGTTGGTTATTGCCGCCCTGGTGGATGCCGGCAGCCTTTTCTACGCTGCCATTGCCTTTCTAGCTTCTGT
>JAMCWQ010000068.1:1728-3831 GCA_023480825.1 Chloroflexota bacterium | reverse complement strand
AAGTCGCCGGGATGCACTTTTTCAATCCCGTGCCGCGCATGCGCCTTGTGGAAGTAGTGGACGGGTTAGCGACAGGCGCTGAGACTCACGCGGCCGTCAAGGAACTCGCCGAGCGCCTGGAAAAGGCGCCCGTTGCCGTTGCTGATTCCCCCGGCTTCGTCGCCAATCGCATTCTCCTGCCTATGATCAATGAGGCCATCTTCGCTCTAATGGAAGGCGTGGCCAGCAAAGAGGATATCGACACGGTAATGAAGCTTGGCGCCAACCACCCGATGGGCCCGCTGGAGCTGGCGGATTTCATCGGGCTGGATGTGTGTCTCAGCATCTTAGAGGTGCTCTACCAGGGTCTGGGCGATCCGAAGTACCGGGCTTGCCCGCTGCTCCGGAAGATGGTGGCCGCGGGACACTTGGGACGAAAGACAGGACACGGATTCTACGAGTACGGAAAGGCTTAGCATGGATTCCCAGCAGCAAAAGGTACCAAAAGAGGAGAGGCTGAGGCGGGCCGATGAGCAGCGCACTCTGCGCGGACCGGAGGACTTCACCGAGGGCCTTGTGGAGGTATTCACGGGCAACGGCAAGGGCAAGAGCAGCGCCGCCTTCGGCGTCGTACTCCGCGCCACCGGCCATGGACTGCGCTCCCACGTGGTCCTGTTCATGAAGGGCGATGTGCGCTACGGCGAGTTCACCGCTTCCCAGTACCTCCCTGGGGTGTCCATGGCGAGATTCGGGCCGGAACACCTGATCGATCCCCGGCAGATTAGTGATGAAGACAAAGCGGAGGTCCTCCGGGGACTGGAGCACGCCGAGTCCGCAATGCTCAGCGGCGACTACGATCTCATCGTAATGGACGAGATCAACGTAGCAGTGGCTTGGAAGCTAATCGAGGTGGAGAGACTGGTTGAATTGATCAAGAAACGCCCGCCGCAGGTGGAGCTCATTCTCACCGGGCGGTCCGCCCACCAGCAGGTCATCGATTTGGCCGACCTGGTGACCGAGATGAGAGAAATCAAGCACCCGTATACGAAGGGCATCCTCAGCCGCGCCGGCATAGACTACTGAGCAACACTTCGGGGGAGAGCGGCCTATGCAGAACAGAAAAATCCGGGTTTTGATTGCCAAGCCAGGGCTGGACGGTCATGACCGTGGTGCCAGGGTTGTTACCCAAGCACTGCGCGACGCCGGGATGGAGGTTATCTACACCGGCCTCCACCAAACCCCGGAAATGATCGCCGAAGCCGCTCTCCAAGAAGATGTCGACGTGGTGGGGCTGAGCACGTTGTCGGGCGCCCACATGGCTCTCATCCCGCGCATCATGGAACTACTCCACAGCGAGGGGCTGAAAGATGTGCTAGTGGTCGCCGGCGGCATCGTTCCCGATGACGATATAGCGAAGATTAAAGAATGCGGCGTCGACGAGGTTTTCGGCCCAGGAACGCCCTTACCGGCCATCGCCGAGTATATCAGCACGCACCTTAAGCGTTGACTGCCCTTGAAAATCGCGCACCGGGCTGGTAATATCGCCCCATTCCGTTCCCATTCGACCGAGGAGGCCGCATCTTGAACGCAAACCAGATTTGGCAAGCCGCTCTCAGCGACCTGCGAAGCCAGACTTCCCAAGCGAACTACGAGACCTGGCTAAAGAACACTTCGATCGTCGCTTTCGACGGGAAAGGCCCCGTGCTTATAGGGGTCCCGAACACCTTCGCTAAGCAATGGATCGAAGGCCGGTTTGCGGAAAAGATAACCAAGACCCTTTCCAACATCATCGGCCGGCCAATTACTGTGCAGTTTACGGTCAACTACGCCGGGGGTGAGGATGAGGATGGCGAGGAGGCCCCCGTCTCTTCTCTGGATGCCCTGCCGGAGCCGATCGTGATGAAGAACCCCGACGATGGCAGGACAGACGCCTCCGGTTCGTCCCGGCTCAACCCGCGCTACGTGTTCGACCGTTTCATTGTCGGCAGCAGCAACAGACTGGCCCACGCCGCCAGTCTGGCGGTGGCGGAGAATCCTGCTCATGCCTATAACCCCCTGTTCCTATATGGAGGCGTAGGCCTCGGCAAGACCCACTTGCTTCACGCCATCGCCGAGTATATCAGC
>JAMCWQ010000068.1:0-1718 GCA_023480825.1 Chloroflexota bacterium | reverse complement strand
GGCATTACGGTGTTGTATGTCTCCTCCGAGAAGTTCACGAATGACATGATCAACGCCATTCGCGACCACCGGCAAGACGATTTTCGCAGCCGCTACCGCACCATCGACATCCTGCTCATCGACGATATCCAGTTTATTGCCGGGAAAGAGAGCACACAGGAGGAGTTCTTCCATACCTTCAACACCCTCCACGAGGCCAACAAACAGATAGTGCTCAGCAGCGACCGCCCGCCGAAGGCCATCCCAACCCTGGAGGACCGGCTGCGCTCACGCTTTGAAGGAGGGCTCATCGCCGATATCCAGCCCCCGGACCTTGAGACGCGCATTGCCATCCTGCGCACCAAGGGGGAGCAGCAGAAGGTAGCCGTCCCGGCGGACGTTGTGGAGGCGCTGGCGCGCCGCATCCAGACCAATATCCGCGAGCTGGAGGGCTCTCTTACCCGCGTCATCGCCTTTGCAAACCTGAAAGGTGTGCCGATAACCACGGAGCTGGCCACGGAGGCCCTGAACGACGTCATGCTGAACACTAGGAAGCGCCTGATAACACCGGCGCGCATCGTCGCTTCAGTAGCCAGCTACTATGGGGTCAGCGTGGATGCGCTCAGCGGCCGCAGCAGGAACCAGGAGATCGTCGTCCCCCGGCAGGTGGCTATGTTTATCATGCGGGAGGAGACGGATACCTCTCTCACCGAAATCGGCCAACACCTCGGTGGGCGGGACCATACCACCGTGATGCACGGGTGCGACAAGATCGAGCGCGCCCTCGAAACCGACGTGCAGCTCCGCCAGGAAGTTCTTACACTCCGTGAGATTCTCTACTCCGACACAGGACGATAGTACTGAGTGGACATAAAAATGGTGGATAAATCGTTGAATGCCGTGGATAACGGTTTTCGATTGTGCATAAGGCTGTTGGCTCCACTGTTGAATGCCTGTGGGAATCCTGTGGGGGAGCCTGCTGTTATGTCCACACCGCGTGGATAACGCAGCAGCCATCCACAAGCTTTACTACACTTGAATCCGCCTCCTAGGCCCCAGGTTTCACGATATCCACGAATCCACGCCACTACTACGTACTACTGAATAATGCAAATAAAATATATATCAAGGGCGTTCCAACGTTAGCCAGCTTGTGCTATAATCTCGCTACCCTTCACGCAATATGAAACAAGCGGCAAAGAAGGGCTTTGGATACAGAATGGGGGTATCAAAGGTGAAGATCTCATGCCTTCAAGAGAACCTTAGCCGAGGACTATCGACGGTCGGCTACGCGGTAGCGTCGCGCTCCGCTCTCCCCGTTTTGAGCAATATATTGCTGACCACTGATTCGTCCAGTTTGAAACTGGCGGCTACCGATCTCCAGATGGTCATCACCTGTAAGATCCCCTGCGAAGTCGATGAAACCGGAGCGACGACCGTTCCGGCGAAGCTGCTGAGCGAATTCATAGGCGGCCTGCCGAACGACGAGATCGAGATGACTCTAAACGCCGCCAACCAGACCATGCATTTCAAGTCCGGCCGCTTCCAAGCGAATGTGAAAGCCATCGATGCCGAGGACTTCCCGATGATACCGGTGGTGACTGACCAGCCGGCGGCGGGGCTTGGCGGCCACCAGTTGAAGAGGTTGATAACGGAAGTGTCCTTTGCGGCTGCTCCTGACGATGCCAGGCCGGTGCTCGCCGGCGTGCTTCTGAGCCTCGATGGGACGAAGCTGACAA
>JAMCWQ010000066.1 GCA_023480825.1 Chloroflexota bacterium | reverse complement strand
TAGCCTGGACCTCTCGACCACGCTAAACCAGCTCGGCCGGGCCGTAGCCGAGGCGGTCGGGGATTTTGTGGTGATTGCTCTAAAGGGGCAAGATGAGAGGCTGGCCGTGCCCTTCGCCTTTCACACGAATCCGGAGAAGCGGCGGCTGGTGGAGCGGGAATTGGCCGAGAGACCACTGAGCCTTTCCGATGGCATTATCGGCCACGTAGCGGCAATGGGACGGCCGGCGTTTTTGCCAGAGGTATCCCGGCAAACCTTTGCTCCGTATGTTGCCCCGGAACGTCAGTCGTTCTACGATGCCATCGGTTTTAAGTCTCATATAGCCGTTGCTCTGGAAGTGGCGGGCGAGGTGATCGGGGCCATGTCGGTCAGCATCACCGAGTCCAGCCGGCGCTTCAGCGAACCGGACTACGAGCTAATGCAAGAGATTGGCCGTCGGGCGGCTGTGTCGATACGCAACGACCACTTGTATGGTCAGGTGCAGGCTGAGAGAAGCAGGTTGCAGGCAATTATCGACCAACTCCCGGAGGGTGTCGTCATAGCCGGCGCTCCGCTCGGCAGCTCGGTGGTGGCAAACAGAGTGGCTCATGCGATTGGTGGCTATGCTTGGGTGAGCGGGCGGCCTGGGCGGAGCGGCGAAGATGGTGGGGTCCGCATCTGCAAGACCTCCGGTGAGATCTGTGTCAGAGAAGAATTACCGTCGTACCGGGCCTTATGCCGTGGCGAGGTGGTTCATGGCGAACAAATGGTAGTCAAACTGGCCAGGGCGGAGAGCGTCACGGTGTTGGTGAACGCCGCTCCCGTGCACGACGAGGCGGGCAGCGTAACCGGGGCCGTCGTCGTCTTCCAGGACATATCGGCGATAAAGAACCTCGAACGAGTGAAGGACGAGTTCATCTCCATAGCTTCACATGATATCAAGTCACCGGTCACCTCGATAAAGGGCTACGCACAACTGGCTTTGCGAAGACTAGAGAAGCAAGACACGACCAAGCTGAGGGATCACCTCATAGCGATAGACAGACAGTCGGACGTGGTCACCAGCCTTGTGGAAACATTGCTGGATGTCTCCCGAATACAGCTTGGCGGGCTGCGGCTCAGTATCGAGCCGGTGGATTTGGCCTCGATGGTGACCGATGAGGTCGACCATGCGAGAGCTGCCAATCCGGATCATTCATTCTCTACCAGCGTAGTAGGCACAAGCCGGGTGGGCCGCTGGGACCGCGCCAGGCTTCAGCAGGTTGTCTCGAATTTATTGGGCAATGCCGCAAAATACTCTCCAGAGAACACCAAGGTGGACGTGCAAGTCTTCTTCACAGAAGCGTCGGTTATGGTCACTGTGCAAGATGAAGGGATTGGCATTGCCGAGGCCGAGCAGCAATATGTCTTCGACCGGTTCTATCGCACTACTGCCGCGGCCAAGGGCGACGTTGGCGGTACAGGCTTGGGATTGTACATTTCCAAAGGAATAATCGATGCTCACGGCGGAACAATCGGGGTGGAGAGCAAAGCTGGGGAGGGAAGCAGGTTCTGCTTCGAGCTTCCCTATGAGGTACCTGGCGTAGCCGGGGAATAAGTCGCGAATTGTCATTCCGAAGGAGCGGGCGGACTCTGATGCTGTCCGGGGTAAGAAGGTGGTAGCGACGGAGGAATCCGTGCCTGGTGGCAGCATCGTTCATTCCCTGATATACCAGGTTCCGGATTCCTCAGCCCCGCCAAACCAAGGGCCAGCAGTCGTCTAAGGAAAGAGGCGGGGCTTTCGGAATGACAGACACGGAACTCTCACTCCACTCGTCCCCCTTGCCCCTTTGCCCCTTGAGCCTATGATCCTTCCACCTGCCGTACCAGGTCCTCCGCTGCTTGGTGGATGCACTCCCCAGCGCTGGGGTAGCAGTGGACCAGATCAGCCAATTCCGTTAGGGGTGATTTGCATTTGATGGCGAAGGCCAGCTCGCTGATGATTTCCGATGCCGCTGGGCCGATAACGTGCGCTCCCACCAGTTGGGACCGTTCCGCGTCGGCGATCAGCTTCACGAACCCGATCATCTGATCAGTGATGATAGCCATATCGTTGTCTGTGAAGTAGGAGTAGGAGACGGCGGCCGAGGAAAGCATGGCCTCAGCCTGCTCCTCAGTCAGGCCAACACGGCCGATTTCCGGCTCTGTGCGGATTACCATGGGAATCGCTTCGTAATTGGCAGTCCGGTGCGCTCCAGCTAGGGCGTTCAGCGCGGCGATACGCCCCTGATAGGCGGCAACACTGGCCCACGCCCGCTTGCCCGTGACATCGCCGCAGGCCCAGACATTGCCCATGGTAGTCCGGAGCTCATCGTCGACAACTATCCCCTCCGGTGTTGCCGCAACGCTAGCGGCCCGCAAGTTCAGCCCGCCGGTTGCCGGACGGCGTCCCGAAGCCACAAGAACTTCTTGGACAACTTCCTTCTCTTCGGCACCATCCATGTCCACCGTGACCTCACAGCCTTCCGCCACGCGCTCGACTCTTGTCACTTTGGCGCCGGTGTAGAAGGAGATTCCTTGTTCGGCCATTGTGTCTTCGAGGAAGTCAGCCAGCTCGGCATCTTCATCTGGCAAAATGTGGTCTCCTTGTTCGAACACCGTCACCTCGGTCCCGAAGCGCGATAGGAATTGGGCGAACTCCAGACCAAAGGGACCTGCACCGATCACACCAATGGAGCGCGGGATGCTCTCGAGGCGGAGGATTCCCGGATAGGTAAGGTAGCCGGACTCTTTCAGCCCTTTGATTGAGGGCGCCTCCGGCTCCGATCCGGTGGCAATGACGAACTCGCCGGCAGGTAGAACATCGCCGTCCACCCGCAGTTCATCAGCGGAGAGGAACGAGGCTTCACCCCAGTAGACGTCCACTCCTAAGCGCTCGGCCTTCTCGGCGCTGAGCCGGTACCCGATAATTGCCGTTGCCTCAATCGCCCTCGCATGCAAACGCTGCAAGTCCAAACCAGTCTCTTCGGCGGCCACTCCCAAGGGGCCGGAGGATTTCACAAGGCCGAGTAGGTGGGAGGCATGGGAATAGACGGCCGTTGGCACCAGTTCGTTGGTGATGTCTCCTCCGAAGCTGTGTCTCTCGATTATGGCGACTTTTGCCCCCAGCCGTCTGGCTTCGCGGGCGCAGGTGAGCCCGGCGATGCCGGCACCAATTACGACGAGGTCGTATGTAGCCATCTGTCTACCGTCTCACAACAGTTTCCACTAAGGCGATCCGGCTCCGACCGCCAAGTCCACTTTCTCTTCCATCTGTTTGGGCAGCAAGGCCACGTTCAGCACTTCATCCATGTGATCGACGAAGACGAATTGCAGATCCCGTTTGATGTCTTCCGGGACATCCGTCAGGTCTCGTTCGTTGTCTTTGGGCAAGATCACCTTCTTGATTCCGGCGCGGTGTGCTGCCAGCACCTTCTCCTTGACGCCGCCGATGGGCAGAACCTTTCCCCTCAAGGTTATCTCCCCGGTCATGGCGACGTCTTTGCTCACCGGATGTTTGCTCACCGCCGATATCAAAGCTGTGGCCATGGTGATACCGGCGGACGGCCCGTCTTTGGGGACTGCGCCGGCCGGCACGTGGATGTGCACGTCGTTCTTCTCGTAGAAATCCGGCTGGACGCCCAAGGCCTTGGCGCGGCTGCGCGCGTAGGTGAGGGCCGCCATGGCCGACTCGCGCATTACGTCTCCCAGTTGGCCGGTGAGAATAAGGCTCCCCCTGCCCGGCACCAAGCTGGCCTCCACCATCAGGATTTCGCCGCCGACAGGAGTCCAGGCCATTCCGGTGGCCACGCCTATTTCGTCCGCCTCTCCCGCC
>JAMCWQ010000020.1 GCA_023480825.1 Chloroflexota bacterium | reverse complement strand
TTGTGCGCCAGAATCACCGCATGCAAGCGGCGCTTTAGTTCAGCAATCTTATCTGCTTCCTGAGCACTCAATCTCTCCCATCCCCATCACTGAATGTGAGCAACTCCCTGAATGGAGCCTCATCCTTATACGGCCCGACCACCGCCAGGCTAATTTGTTCGTCGACGAACATGCGATCGGCAAGTCGCTGGATATCGCTGGCAGACACCTCGTCGATGAGCCGCATCACCTCTTCCACCGTCATAATGGATCCTTGTAGCAACTCCTGGGCCCCGCTCCAGGTCGCCATACCCCTGCTATCCTCCAACCCAAGCACGAGGCGACCTTTGCTGTATTCCTTGGCCTTAGTCAGCTCCGCCGCCGGCACAGGTTCGCGCCTCAGGCTCGCCAGCTCATTCAGCACTGAGGAGACACTGGCCTCTACCCGGCTGGTATCGACACCGGCGTAGACTACTTCAGATCCGATATCCCGGTACTGATTGCTGTAGGAATGCACATCGTAGGCGAGACCCTGCTTCTCCCTGATGTTGAGGAATAGGCGGGAACTCATGCCATGCCCCAGCACTGTGTCCATCAGGCTCTGCACAAAACGGTCCGGGTGAGTATAGGGCAAGCCCGGCACAGCTACGCAGAAGTTGGCCTGCTCGGTTTCTTTGAAATACAGGTCCAACTTGGGCTGCACCTGCTCGTTGCGTGCCACGGTCGGAGGCATAATGGAGCTTGGCTTCTGAGAGCCGAATTTCTCCGTAATCATCTCTACCACCCGGTCGTGTTCGATCTGGCCGGCCACGCTCACTACCATATGATTCGGCGCGTAGTGCTGATCCTTGAAGTGCACAAGGTCATCCCTGGAAATAGACTTGATACTCTCGAGGCTTCCCAATACATTCCGGCCTATCGGCTGACGGTCCCACACGAGCTCATCTATCCGGTCGGTGACCAGATCGCTCGGCGAGTCGAAAGTCATGTTCCACTCTTCGACAATGACCTGCCTTTCCCTCTCGACATCGTCAGACCGGAACTTGGAATGAAGAAGAATATCGGAGAGAACCTCCATGGCAGTCTCGAAATGGAACGAAGGCACCTTAGTCCAGTACACGGTATACTCTTTGGCCGTGCCTGCGTTCATAACCCCGCCAACGCCTTCGATGGCCTCCGACACTTCCCTGGCAGTGGGGTACTTGTCCGTCCCCTTGAACAGCATGTGCTCGATGAAATGGGAGATGCCTCCCTCCGCATCATTTTCGTAGCGCGAGCCGACACCAAGGTAGATAGCGATGGTCGCCGACCGGGCGTTTGGCATTTCGTTTGTCACTATGCGCAGTTGGTTGTCAAGTACCGTCTTGAGATACATCTACTTACTCCTCCAGATACGCCCGCAGCATCTTCAGGGCTTGGTGAGCGGAACTGCGAATGTTTTCCAGACGATCTCCATGCCACAAGTACTTCTCGCATCGCTGCCCATGTCTGTCGCTCAATGCTATGAATACGAGTCCCACGGGCTTGCCCGGTGTCTCGCCGCCCGGCCCGGCGATTCCTGTGGTGGAGACAGCAATATCGGTGCCTAGCAAGCGCCGGACCCCAGCAGCCATGTCCAGAGCACACTCCTCGCTAACCGCCCCATATCGCTCTAGGATTTCGTTTGGCACACCAAGCAAACTATGCTTTACGGAGTTGGAGTAGGACACAACAGAACCAACAAAGTAGTCGGAACTGCCCGGAACGGTGGTTATGAGATGGGCGACAAGGCCGCCCGTACATGATTCCGCAGTCGCAAGAGTCATACCCAGCCGGCGGAGCCGCGGACCAATGGCCTCCTGAGGAGGAACCGAGCTCATCTTCGCTTATCCATTCTAGCCCATTATTCCGCATAGTATACCACGCCGCGGCGTGTCCCAACAACTTTGGGCCTTGCGGCTGGATATAATGAAGGCTGTAAGGTAATATTAGGGCAATAAGGGGACGGTGAGCAGCCGGCCCCGGTAAGGCCCAATAGGTGCCGGTAATGCATGAGCTCACGGTAACCCAGAATGTGCTCGATATCGCCATCGAGCACGCCAGGCAGGGTGGCGCAACAAGAATCACACGCATCAATCTGGTCATCGGAGAGATGTCCAGCATAATCGATGACTCCGTTCAGTTCTATTTCGATTTCATAAGCAAGGGCACCATGGCTGAGGGGGCCGAACTGCAATTCCGCCGTATTCCAGCGCAGTTTCGCTGCAGCGAATGCGGGCAGATGTTTACGCCGGAGGGAGACGATTACCGCTGCCCACGGTGCGCGGGTCTTGGGATAGTAACTGATGTGGGTTCCGAATTCTACGTGGAGAGCATAGAGGTCGATTAATGGAGATCGAGATCAAAGAAAACATATTCAACGCCAACGACCAGCTGGCCGCGGACAACAAGGCCAAGCTGGACCGGGAAGCGGTCTTGGCCTTGAACCTGATGGCGTCACCAGGCGCCGGCAAGACCAGCTTGATTCTGCAGTCGGCGAAGAGCCTGAGCGACAGGCTGAGATTGGGCGTGATCGAGGGGGATATCGCGTCCAGTATCGACGCCGATAACGTGCGCTCGCACGGTATCCCCACCGAGCTGATCAATACCGGGGGCGCCTGTCATCTGGATGCCAACATGATCCAGACACCACTGGCGGGAATCGATCTGCCATCGATAGACGTCCTCTTCATCGAGAACGTCGGCAACCTGGTCTGCCCGGCCGAGTTCAACTTGGGGGAGCATCTCAAAATAGTGATTCTCAGTGCAGCCGAGGGTGCCGATAAGCCATACAAGTATCCTCTGATGTTCAAGGTCGCGGACGCGATCGTAATCAACAAGATTGACCTCATGCCCTACATCGATTTCCGGACTGGCTACTTCTACGACGGAGTCAGGGCTCTCAACCAGCAGGCGCCGGTGTTCGAGCTTTCCGCTAAGACTGGAGAAGGAGTCGATGCCTGGGCCTCCTGGCTCCTCGAGCAATGGAATGAGAGATTCGGCCAAGGTCACGGTGAGCCGGATACTTCAAGATGACAACCTGGGTTTGTCATTCCGAAAGCCTGCCCACGAAAGGGTTAAAGGGCCAATGGGGCAAAGAGGGGAGGCGCATCACTCTGTAGGGTTCGACTTGTCGAACCGCCGACCGCCATGCCGGCCATCCCAGCCTCATACCAGTAATGGGCCTGCTCATCCGCCGAATGCAGTCGATAGCCCTTTGCCATTCATCGCCGGCAAGTGCACCAACCATGTAGGGTAGGCCTTCAGCCTATATCCCCTTTAGGGGTTAGGGGTAATGGGGACGTGATTCTGTCATTCCTCAGCCCCGCCTTCTGAACCAACCATCTCTCCGGCTTCTAGCTATGGCGGCGCTGAGGAATCCGTACCAAGTCAAGACAAATCCCTAAACCAGGCATACCAGGACACGGATTCCTCAGTCGCTACCGCCTTTTCGTCATGGAAACCATCAGAATCCGCCCGCTCCTTCTGAATGACAGTTCCTCATCTGTCATCGCTCCGCCGCATGCCAGTTCTGCCCCCCCGCTGCCTCTAGCTCCCTGCAGTCTACCTCATCGGCAGTCGACCATAGCAAACGGGCTGGACGTTTCTCGTCCAGCCCGTTTCTCATGCTCGCGTTCTTAACTCTACGGCTTTTTCTTCTCCGGCAGTTTAGTCTGCTCACGGAACTTGGCCCACATCTCTGCTTCTTTCTTCCCGGCCATTTCCTGTCCGGCCACCATCGCGTTGGCCAGCCGTCTCCCAATGCCCTCGTCCACCGGTCCGAAGCACTGAGGAACCACGACCAGCATAGCTACCGCGGCCCCAATCGCCGCTCCTATGACCAAACCGGTGAGAAACTTTGCCA
>JAMCWQ010000094.1 GCA_023480825.1 Chloroflexota bacterium | reverse complement strand
CCGTGTCGGAAGCTGAGCGATGCCTCCAGTGCAAGAAGCGTGATGGTACCTATGCCCCCGATGAAGGGTGCCAATCCAGTGAGTCCGGCACGCCAGATGTCGGCTTCGCGAAGTTCCACATAGCCCAGACGCGTCAGGCCTTTAGTAGGCAGGTGCTCAGGCTCGAATAGGGAGAACGGACCGGTGCGGACAAAGAGGATCTTTGCCATCAGCCAGTGGCTGAGCTCGTGGAGAACAACTCCAGGGGCCAGCAGTAATTGGTAAGCCCGGGTTGCCCGGTCTTCCTTGCCAAGCAGCAGCCATCCGAGCCCAAAAATATGCCTCCTGAGCCATAGCTGAAGCAGCCAGACGATGCACAGGATGATGTACAGCCACGCCAACGCGTCGAGCCAAGGATTCGTAGTCACAAGACACCCACCAGCACCAGGTTTTGTCTATCCGTGATGTGAGCCCAGGTGGCGAAGGGCGATCATTAGTGCTTGCTCCAGGCTCACATGTTCATCTCTCGGAATCGCTGAAAGCCCTTCCTGCACTTCGCGAGCCGAGTAACCCATCGAACGCAGGGCCTCGGCAACCTCTCTTTGGCCGGAAGCGATGCCCCCTGGCGGGCCACTAATCTCCAGTGCTTGCATTTTTCCCTTCAGCTCAAGAACGACTCTTGCCGCCGTCTTCTTGCCGATCCCGGGCACCCGGGCCAGAACGTCCGCGTCGCCCTGAGCGATCGCAGACTGAAGGGCCTCAACCGTCGCCGTCGAGAGCATAGCGAGGGCGGCCCTGGGACCAATACCGGATACCGAGAGAACTAATTGGAAGAACCGCAGTTCCTCTTCTGAACTGAAGCCGTAGAGGGTAAGCTGGTCCTCGCGGACGTAAAGGTGGGTATGGATATCCACCGTCTCGCCCTCTTCAGAGAACCTCTCCAGCGTGGACACCGGCGCCAGCACCTTAAAGACAACCGGTCCTGTATCTACCAAAAGGTGATCGGCACCCTTATGCGCCAGCCGGCCATGCAGGCCAGCTATCATCCGTTTCCTCCGTTCTCCGGAGATCCTGCCACTCTGCGAAGGAAAGCGAGGTTTCTGCAACGCTGATTGAGGTATTGCATAGCGCCTGCCATACCGGCACTAGCGCTATCTAACCTTGATGCCTTCCCGGACCTCCAAGACATCCCAATCGTTGTATAGACGGGGCAGCATATCCTGGGGAGTCCAAGCACCCTGCCCATACTTACCGTGGTAATGCTTGACAGTCTCTCCAACCTCGTAGAACAGTATCTGGGCAATCCGCAGTCCGACAGGCAGCGACACCATGGCGTGGCTGTGATTGGTGATTTCCATCGTCCACCGGGCGATGAACCCGACGTCTCCCACGCCGGCGCACTTGCAGACACTCAGACAACTCCGGCCGATGCTCGACCTGGCGCGCATGGAAGTGGTGAAGCCGTTTCTGCCACCAACCACCTCATCGGTATGAGCCAGAATCGTATCACCGGGCTTGATGATGATCCGGCCGTCGCGCGCTCGCAGGGGCTCTCCCCAAAACTCAGCAGTGTCCTCCGGCGAGGTGAAATCCACCATGACCATGTTGCGGTTTGGTTCGAAGTACCAGTCTCCAAGCCGCACGTCATAGGAGTTTGTGCCAAGTTGCCTGATATCGAAGGGCTCGATTACTATGTTGCCCTTCTCCCTCTCTTCCAGTATCCGCTTGTCGGAAAGGAGCATTGTAGCCTCGCGTTCTACAGGTTTGAATTGATCGGACGACATTATATCACCAGGCGAGGAGCCGTGCCACGGGGCTATACCCGGGAAAACACCGGCGGGATGCCGGCCCCCAGGTGCAACAGGGCGCTGGCGTTCCCGCCCAGAATTTTGGCCTCGGCACGCGCCGGCAATCGCACGGACCTTATCTGCTTCAGCAGCCTGGCCTGCCGGATGAGCGGAAAATCGGTGCCGTACAACACTCTGTTGATATCGACCATGTGCAACACGGCCTTGAAGATGTCGGCCCGGTAGAGATAAGGGGAGGCCGCCGTGTCATAATAGATATTCTTGGCGTGCTCTCCGACTTCCGGCATCAGTTCATAGAACGGCAAGCCTCCACCCCAATGGGCGGCAACGATCTTGAGATTGGGAAATGTCTTCGCAAGCCTGAAGATCAAGTCGGGCGCCGTTCTGCCCTTGCCCGGATAATAGTGCCCCACGGGCTCGCTGGTGTGGATCATAAGAGGGGCGTTATGCTTCTCCAGGACCTCCACCAGGGGGTGCAGGAGGATCTCGTCCGTCACTTCGAAGCCCTGCCCATCGGCGTTCAGTTCTCCGATTCCCCTCATTCCGGCGCTCAGTATCCGCTCTGCTTCGGCGGCCGCTTGCTCGGGAAAGGCCGGTGACACGGAGCCAAAGGCAATGATTTTGCCGGGGAAGCGTCCGGCTGTTTCCAACAAATAGTCGTTGCAGTCCCGGCAGATTACGGGATCATCCCAAGGGAAGCCGCATGCCACGGATATGTCTACGCCCGACGCGTCCATCTCGGCGAGGAGGTCTTCGGCGGTAGCCAATTTGGCTTTCTTTCGCTCATAGAGCTCCGAGAACCAAGTGCTTCGCTGCCAGTACAGCGTACGCTGCTTCTTGATCTCCGGCGGAAAGATATGCGTGTGAAAATCGACGATCATGACAATCCTTTTGCCTATATTGGGTTGCTGTCCTGCCACCAGAGCGCTCGGCAGCGGTCTCCTGGAGTCAGCACCACAGAACATTTTACTCCTGGTAGTCAAGGATGCTGCTCAGAAAACCAGCTCCAGCCCCACCGGGCAGTGGTCGGAGCCCAGAATCTCTGGGAGTATACAGGCAGATACTACATTAGCCAGCAGGTTCTCGCTTACGTAGAAGGCGTCGATTCGCCAGCCGACGTTGCGCTCCCTGGCTCTGGTCTTGGAATCCCACCAGGTATACTGCCCCGGCTGATCGTTGAAGATGCGAAAGGTATCGATGTAGCCGTGGCTTAGAAATTTGTCGATCCATGCTCTCTCTTCCGGCAGGAAACCGGAGTTCATCCGGTTCTCTTTAGGCCGGGCGAGGTCTATTTCCTTGTGGGCGGTATTGACGTCGCCGCAGATCACGATGTTTCGGCCCTCACCTATTCGCTCATCGGCGTAATAGAGCAGCGCATCGTAGAAATCCATCTTGTAGCGGAGCCGCTCGTCGGACGCTCCACCATTCGGAAAGTAGACGTCAAAGAGGAGGAACCGTCCATAGTCGGCAACGATTATCCGGCCTTCACGGTCGAACTCGCTGAAGCCGATTCCATTGCTCACACTGGCTGGCTCTTGCTTGGTGAATAGCGCCACTCCGCTGTAGCCTTTGCGCTCGGCGCAGGAGAAGTAGGACAGGAAGCCTGGTCTGTTCTTGAGGTCGCCGGGTATCTGGTCCTCGTTCACCTTGGTCTCTTGCAGGCAGAGGACGTCCGGCTTTCTCTCGAAAACCTGGTCGAGGAAGCCACCTCGATAGACAGACCGTAGTCCGTTGACATTCCATGACAGAAGGCTGTAGCGGGTCATTCCATCACCATTTGAGAGCACCCCAACCGGAGATACGATTGATGAATGATACCAGAGCCTGCTGCCGCTGCCTAGCGAGGGTGAAGTGGCAACGGTGACCATGGGCGGATTTGCTCTTCCTCGTCGTATAATTAGCTATTACAGTGGCGATTGGGCAGGCATCGGGCGAGCGGTACCTTATCGGTTCCCCGGCAGAATTCTCTCCGGAACATCGATGCCGGCAAAGGAGGAAGTGACAATGGCAACAATTCGCTGCACGGTAACGAATTGCGTATATTGGGGAGACCGTAACTATTGCACAGCAGCTAACATTCTGGTAATGGCGGGAGACGTGCAGAGGGGTCTGCAGCCGCGTGGTGAGAGCGCCGAGAAATTGGAGCCCACACCTTCTGCCGAGAAGTCGGAGACCATGTGCTACACTTTTGAGCCTCTGTGAGTAAAGGCGCGAACCGATGGAGGCAACGGCGCCGATAATGGAGATCGAGCCTGCCGCCCCCTTGTCCCCTTCCATGCCAAAAGCGGACGGCGAGCAAGGGGCTCTTGAGATTCAAGTAAATGGTAGAGTGCTAGAAGTAGGGCGAGGGCTTGCCCCTCGCCGCGATGATAGGTGGTAGCACCACGGCGGGCCGCAATCCTTCCGAGGAAGGACGCCCTACTCTTACTTACTTCAGCGCTGGGTCGATCAACAATAGACCCGTCTCTGGATCGTAGGTTTTGTGGAGATGGCTGGGAGCCTCGGTTAGAATCACCTCAAGAGTCGGCCGCACATGGGCTTCCAAGAGATGGCCTCCGTAGGCTGTGCCATCGGACTTGCCAACTACCACGTGGGCATGGACTATCGGCCGCCCGGTGTCCATGGCGATGTCGCCCACCAGGGACAGAACCTCTACTTGCTCCCGGATGGGAATCTTCTTGAATTCCTTCTTGTCCCACTGGAAGTAGCCAAGAGTCATGTCGCTGAAGGAGCCGATCGCCGTGAACTGGGCGGCGACCACGTGGTTCTGTTCGGCAAAGGATAGAAGCCCACTTGTCACCTCATCGCCGATGTCGAAGACAATGGCGAACATCTTGTCCGCGGTATTGGATATTCTTCTGCTTTTCATAGACTACCTTCTCAGCAACTCGTCCACGCGATCGCGGTAGAGCGTAAGGGCGATGCGGTTGCGATTTGGTTCCCCTCGCGCCATCGCCCTGGCGAACTCAACTGCCTGATCCAAATGTATCTTGGGTGGCAATGGCGCCTCGAACTGGTCTGTGACAACTTCCACCACAGCTGGCTTGCCGGCGGACAACGCTTTTTCCAGCGCCGGCCTGACCTGAGTGGGGTCCTCTACATGGATGCCGACTCCACCACACGCCTCGGCGTACTTGGCGAAATCAATCGGCTGCAGTTGTACGCCGTATTCCGGGTTGCCGAGGAAGACCATCTGCTCCCACTTGATTTGCCCTAGCACGTCATTCTTAATGATCACAATCACGATGGGGAGCTTGTACTTGACGGCGGTAACGAAATCGCCCATCAGCATAGTGAAGCCACCGTCACCGACAAAGCCCACACATTGACGATCCGGATACGCTACCTTGGCGGCGATGGTGTACGGCAGTCCGGGGGCCATGGTCGCCAAGTTGCCGGAAAGGGAGAACATCTGCCCTTTCTTCAGCTTCCACTGGCGCGCAATCCACGTCGTTATAGTGCCACTATCGCTGGAAACAATGGCATTGTCGTCCAGCAGTTCTCCCAGATGTCTGGCCACGACCTGGGGATGAATAGGCTTGTCATTGGAGGTCCCACGCACCTCCATCGTCTTCCACCAGTCAGCAATTTCACCCTGAATCTTCTTCAGGAAGCCTCTGTCGTTGTGATGCTCGACCAGCGGGAGCAAAGCCTTCAGTGTCGGCAAGGCGTGACCGACCAAGCCCAGGTCAACCGGATAACGGAGGCCGAGCCGGGCGGGATCGGCGTCGATCTGTACCGCTTTGGCCTGTCCGGGCTTGGGCAGGTAATTCATGTAGGGGAAAGAAGTGCCTATCATTAGAAGCGTATCGCACTCATCCATCATGTCTTCCGACGGCCTGGTCCCGAGGAGGCCGATTCCGCCGGTGGCATAGGGGCTGGTGTCGGGAATGACGCCTTTGCCAAGGAGAGCCTTTGCCACGGGCGCTCCCAGTCTTTCGGCTAACTCCTCCACTTCGTCGCCGGCGCCAAGCGCGCCCTGGCCGACCAGGATGGCGATCTTCTTGCCGTCGTTCAGAATCTTCGCCGCTCTCTGTAAATCCGAATCGGCCGGTACCACGAGCGGGCAGGCAAAGGGACCCCCGGTATGCCCCCAACCGGCATGAGGGCTAACGCCACCGTCCGGAGCCGGTGCATCCTGTAAGTCCACAGGGAACGTGAGATGGGAAACCGCCCGGTGGCTCAAGGCGGTCCTGCAGGCAAGGTCTGTCAAAGCTGTAACGTCCTTCGCTCCCATCACCCGTTCATCGTAGTCCGCCACATCCCGAAACAGTATTTCAGTGTTGACGTCTTGCTGGTAGAAGGTTCCGATGAGGTCGTGGTAGGTCATCCCAGTTAGGGCCAGCACTGGCGAGTGGTCCATCTTGGCGTCGTACAAGCCGTTGAGTAGGTGAATTGCCCCTGGCCCTGAGGTTGCCAGGCAGCAGCCAAGCTTGCCGGTATACTTCCCATAGGCGCAAGCCATGAAAGCTGCCGATTCCTCGTGGCGCACCTGGATGAACCTGATGCGGTCTTGGCGCTTACGCAGCGCCTCCATTAGGCCGTTGATTCCATCGCCCGGCAGTCCGAAGACTACGTCCACTCCCCATTGAATGATTCTCTCGATTAGTAAGTCGGCGGCAGTGTCGCCCTTTACCTGGCCCTTTTTTGGTAACTCTATCGACTCCATGTGTCCACCGGGTAAGCTGGGTTCCATAGTTGGCTCCTCCTTCTGCATTTGGTCTTTGAGACAAGGTCAAGCCGCAAGAGACATGCCAACAATGCCGGATTACTGTGGATCATTGGCTATTGTTCGCGTTCCTTCCCGCATCGCTCTCCCGCTTTGGCATTCATCTTGCTGCTTTCCTATGCACGAATCAGACCATGGGGTATTGGAGGAACTGGAGATGAAGGTTCTATTGACCCGGAGAGTGCCGGATCCCGCCATTCGCATGCTGCAGGAGCATTTTACCGTCCAGGTAGCTTCAGAGATGGAGCCGCTGCCTGAGGACAAGTTGTTGCAGGTGGTGCGGGGGGCCGATGCCATTCTGGCCCTGGCGGACAGCAAGATAACAGCGGAGGTGATGGACGCGGCGGGCGCTCAGCTGAAGGTCATCGCCGATTACGGCGTAGGCTACGACAACGTGGACCTCGCCGCTGCCATCGAGCGGAACATCTACGTCACGAACACGCCGAACGTCGAGAACAACGTCGTAGCAGACTACACCTTTGCGTTGATGCTGGCGCTAATGAGGCACATTGTGCCGGGAGACCGCTTCTTGCGGGAAGGACGGTTTACCCATTGGGACGCTTACCACTTCCTCGGGCCGGAACTGGAGGGAGCGACGCTGGGGATAGTCGGTTTGGGACGGATCGGCTCCACAGTGGCGCGCCGGGCTAAGGGGTTCGAGATGAAGATCATTTACTACGACAAGCTGCGGAAGGAAGGGCTCGAATCGGCCATTGGGGTCAAGTTCCACAGCTATCGAGAAGTGCTTTCCCAGTCGGACATTGTCACATTCCATGTCCCTCTAACCCCAGAGACCGCTGGGATGATGGACGCGGACCAATTTGCATTGATGAAGCCATCAGCCTATCTGATAAATGCCAGCAGGGGAAAAGTCGTCCGGGAAGCCGCGTTAGTATCGGCCCTGAAGTCAAGACAGATTGCCGGGGCGGCACTCGATGTTTACGAACATGAGCCGCACGTATCACAGGAACTCCTGAAGATGGACAATGTCGTGCTTATGCCGCACCTCGGCAGCTCGACCCATCGTGCCCGGGAGGGCATGGGTAGAGTGGCGGCGCAAGCGATCATTGCAGCTCTATCCGGTGAGGTGCCTGACAACCTAGTGGAAGGCACCACGTAATATCATCTCGTTATAACCTTGAATCCCGAGGGTGCGTGAACAACGCGAACCTGAAGCTCGTCGGTTGTGCTCGTTGCGTCTATGTCTAGGGTATCGTCGCCTATCCTTATACCCGTTAGGCGCAGAAAGCCAATTCCAGGGAGAGGCGGAAGCGGGCTTATGCTAATCTTCTTTGCCGGCGCGTTGAAATCAAGGCGAAGCAGTGACGTGAGAATCAAGAGGATTGCCGCGGATGCCCATGCTTGCGGGCTAGAAGCAGTGGGGTAAGCCACAGGGAAGTCGTAGTGCGTCCGGGAATAGCCACAAAATAGTTCTGGAGGCTGATACCCTGGAAAGCGCGAAGTGGCTGCCAGCAAAGCCAGGATGATGGTGATGGCTTCATCGAAAAATCCATAGCGCGCCAGTCCGGCGGCAATGATGGAGTTGTCATGTGGCCAAACCGATCCATTCTGATACGCGATTGGATTATATGATGTCTCTGCCGTGGACATGGTTCGCACGCCCCATCCTGAGAACATGTCTCCTGATAGCAGCCTCTTGGCGATGAGCCCCGCCCGGTCCTTGTCGACGATGCCTGACCACAATAGCTGCCCGGGGTTTGAGGTTATGGAATCAACTTTTCGTTTGCTGCTATCGAGCGCCACCGCGTAGAACTCGTGCTCCGGCATCCAGAAGTCCTTGTTGAAACGGTCTCTGAGCTCCGCTGCAAGCCGCTCCTGGGTCGCGGCCTCCTTACAACCAAGAGCGGCAAGCAGTTCCGCGCTTCGCCGCCGCGCATCATAGGCATACCCTTGAACCTCGCAGAGGGCGATGGGAGGTTCAGGGAAGCGGCCATCGTGGAAGCGTATGGCTGTTCCGGAGTCCTTCCATCCCTGATTGGCAAGTCCCACTTTCGCCTCCCGGATGTACTCCAGGTAGCCATCCCCATCGCGGTCTCCACAGTTGTCCATCCAATCGAGTGCCCGGTGGATGTTATCCTGAAGCCCGCGCACAAACTCCAAGTCACCTGTAGTTCGATAATATTCAGACAATGTTATGAGGAACAATGGCGTTGCGTCTATAGTTCCGTAATAAGGCAGAACGGGAATGATACGCCGGCAGCCGCCCAGGAACCCAAATCTGTATTCGTGCAGTATCTTCCCGGGCTCTTCCGCACTCAGCTTGTCGACCTTTGTGCCCTGGTGCTCGGCGAGAAAGCGCAGCCCGGCCCGAGCCAGGTCGGGATGGTAGGGCATGGCCTGGAACGAGGTAATCAGCGTATCGCGGCCAAAGACTGCCATGAACCACGGTATGCCGGCGGCCAGGAGGTACTCGCCCTCGGCCAGCCCCGGGGCTTTGATTCGCAACGCGGCCAGAGCCCGGATGCTCTGGTCATAGGCGATCTTCAAGGCTTCGTGATCGGTTTCCATGGTCGGCGAGGCGAGAAGGTAAGCCTGCTCGCTCCGCCGGAGTTCATCCTCGCGACCGGTGACGTTAAGCGCATTTGCCCGGTTATGGGTCTCCGCACTCTTTGTAGCATGTTCCTCCTGTCCAACCAGCGTGAAGATGTCCACGCAAAGGTGCCAGCCCTGATTCGGCTGAAGGCTTATGGGGAAACTGACTGATTGCTGGCCGGCGGTTGCCACTGGGCGCTGGGAGAACTGTAACACTGTTGACCTTTCGAAATCCTCTTCTCGTGAAAAGATGCGAATGGTCTTCCCATCCGGCGAAATATCTTGGGAGAGGTCAACCGGGGGGCACATGCTCTCTCCGGAGGCACTGATTGCACCTTTGACCTCGAATATGTGAGCGAAGTCCACTCCGAAGCCTATGGTCATTATGAATTCCGCAGGGGAGTCGCTGTAGTTGTTTATATCGATATCTTCATGGAGACCATGGCCGACCACATGTTTGCGAATTATTGCAAGGTCTTCGCGCTGGATTTGGCCTATTGCCGGGGTGCTCAAGAAATGAGTAGCCTCGTGCCGGGCGGCACGCGCATCCAATAGGACCGGCCGCTGGTCGTTCAATCGCATCTGGTACCCAGACAAGAAGCGCGTATCATGCCAATAGAGCCCTGTGGCTGTCCCTGGCTCAACATCACCCAGTTCATTTGTGATGAGGAACGTTGTGTCCTCGTGGATAGAGATATCCATCAGCGTCTTTCTCCCGGTCGAACTTGTCCCCCGGGGTAGTCGAGCTTGCATTAGCTGTGCCACTTGCCTTGGCGTTCTCTCTAGTGTATCCTTGCTGTGATTGTGCTTCTTGACCCGGCAGCCACATGCTTGTTTGCGCACCGGGCGAACGGCACCGGCTCCAACTGGCAGTCAGTGCCAGAGTAAAGGGGCTGGCCAGTCATCATTGCTGATGGGAGTGTCATCTTGCCGAAATTGAGGCTAATGCCGCGCGACGAAGAGTTCTTTGATCTGTTGGAGCGGGCCGCCAACAATGCCCTGGAGGGCATCAAGCGCTTGCAGGACATGATCGAACACTATGAGAATCCCCAGGAGAAGCTGGAACGGGTGCATGACAGCGAGCAGGAGGGCGATGAGATCACTCACGGCATGGCCCGGAAGCTGAGCAAGACTTTCATCACCCCAATGGACCGTGAGGATATTACCGCTCTCTCCTCGGCCTTGGACGACATCGTGGATTTTGCCGAAGGCGCTGCAGAGACGATGGTCCTGGTCAAGATCGATCAGCCAACACACTTCGCGATCGAAATGGTTAGGAATCTGGTGGCGGCTGCGGAAGAGGTATCTATCGCAGTTTCCTACTTGCGGGACTTGAAGGACCCCAAGCAACACATAATCGCCGTTCATGCTTTGGAGAACAAGGGCGATTCGTTATGGCGGGAAGCTTTTGCCAACTTGTTCGAGGAGAACGTCTCTCCGCTCACGGCGATGAAGTGGAAGGAGATCTACGAGCAACTGGAGGAGGCGCTGGATGCTTGCGAGAAGGTGTCCGACATAGTCGAGGAGACAGTATTGAAGTATGCTTAGCGCCCAGTTCGCCCTGCTCATCGTGGTCTTTGTCTGGGCCGTGGCATTTGATTTCATCAACGGGTTCCACGATACCGCCAACGCTATCGCCACCGTAGTCTCCACGCGGGTGTTGCCTCCGGCGGCGGCCATCCTAATGGCCGCCGCGTTGAACTTCCTTGGCGCTTTCACCGGGACTGCAGTGGCGGCTACTATTGGAAAGGGCATAGTAGACCCCAAGGCCGTGACTCAAATAGTGGTATTGGCGGCGCTAACCGGCGCCATAGTTTGGAACCTGATCACCTGGTACTCCGGCATTCCCAGTAGCTCATCTCACGCCCTGATAGGGGGCCTTGCCGGAGCTGCCACCGTGGCAGTGGGTTTTGGCACTCTGAACTGGGAAGGGCTCGGGACAATAATCCTCATCCTGCTGGTCTCCCCGTTCGCGGGCCTCGCGGCCGGGTATGTCGTGATGCTGGGCGTATCGTGGATTTTCCATAACGCAAGTTCGGGTAGGGTGAACCGCTATTTTCGCCGGCTGCAACTCCTATCGGCGGCTTTCATGGCCTTCAGCCATGGGTCAAACGATGCCACCAAAACCATGGGCATTATGACTATGGCGCTTGTGAGTTTCGGTGCGTTATCGACCTTTCAAGTGCCGTGGTGGGTGATCACCATATCGGCGCTGGCTATGGCTCTGGGCACGGCGGCAGGTGGCTGGCGGATCATCCGGACGATGGGAACAAGGATCATTTCTCTCCAGCCGGTCCACGGATTTGCCGCTGAAACAGGAGCAGCCGTTATCATCCAAGTGGCAACTCATTTTGGCATGCCGTTGAGCACCACCCACGTTATCGCCTCATCGATAATGGGCGTTGGTGCGTCCAAGCGCTTCTCCGCCGTCCGTTGGGGAATCGTAGGCAGCATGTTCGTCGCCTGGCTGCTGACCATCCCGGCCTCCGCCACTGTGGCCGCTCTGGCCTACCTGCTGTTCTCCATGATCTCTCACGTCATCTAGATGCTATGAAAATGTGGTACCATTGAATCATCTTAGAAATGGCCGAAAGCGGGGGTGAGGCAGAATTGAGCGAAATCTCGACGAGAGTATGGCTGAGCGATGACCTATGGCAGAAAGTGAGAAAGCTCGCAATCGCTAGGAAGACAACCGTCCGCGAAGAGATCCCTCGACTGATAGGCCAGGCGCTTTCAGAATCACCGTCGGAGCCGGGACTGCCGGCGAAGGCGCCCTCGATTGGGACATCACCAACTGTCCCTAAACAAACAGAGTCAGGTTTGCCGATCATCGAACTGCATGAGGTATACCGGTGTGCAGTGTGCGGCGCGGATGTAAAAGTGGGCGGGCTGACAATGCACATGGGAAAACACATGAAAGAGCTACGTGCCCGTGAGGCAGAAAGGAGCGAGTGATGGCCGCGACTCCCGAGAGAATGCAGGAGATTAGGTTAGATCTTCTCAACCTGATCGAAGTCTACAAAGACATGCTGGAGTCTGTAAATCCGGTATTCTTGCTTAGTGAGTACGGCACCGAGGAAGGAGCGCCGACAGACGACGAGATGAACCGGCTGCGAGACGAGGTTCTGCCAAAGATACACCAGCGGTATCTCACCCTGTACAGCACCATCGAAGACAAAGTGTCTCAGATGCTTCGCCAGTACGGGGAACTCTCGCAGGAGGCTCTCCAGTCGATAGGCGAAAACTCTGAGGCCGACCGGATGGACCTTAGGCTTGGGTTGTCAACAGAGATCCAGCGAGGAATCGCCGTGATTACGGACGCTCTCAAGGCGCTGAAGCCGCGGGATGTCTTGCAGTCATACAGAAGCGCAAAGCGCCCGCCGAGCCGCACATTCGATATGATGTTCAGAGAGTTGGAGCCGAAGATCCAGAAGAAGTACTTGGACACCGTAAGCGACTCCTATGAGATCTTGATAATGTTGGCGGAAAAGGCGGCCGCAGCGGCCATGGTGGTGAAGCGGGAGAGTGGCCTGGAGCCGCGCGTGGGGCAAAGCTAGCCAGCAACTCCTGTTGTGGTATCGGCTCATATTGTCTGGTCGCCTGGCGCAGACTACGAGAAAGTGAGTGGCCCCTGTCTCCGTCAGCGGGTCCCAAGAGGAGAACTTCTCACTTGGCGATGGTGCAATATATCCTGGCGGCCTCATCCTCGATTCTGTATCGATAGCCGCAAGATTCTGGAGACAATATGGGGCTCATTTTCGAATGGGACAACAGAAAGGCAAAGTCGAACGAAGAAAAGCATGGGATTTCCTTTCCTGAAGGCGCCAGCGTATTTCGTGATGCATTGTCTTTGACGATTGCTGATCCATTTCACTCCGAGATCGAGGGGCGTTTCATCACCGTCGGCCGATCTGTCAATGACCGGTTACTGGTGGTCGTACATTCGGAAAGAGGGGATAACATTCGGATTATTAGTGCTCGCCTTGCAACCCGGCAAGAGAGGGTGAATTATGAAGAAGGCAGCGAAGAGCCAGGTGGACACTGAGATGGTAGATGAGTACGATTTTAGTAAAGGGCAACGTGGCAAATATGCCAAGCGCTACGAGAGTGGGACCAATCTTGTAATACTTGCCCCTGATCTGTTGAAGATCTTCCCCGATTCCAGATCGGTTGACAAAGCTTTACGTGATTACCTGAGGATGAGTCGGGAGGCTTCCAAGAAGGCTAGCTGATGATTGGTGTGGAGGGCGATCTTCACACTTGTCATCCCAGCAGGTCTTGAAGCGCCGAGCGGGCATCGGGGAACCGGAAACTGAAGCCCATTTTGGTGAGCCGTTTCGGAACAGCACGCTGGCCTTCGAGAAGAACGGCAGCCATTTCCCCGTACAGCAGGCGCAGGACAAAGGCCGGAACGGGAATGGCGGCGGGCTGGCGCATCGTCTCCCCTATGGCGCGGGCAAACTGGGCGTTCGTCAGCGCGCCAGGAGCGCTGAGATTGAAGGGTCCGCTGGCGGCGCCGTTCTCTATTAGGAAGCGGATGGCGGCGACCTCATCGCGGATATGAATCCAGGAGAGCCACTGCCTGCCATTGCCGATCGGCCCGCCGGCATGGAGACGAAATGGCAGAAGCATGCGTGGAAAGGCGCCACCTTTCATGCTAAGCACCACCGCCGACCGGATCACCGCCCGTCTCACGCCCATCGATTCCACGGCGGCGCTAGAGGCTTCCCAATCCACGGACACTCGGCTCAGGAAGTCGTCGCCCGGTGGGCTGCTCTCGTCAAATTCCTCCTCACCATGAGTGCCATAGTAGCTGACACCGGATGCCTGGATAAGGACGGCGGGCTTTTCGGCCGCTTCCGCCACAGCCTGGACCACGGCTCTGCCCGCATTAACACGGCTATCCCGGATGCTGCGCTTGCGCCCGGCGGTCCACCGGCCCTCGCCGATGTTCTCTCCGGCAAGGTTGATGATGGCGCATTCCGCATTGAGAAGCGAGACCCAGCCTGAGGAGGTCTTGGCGTCCCACCACTCGGCTCGCACACCAGCCGGTAGAACTGGCGCGCTTGCCGGCTGGCGGCTCAAGACGATGACCTCGTGGGCGGGCGACAACTCCGCTGCCAAGGCGCGGCCGATTAGGCCGGTTCCTCCGGTGATGATTACTCTCATCGACGCTCCCCTTCGCTGCTGAGCCGCTTGCCCCGCCCGATTCAGTCCGCAACTTCGCTTTCCAGCGGAGTGGCAGGATGGGGAGTAGCAAGGGACATGCCATGATTGCTGGGGCTTATACTCCTTCACGCACGCAAGTTCATGACCAGCAAATGCCCGCCTGATAAGGGGGGTAGGGGGGTTGGGTATCTGATAAAGAGACTGCCTGGGGAACCGGAAATTGGCAGCGTGAAAGAGTATTAGGCATTCGTTACAAGTTAGGGTTCTTGCACCAAGGTGATCTTCCCTCGGACCCATTTTTCGCCCACTATCTCCCCAACCCCATGTCCCCTGCCTGCGGCAGGCAGGCCCAATGCTGAGGGAAAGGGGGAGCCAGGTTTCCTTCCCACGCAGCCACAGGAACATCTTCTACTTTCCTAGCCACCAGACCAGCCAACAAACCCTTCGTCTAGAGAGGGCCGGTTCCCGCCATGCGGCTAGTAACGAAGCGTACTGAATACTTTACCATGGTAACCGTTCAGGTTTGCTGTTTTAGGTACGCAAGTGGACTACCAAGACGACCGCTTTAGCAATCAACGGCGCCGAACGCTGACAACAAACCCGAGGCTGCAACAACAAACATGAGCTGTTATGTACTGCACGGTACTGACGGCGCAAGAAAGGATGGATCATGGAATCACGGAGTAGATACACACAGGGCAGCAAGGCCGAGCCGTGGATTGCGCTGTCCCTCTGCGCCGCGGTGCTGTTGGGTGGAGTTGTGAAACCTCTCGTCGGTAACCTGCCTGCCTACGCCTATAGCTTCGCTCCCGACTGGCTCCCCATTGCCGCCGCCGTTCTCGCCGGGGCCGGGGTTATGCTGCTGACACGCCGCCCCCAGATGCTCCTCGGGCGAGCGCTGAGTTGGAGCGGACTCCTGCTGATGGTGTGGGGAGCTAACGGCCTTCCGCTCGAATTGCTTCGCGTCGTGGGCCTCATCCCATTTCCGGTCGACTGGCCCGGGCTGGTAACGCGGATCATGGCTCTTGCCGCCATCGTCGTACTTGTGCATCTTTCCTTGAAGCACCCCGCAACGGTATCCACCCGCGCGGCTGCCTGGTACGGTTACGCGGCTTTCGTGTTCGCGCTGCCCTACCCGGTAGTCAGAACAGTGTGGTTGTTGGGAGGCATGCTCGGGCTGACCCGGCCCGGCGCGGGCGGTGAGGGCTTCGCGGCGTGGGTGTTTTCAATACCGTGGCTGATGGCGGCCGCTCTGTCCTTGCTGCTGATTTCGACGGGGTGCTGGAAGCCGCGCCGTCTGTTGGTGGTGGCAGGATGGACCGCCACCGCCATCGTCGCTATGATCGGGCCGGCGGCCTGCTGGTCGCTGATCAGCCCGTTGCTGAATGGCCAGACTCTTGCAATGGATGGTATGGCGATCTGGGTCCCTTGTCTCTTCTATGGCAGCTGGCTCCTTTGGGCTCTAGCCGGCGCTGCCGCCACCCGCTCGTACCAGCTGCGTAGCGCAGCACTGCGGATGCCCTCGCCGGCGTGACCGTACCCCAGGAAGGCGTTACCGGCATCGCGGAAGCCCGGCCCTGACATGTTTGTCTAGGCCGAGCTTCCCGATTGACGAAGAAGAGGGTCCAGGTACCCGGGTGCACCTCCTTGGTGCCGAAGCAGCGTATGGCAGTGTGAACAGGTCGCGTGGATGCTACTGCGGCCGCTGCACTATCGCCCCCAACGGACCCACTGGTAGGCAAGGGTCAAGGTGGGAAGCCACAGAAGCGCCAGTGAAAGGAGAAGCACTACGCCGAACGCTATCGGGCCTAGTAGGCGAGCCCACCTTCTGAACACGAGGTGACAGGCCAGTTCGAGGGCCAAGCCGTATGCATAAAGGACGTTCAGAGCAACCATGGCGACGAACGGGGCCAAACACATGGAAAGGGAATCGATGTCTACGCTGGACTCAGGTAGTCTCCATGGAAGGCTGGATATGAAGGAGTAGGCAACAATGCCCAGGAACCCGCCCACAAGAATAATGATGTTGTAGGACGGCCACCTGTCCCCCCACCAGAGACTGGCTTCAGCGTAACTACGCGGTTTCACCAGCCTCTGAAACAGCCATGATGGGGACAGATGGGATGTAACCACGCTCACTTTTCTCTCCTAACGACTAGGCATAGCGACAGTTGCCAGCGCTCCTGCTTCTTAGGCTCTACTGCATGACCAGCAACCTCTCTGACGGAGGCTGTCATCCCTTGCTAGGGGCGGGCCTGTCCCATGGGCCCGCGTAGGGCGGAGCTGGCTCCGTCCATATGTACACTTGGTATACATTCCCATAGCCGGGACTCGCTTGGTCCTCTCTGTAGAGATAGGTGTTGGTGCCGTCTTGGATGATCTTGGGTAGGCCTCCATTGGTATCCCAGGTCCAGTTGGTGACCGTCCCGTTCACGTCGGAGCTGGCCCTTAGCCCATCCCCATTGTAGGTGTAGCTGTAGGTATTCGTCCCATCCGCTATCTGGGTAAGCCGATTGTCATAGTCGTAAGTGTAATTGGTGGTCGTTATCCCGTCTGTCTTAGAGAGCATGTTCCCGTTGTTGTCCCAAGTGTAGGTGATTGCTCCTGCTGCGGTCATCCGGTTGTCGTTATCGTAGCTGTAGTTGGTAGCAGTGGCAGTGCCATCCGCGGTGGCTGTCAGCACCGTCCGGTTGCCCACCGCATCGTACTGGAAGGCCTCGGAGTTGTTCTCATCGTAGACCGCCTTGGTCAACTGGCTGTGATCATCGTAGGTGAAGTTCTTTACCGTGGTAGTGATGCCGATGGTATCGGTGATGATGGTGGGGTTCTCCAGGTTGTCCCGCTTGTAGGTGATGTCGTGGGTAGTGTCGCCCCCGCTATCCTTGTACTTGATGTCCTTTATCTGGCCGTTGTTGTCGTAAGTATAGGCTATCGAGGTACTATTCGGGTAGCTGGCGGTGGAAAGCTGGCCGGCATCGTCGTAGGTGTAGTTGGTGATGCGGGAAGCCCAGTCGGTAACCTTCTTCATCATGTTCCGCTTGTTGTACTCGTAGCTCACCACCTTGTCGTCCGGATAGGTCACCTGTATCAGCCTGCCCGCATCGTCATACCCATACGACGTAGTGTCGGAGCTGGTCTTAGAGCTGGTCATCCTGCCTTCATAGTCGTAGCCGTACTTGGTGATCGTGGTTGTCGTACCAACGGTGGAGGTCATGGTCTTCCTGAGCTCTTGGTGGTTGTAGGCGTAGCTCACGGTATCGGTGTAGGTGGGCGTGCTATCCGGGTAGGTCTTGAGGGTGAGAAGGCCCACTTTATCATACTCCATCTTGGTGGCCAGGCCGTTGGCGTCGGTTATCACCGTTGTGTTACCCACCGGGTCATACTCGTACCGGGTTGTATTTCCCAGAGCAGTGGTCACGCTCGTTGGCTTGTTCTCCAGATCATACTGGGTAGTGGTAGCATGGTCAAGGGCATCGGTCACGCTCGTCTGGTTGCCTGCTGCATCGTAGTTGTAGGTAGTAGTATTACCGAGAGCGTCTGTAACCCACTCCTGGTTATTCTTGTCGTCGTAGGAAAAAGTAGCGGCGTTACCATCGGTATTCGTCACCACCAGGGTATTGCCGACCTCATCGTAGACGTAATGGGTCGAGTGGCCACGGGCATCCGTCTGCTGTATTAGCCTGTCCTCGTTGTCGTACTGGTAAGTGGTCGTCATACCAAGAGGGTTGGTCTCACTAATCACCCGGCTGGCCCCGTCGTAAAGCTTGCGCCAAATCTTCCCATCCCCATCGGTTATCTTGTTGGGGTTGCCATCCGGGTCATAGTCGATATCGGTAGTCGAGTTCAGGGGATCGGTGACGTTGTTTAGCGTCCCGTTCCCGTTGTAGCCGAGGTTGGTTGTCTTCCCATTCCGGTCGGTACGGGAGGTGATGTTCCCGGTCCCGCCAAAGGTGCTGCTTGCCTTCGTGTAGTAGTCGCTCTGGGTGGTCCCTTTTTCCAGGAGGATGCCGTCGAAGTAGACGGTCCCGGTGGCATTGCCGCTGGAGGAGTAGCACAGAGCGGGCCTGAGGAACACGTACCTCGTCGATCCGTTGGTGTTGAAGCTGGCGCTCTTTCTTGCCCAGTCATGGTCACCGGTGGGAGTGGTGAAGAGAATCTGGTCCCGCAGCCAGTTCAAGGAGGCATCGTACTCGCTCACAACCACTATCCCGGCGGGAATGTCGGTCCGGGAGGGCGTGAGGCCATCCGTCTTCACGTCATAGCTCAAGTTGTAAGCTGTGGCCCCGGTAACCGCAATGGCCGGGGACTGGAAGCATCCGGTGGACGAGGCAGTGGCCCAGATGGAGATGGCGTTGGTGCCGTAGCGCTGCACCGAGGTGGTGATACCAAAGCCCGGGCTTCCGGTCTCCCCCTGCGTAGTCCAGCCGTTTGGCATGCCGTCCCCATTGTCGTCCAGCTCGAAACTGCCGTTGGTGGCCAGATTCTTGGCGTCTTGGTCGAGCAGAGTCCAGCGCTCGTTGGTGGGATTGTTCGTGGAGTTGTAGGTGTAGTTGTGGGAGTTGGCCTCGGCATCGTACACTCCCGTCAGGTTGTTCATGTCGTCCCAAGACATTCGTGTCCGGTTGCCGTTGCGGTCCGTGTGATTGATCAGGGCGGCGTTGTTGTTCCACGAGTAGAGGTCGGAGTTGCCGTAGGAGTCATCCACCTCCAGAGTAGCGACGGTGGGGTTGGTGGTGTAGATGTGCTGGCCCCCTCTGGGAGTATCGATGGTCAGGCAGCCCATCTGGCTGGTGCCCCCGTCCTTCTCCCAGTGGAAGTGTGTTTCGTTG